>JASFOJ010000019.1:0-46226 GCA_050116575.1 Gammaproteobacteria bacterium | reverse complement strand
ATTTTAGGTATTCTCGCGGCCATCGTGGTACCCCGGGTCATGGACCGTCCGGACGATGCGAGAATCGCCAAGGCCAAGCAGGATATACGGGCACTTGAAAGTGCGCTTAATTTGTACAAACTGGACAATTTTGTTTATCCCACCACCGATCAGGGCCTGGAGGCGTTGGTAACGAAGCCCTCAGGAACGCCTGAACCCAAGAACTGGAAGCGGTATATGGACCGTTTGCCCAAGGACCCCTGGGGAGAGCCTTATCAGTTTCTGTCGCCGGGCTCTAAGGGTGACGTCGATATTTATTCCCTGGGCGCAGACAATCAGCAGGGTGGTGAAGGCCCCAACGCTGATATCGGCAACTGGGAATTGCAATAGTGGTAGCACCCAGTTGTTAGGCTAACCGAGAGAAAATTCTTATCCACGCGCCGGCTACGTTAATTCATCATACTCCGTTTATTAATGGCGCCTTAATTGTGATGTTAAAGGCGTGAAAGGTTAGGTTATCCCAATGGCGGCGACTCCTGATCGTTTCGGAAAGTTTCCTGCGAAGGCGCGTGGCTTCACGTTGTTCGAGATTATTGTGGTGGTGTTCATCATCGGCGTGATGGTGACCATGGCCACTTTATCTGTTGGCCAGCACAGTGACCGCTACGTGGAAGACGAAGCCAAACGTATCCATCACCTGATGCGCCTGGCCAGTGAAGAAGCGGTGTTGCAAGGACAGGAACTGTCCTTGTTGCTAACCACCACGGGATACAGCTTTGCCGTGTTGAATGGTCCAAAGTGGCAACCCATAGAAGACGACCGCCTGTTTCGCAGCCGCGAGTTCCCCCCCATGCTGGATGTCAAACTATGGATCTATGAAGATGAGGTAAATCTTACCAATCAAGACAAGCCGGCCCAGGTCTATCTGTTATCCAGCGGTGAAGTAACACCTTTTAAATTGACGCTCAGGGATGCCGACAGTGAGGCCAAATACACGGTGGCAGGTACGTTGACCGGTGAGATCGAATACCAACCGCCGGGAAGCCAGGATGAGGAACAATGAACAAGCGATGTAGCGGTTATTATTTACCAACGAATTGTTGTTCAGTCGCTCAGCATTAACAAGGCAAATCCTATGAGAGACAGGATCAATAACAAATCGGCTGGCGGTTTTACGCTGATCGAAGTTATGGTGGCACTGGGGATTATCGCGGTGGCCATGGCGGCGGTGATGATGACCGTTTCGGCAAACGTACGCAATGCGACGGGACTCAAGGAGCGGACGTTTGCTCATTGGGTGGCCATGAACAAAATGGCGGAACTGCATATATTAAATGACAGCGAGTGGCCGGCTGTGAAAAAAACCACCGGTTCGGCGTTAATGGCCGAACATGAATGGTACTGGGAACAGCAGGTGGAAGAAACCGACGATGAACGCGTACGGCGGGTTTATATCCGGGTGCGCGTCAATGAAGATGACGAGTACCCCCTGACCACCCTGGTGGGATTCGTCAGCCGGCCGGGGTCCTGAGCCATGGCCGTTTCCGCGAACAAGGCGACAACGCGTCTCAACAGCGGATTTACGTTGCTGGAACTGGTGGTTGCCATGGCCGTGTTTGCCATTATGGCGGCGATTGCCTACAGCGGACTCAATAATGTATTGCTGGCGCGGGAACGGACCGATGAGCATGCGGACCAGCTTCACCAGTTACAGGTCGCCATGATCAGGATGCAGCGGGATATCGAACAAATCGTCGATCGTGGCGTGCGTGACGAATATGGCGAACTGCGCCCGCCAGTGATTGGCAATGATTTTGAAGGCTATTTACTGGAGTTGACCCATGGTGGCTGGCGCAATCCGGCCCACCGTCCCCGCAGCCATCTGCAGCGGGTTGCCTATGCGGTGCGTGATGAACAACTGGTGCGTGCCTATTGGCGGGTGCTGGATCGTGCGGAGGACAGCAAAGCCTATGAGAATGTTCTGCTTGACGGTGTTAAAAACGTCGAAATCCGTTACCTGGGACAGCAGGGGGAATGGCATACCAGCTGGCCGGATCAGCTGCCCGGACAACCGGCACAAAATCTGCCGTCGCTTCCACGGGCCATAGAAGTCAACGTGGAAACCAAGCAATTCGGAAAAGTTACCCGGTTGCTGAGGGTGGGCCGGTAGATGATGGCAATGCAACCACCGGCCCGGCAAAACGGCATAGCGCTGATTACCGCGTTGTTTATTTTTTCCCTGGTCACCATTGCCGCGGTGGCCATGGCCGAGCGCCAGACCCTGGACATCCGGCGTACTGAAAATTTGATTCATTATGACCAGGCTTACATGTATGCTTTGGGCGCCGAGAAGTGGGCCGGTCAATTATTGCTGCGCGACGAAGACAAGAAAGTGGATTCACTGGAAGATCCATGGATGGCCCAGGACCTGGTTGCGATTCCCGTCGAAGGCGGTAGTATTGGCGGTTTTATACGGGATGCGACGGCGCGTTTCCCCGTCGACAACCTGGTGGACGCCAATGGCGAGAAACAGGAAGTTTTCGTTAACGCATTTCAGCGTTTTGTGGATTACCTGACCAGTGGCGATAATTGCGGCGAACAAACCGGCTTCAATCCCGACCTGGCCACCATCGTGGTGGACTGGATGGATAAAAATGAGCAGGTCGAACTGGGTGGCGCCGAAGATACGGATTACCTGTCCGGTGAGCTGCCTTACCGTACCGGCAATCAACCCATGGTCAGCATCAGTGAGTTGCGTTCACTGAAAAACGTCATTGCCGAGGAATATAACTGCTTTGTGGGCGACGCTGAGAATCCGCCCCTGGTCAACACCATCAAAGCTGACGATGTGACGATTAACGTGAACACCGCGCCGGCAGCGGTCTTGCAAAGCATTGACAGCCGTATTGATGATACCGTACTGCAAAAGGTACTGGAAGGCAGAAAAGACGAGCCTTACAAGGATGTTGCAACGTTCATCAAGACCCTCAAGGATCAATTGTTTGTTGGTAATGATCCCAAGCAAAAACAGCAAATGGAACAGTTTGACAAACAAATGGAACAAATGAAGTTGAGCGTCGGAAGCAAATACTACGAAGTGACCTCCAATGCCCAGATAGGCCGTATGCAGGTCAAGCTCATCAGCCTGCTCAAACGGGAAAACAATAAAATTACCACGATACAGCGTACCATCGGAACATATTAGTGAAGCGTCAGATCTTTATTCATTTAGGCGATCCGGTATTGTCGGGCGAAATGCCCGAGAACGTGCAGTGGTTTGTCAAAGAGGAACACGCACATGCCGGGCCGGTGTACCATGGCGATTTGAAAACCGCCTCCAATCATGCGTTGGGTTGCCGGGTGGCGGTGTTTGTTTCCGGCGTCGAGGTGGTGCTCACCGATGTGGCGTTACCGGCGATGAACAAACAGAAATTATTAAAAGCCATTCCCTTTGCGCTCGAAGAACAGCTGGCCAGCGACGTGGAAGACAATCATTTTGCCATCGGCGAGCGCCCGCAAGACGACCGGATCAATGTGGCCATTGTCGAGCGCAACATGATTGACCAATGGCTGAATAACCTGAAAGATGTTGGGATTCAGCCAGATGTCGTGACCACCGAAGTCCATGCAGTGCCTTATGAAGAAGAGCACTGGACCCTGTTATTAAAAAGCGCCGACAAACATACCAAATCGAAAGCCATTTTAAGGAACAGCCGACAAGGCGGCATTGCACTGGATGTTGCCAATGTCGTGCCGCTGTTGCGCAGCATGCTTGAATCGACCGGCGAGGAAGACCGTCCCGCGAGATTGGATGTTATTGTTTGCGATGAAACCACCGTTGCCGAGGAGACAGGGAACGAAGATCAGGAAACGGCAGCAGATACGGATGCATTACCCGCGACCGGTGACATGGCGCTGGTGGCGGCTGATTTAAAGAAACTGGGTGAAAGCCTGCAACTGGAGGTTGATGTTCGCCAGGTCGATGAGTCGTTCCTGGTATTTCTGGCCAACCAGTTTGAAGAAACCAAATGTATTAATTTGTTGCAGGGCGATTACAGCCGCCGCGAGCAACTGGAAAAACTGTTAAAGCCATGGATTCCCGCCGCAGCAATGATTGCGGTGTGGTTGTTGATACAGGTGGGATTGATGATCTTTGATTACCAGAAGCTATCGGCCAAAGACCAGGCCCTGCGCGAGCGGGTAGTCGATATTTATAAAACGGCATTTCCGGATGATAAAAATATTGTCGATCCCAAGGTTCAGATGCAACAGAAACTGGCTGAGTTGCGCAAACAAAGCAACCAAACCACTGATATGTTCGCGTTGCTGTCAAAAGCGGGCACGGTGCTGGCCGATACCAATTCACTGTTGATCCGTACCTTGCGGTTCAAGGAAGAAGCGCTGGATCTGGATTTTGAAATATCGGATCTGCAGTCGTTGGATAAGCTTAAATCGCGTTTGGTTAACGAAGCCAATCTGGCAGTGGATATTCAGTCGGCGTCGTCGCGCAAAGGCAAGGTGGAAAGCCGCATGCAATTGAAAACCGCCACCGAATCCGCCACTGGCGCGAAACGCAAGGAAGGCGCATGAAGGAATGGTATAACAATCTCGAACCCCGTGAACGGCGCATATTGCTGATCGGTGCAGCCGTACTGATTATTGCCATGCTTTACCTGCTGGCGTGGGAACCGCTGGTCAACAAATCCGCCGCCTTGCGTAAAAGCATCGACAAAAACCAGGAATTGGTAACCTGGATGGAACATGCCGCAGAGCAGGCCCGGCAAATGCAGGCACAAATCAAGGCCAGGGGGCCGTCGGGCAAATCCAACGGCCAGTCACTGCTTGGTATCATCGATCGCACCGCCAAGTCCAGCGACCTGGGTGACTCGGTAAAGCGGGTGCAGCCCGATGGCCAGTCCAGGGCCAAGGTTTGGCTGGAAAAAGCGCCGTTCAACGACATAGTCCAATGGCTTGAAAGCCTGCAGCGCCGGCAGGGGATTCGTATTGTCACCAGCGTGATTGAAAAGCAGGAAGAGGCGGGATTGGTGAATGCACGCCTGGTTCTGGAAGGCGCATGATTCAAATAACACTAGAACGAAAAAACATTAGATCCAAATAACATTGATTCATGTAACCATTGATTCATGTGACAATGGATTGAACAACAACGATTAAAGCGAGTTTATGTCACCTGCTGTTAAATCATCCATTAAATATACCCTGCTGGGATTGTTGGCCTATACCGTGTTTTTGTTGGTAACGCTACCGGCCGATGTCGCATATGGATTCTGGAAAACAAAATTTGGCGGCCAAAACGTCCCGGTGATGCTTAATGATATTGAAGGCTCCATATGGTCCGGGCGCATCGGCGAATCCACTATTAAAGGTCAGCAGATCCAGTCCTTCAGCTGGGATGTGAATGTATTAACGCTACTGCTGGGCATTGTGGAAGCCAATGTGGAACTGAAAGTCACCGATGGTTACGCCAACGGAACAGTGGGTTACGCATTGTTCGGCGGATCGTATGTCAACGGACTGGAAGCCTGGCTGCCACTCAATCAAATTGATCAGCTGGTCAACGTGGCCGCCCTGAGACCGGGTGGGGCGGTGGATGTCAAAATGTCCAATGTCAAACTGAATAATAATACCGTGGTATCGGCGCAGGGTGATGTGGCCTGGTACAGTGCCGAAATGACGCTACTGAAAAAAATCACTCTCGGTGATTTGCAGATAAAGTTTGAACCAAACGAAGGTGGTGTCAAAGGCGTGCTCAGCGATCAGGGGGGACCATTACGCGCGGAAGGTGTGCTGCAGTTAAATCCCGACAAGAGCTATGAATTTAAAGGTGCCTTCGGTACCCGGGGCGAGCAACCGGATCTACACGCCGCGCTAACCACCATGGGGCGCTTTGACCGTGACGGCATGGTCAAGGTGTCGCTAAAAGGCAATCTGGCCCAATTCGGGCTGTAGCGTTGGCGTTGCCTTACTTTCCTTCCCTGTTCGTTGCGCCTGGATGAAAATTTCCTGACCTGTGCGGAAAATGCTAAGATAGCGCCCTTTGTTGGCAAGCAGCCAACCCGCCAACGTTTACACTGGAGTCATCATGGCATTTGACAAAATCTCGGTGCCCGCCGACGGCGAGCAAATTCAGGTTAATGCGGACAATTCGTTAAATGTGCCGGACCAGCCGATTATTCCCTTCATCGAAGGCGATGGTATCGGTGTCGATGTTACACCGGCGATGCGCACCGTGATCGACGCCGCGGTAGAAAAGGCATCGAACGGGAAGCGCCGTATCACCTGGATGGAAGTCTATGCTGGTGAAAAAGCAACCAAAGTCTACGGTAGCGATGTCTGGTTACCGGACGAAACGTTACAAGCCGTGCGTGACTATGTGGTGTCCATCAAGGGTCCCCTCACGACGCCCGTTGGAGGCGGCATACGCTCGCTCAACGTGGCGCTGCGCCAGCAGCTGGACCTGTATGTATGCCTGCGGCCGGTACGCTATTTTGACGGTACGCCCAGTCCCCTGAAACGCCCCGAAGATACCAATATGGTGATTTTCCGTGAGAATTCCGAGGATATTTACGCGGGTATCGAATGGGAAGCGGGCACGCCCGAAGTCAAAAAAGTGATCGATTTTCTGCAAAATGACATGGGCGTAACCAAAATCCGTTTTCCCGAAACCTCCGGGATTGGTATCAAGCCGGTGTCCCGCGAGGGGACCCAGCGCCTGGTGCGCAAGGCTATTCAATATGCCATCGACAACGACTGTGATTCAGTGACCCTGGTGCACAAGGGTAACATCATGAAATTCACCGAAGGCGCTTTTAAGGCATGGGGTTACGAACTGGCCAAAGCGGAATTTGCGGCCATCGAAGTCGATGGCGGACCCTGGTGCCAGTTCATCAGTCCCAGGACCGGCAAACCTATTGTCGTCAAGGATGTCATTGCCGATGCTTTCCTGCAGCAAATTCTGTTGCGTCCCCGGGAATACAGCGTAGTGGCCACACTGAACCTCAATGGTGATTACATTTCCGATGCCCTGGCTGCACAGGTCGGTGGTATTGGCATCGCACCGGGCGCCAATCTTTCGGACACCGTGGCGATGTTTGAGGCGACCCACGGTACGGCACCCAAGTATGCCGGCCAGGACAAGGTCAATCCCGGTTCGTTGATTTTATCCGGCGAAATGATGCTCAGGCACCTTGGCTGGCAGGATGCGGCGGACCTTGTCGTTAAAGGCGTTTCCGGCGCAATCGCTGGAAAAACCGTTACTTACGATTTGGAACGGCTGATGGAAGGAGCGACTCTGGTCAGTTGTTCCGGATTTGCCGATGCCGTTGTTCAAAATATGTAAAATTTAAATCATGGGTTTGCCGGGCGCTATCGATATTAACCTTTCGCCGTGAACGGACTGCCGTCGCTGGTTGCCGCAGCGACCCCAGTGCGGTTACGGGGCATTAAAACAGTGCGCAACCCGTATCTTGTAACCCTATGATTTGTTTTGCAATATTACCTTGGAATTTACAAATCACTTTGTATTGCATTAACATCTTTCCCATACCCTCCAGTCGCGATTAAGCAGGTTTATGAGCTTTTTATGGTTTCCACTGTCTATATCCGTAACAGAAAACAGATATATGGTTGTCTAAACTTATGTCTATGAATACAGGAAATAATTCACAAAGGGACGAAGATCTTGCCGTTCAGGAGTCAAGACCTAAGCTAAAACGGCCGCCAATGTATCAAGTAGTTTTGATAAATGACGATTTTACTCCTATGGAGTTTGTCGTTCATGTACTGGAGAAGTTTTTTCGCATGGACCGTGCGAAGGCAACACGGGTAATGCTGCATGTACACACACAGGGTAAAGGACTGTGTGGCGTATTTGTGAAGGAAATTGCCGAGACAAAGGTGGCGCAAGTCAACGAGTACTCTCGCAGCAACCAGCATCCATTGTTATGCACAATGGAATCCGTGTAGGAGGACGGTCTTGTGAGGGTTAAGGTCTTGCGAGAGGTGTTAATATGTTAAGCGAAGAGTTAGAACAGACTCTTAACGTTGCATTTAAGGAAGCACGAGAAAAACGTCATGAGTTCATGACAGTGGAACACTTGCTGCTGGCGTTAGTGGATAACCCGGCCAGCAACAATGCCCTGCGCGCCTGTGGTGCCAATCTGGACCAGCTTAAACGTGAGCTGGAAGACTTTCTGGAAGAAACCACGCCTATATTGCCCGATGGTGATGATCGGGAGATAGAACCCACGCTGGGTTTTCAGCGTGTACTGCAGCGGGCGGTATTCCAGGTCCAGTCCTCCGGCAATAAGGAAGTGACCGGCGCCAACGTACTGGTGGCCATTTTCAGTGAGCAGGAGTCGCAGGCGGTTTACCTGTTGTCGAAGCAGCATATTGCCCGTCTCGATGTGGTGAACTACATAGCTCATGGCATTTCCAAGGTCGACGACCAGTCCGAGCAGGACACCATATTGCCTCACACGGAAGAAGAGCAGGAAGCCGAACCGCAAAGCAAGACACCTCTCGAGAGTTACGCAACCAACTTGAACCAGTTGGCCATGCAAAGCAAAATCGATCCGTTGATCGGCCGCAAGCCGGAAATCGAACGGACGTTGCAGGTGCTTTGCCGCCGTCGCAAGAACAACCCGTTGTTTGTAGGCGAAGCCGGCGTGGGTAAAACCGCCCTGGCCGAAGGCCTGGCCAAACAAATCGTGGATGGCGAAGTACCCGAAGTATTGTCCGATGCGGTGATTTATTCGCTGGATCTGGGCGCCTTGTTAGCCGGTACCAAATACCGCGGTGATTTCGAGAAGCGCTTGAAAGCCGTGTTATCCCAGTTGCGCCGCGAGGAAAATGCTATTTTATTCATTGATGAAATTCATACCATCATCGGTGCCGGTGCGGCGTCCGGTGGTGCCATGGATGCGTCCAACTTGATTAAGCCGGTGCTGGCCAATGGTGATATCAAATGCATTGGCTCCACCACGTACCAGGAATACCGGGGTATTTTTGAAAAAGACCGTGCCCTGGCGCGCCGTTTTCAGAAGATCGATGTGCCCGAACCCACAATTGAAGAAGCGGTGCAGATTCTTAACGGTTTGAAATCGCGCTTTGAAGAACACCATGGCGTGAAGTTTACCCGCCAGGCGTTGAAATCCGCGGTGGAATTGTCGGAACGTTATATCAACGAGCGTCATTTGCCGGACAAGGCCATCGATGTCATAGACGAAGCCGGTGCTAACCAGCGTTTACTGGCGCCGTCCAAGCGCAAGAAAACCATCGGCGCGAGAGATGTTGAACTGGTGGTATCGAAAATGGCGCGTATCCCGCCCAAGCAGGTATCCAGTTCCGACAAGGAAGGTTTGCGTCATCTTGACCGTGATCTGAAACTGGTGGTTTACGGCCAGGACGAGGCGATTAGCACGTTGTCTTCCGCCATCAAGATGACCCGGGCTGGCCTGGGCAACGAAGACCGGCCCATTGGTTCGTTCCTGTTTGCCGGTCCCACCGGTGTGGGTAAAACGGAAGTGACGCGGCAACTGGCGCAAATCATGGGTGTTGAGCTCATTCGTTTTGATATGTCGGAGTACATGGAGCGCCACACTGTATCGCGTTTGATCGGCGCGCCTCCGGGTTATGTAGGTTATGATCAGGGTGGTCTGTTGACCGAAGAAGTCAACAAGCACCCCCATGCCGTGTTATTGCTGGATGAAATTGAAAAGGCGCATCCGGATGTGTTCAACCTGCTGCTGCAGGTGATGGACCACGGTACTCTGACCGACACCAACGGTCGCAAAGCGGATTTCCGTAACATCATCATCGTTATGACCACCAATGCCGGCGCGGAACAAATGAGCCGTCCGTCTATTGGTTTTGCACCCCAGGACCACACTACCGACAGTTCTGAAGTCATCAAGCGCACGTTTACACCGGAGTTTCGTAACCGGCTCGACGCTATTATTAACTTCAAGGGTCTGGATGAGCGCACCATCTCCCATGTTGTGGACAAGTTCATTTGTGAACTGGAAACGCAATTGCTGGAGAAGAAAGTGACGCTGACCGTCGACAGCGAGGCACGCGCCTGGCTGGCCGTGGAAGGCTACGACAGCAAGATGGGAGCCCGTCCCATGGCACGTGTGGTGAGGGAAAACATTAAGAAACCACTGGCTGAAGAACTGCTGTTCGGACGCCTGGCCGATGGCGGTGAGGTTAATGTGACCGTCGAAGACGGCAAGTTGAGTTTCGAGTTCGATACCGAGGACGAAGCGGAAAACGCCACTGTCAGCTAGTTAACCCGGCTATTGCACATAACACCCCCTCAAGGCGCGGTTTAGCCCGTCAAATAGATATACTCTGGGGTTCATGCGGTGCGTTTGAGGGCTAGCGGGTAAATCGGGCTCTGGCCGTTGATTTTCCGGTGTTGGCGCCAGCTCTGGCGC
Organism: Gammaproteobacteria bacterium; assembly: GCA_050116575.1. Lineage (GTDB taxonomy): Bacteria > Pseudomonadota > Gammaproteobacteria > SZUA-152 > SZUA-152 > JAKEGK01. Next base: position 35,790 of record JASFOJ010000019.1, on the reverse strand, counting down.
CACTGTGCCGTGATTGATGCTATCCCCGTTTTAGCCACTCAACACAGTTGATTGCCTTATCGCTGTTGCCGATTCGTTCCCTGTTTTCCCGCTTTTTTGACGCATAATCGTGCGATGTCCCTGTCGGGACCTGATGCGCGTCATTGTGGGAGAAGATTACAGGGAGGGGAGGTTAGCGGGCTCGAAAAACGATACGGCCCTTGGTCAGGTCATAGGGTGTCAGCTGGACGGTGACTTTATCCCCCGTCAAAATACGAATATAGTGCTTGCGCATTTTACCGGAGATATGGGCCGTCACGACGTGTCCGTTTTCCAGTTCAACACGGAACATGGTATTGGGAAGGGTTTCAACGACCGTACCTTCCATTTCAATGTGTTCTTCTTTCGGCATAAATTCTCAAAACTCTAGTTTAAAAAAACGATGGTTTAAAAAAACGATTGCCAAATAATTTGAATTGTCCAAAACCTTTCAAATTCTGACATCATGAACGAAGAAAAGCGCTGAAAACAGCGCCCAACTCATTGCCAAATCGATCTCCCCATCCGAGGTAGCTCGATTAATGGTGGCACATAATGCCTGATATTCGAAAATTTTTCAAAAAATCCGCGCGATAGCGGATTTTTTAGCGATTCTGGCGGGAAATCAAAGAAGATGCGTTTAAAAAACGCTCATTAGACGTGAACCGCTTCTTTCCAGGGCGTATGAGCCCAGGCAACGGATGGATGAATGGCTTCCTGCTGCAGGATCAGTTCCATGCCTAGAAAAACCAGAATAGCGTTGAAATCATTGGGGTCTTCTAATTGCTGCTTTAAGCATTCGAGGTGTGCATAGTTCATGAAAAGCAGGTTCGGGCTGAATCCGTGTTCCAGTTCAAATTCCTTGGCAACGCTATATATATAACTAAGCATGGTATGGGGCCCTTTAGGCTATTGTAATACGTTGTCATTTGGGTCCCTTCGTGTACCGTTCCACAACCAAACAATGAGACCGGTGACTTGAAGTCCGTTTGTAACTGCTTAGTTTTTATATCGTCCCTGGGGGGTCTTTCTTTAGGAGGGTGGCTGGAGTTAACCTATTGAAATAAAAAATATTTTTGCCAATTTGTATATTATTTGTCACCCTTCGGACGAAGGGTCGGTTAAGGGGGCCCAACGGCCATTGGCAAAAATTTCACAGGGTTGGAAACGGGATTTGTACTGCATCTTCTTGCATTGCGGTATCCAGTAGCCCAGATAAAGCGATGGCAGCCGTAACGAGCGCGTTTCCTGCACCAGCCACAAAATGGCATAGGTACCAATGCTTGTTGCTTCATAAGCCGGCTCAAAATACGTGTACACCGCTGAAAGGCCCTGCGCCAGTTTGTCTGCCACTGATACCGCTACTAATGTGCCATTGTCCCGAAACTCGTAAAACCAGGTGTTACTCCAGTCACTGGTGAGAAAACTCATGTATTCTTCCGGCGTGGGGTTTTCCATGGTACTGCCCGCGTGACGATGGCTAAGATAGCGGCAATACAATTCAAAATGGTCCTGGCGGAAGGTGGCCGGACTGGCGTGCACCGTTAAACCGGCGTTGCGCTTCATGGTCCGTCGCTGAGAGCGGTTGGGACGGAAGCGCTCTACCGGTATGCGTAACGGTAAACAGGACTGGCAAGCGGGGCAACTGGGGGTGTAAACAAAGGAACCACTGCGGCGAAAGCCATAGTCGGCCAGGCGGCTGTAGATACGCATGGTCATGGTGACACTGGGATCGGCGAACACCGATATTGCCATCTGGTCATCAAGGTAACTGCACGGGTGGGCCTCACTGGCAAAAAAGGCCAGTGAATTGACGGTTTTGGGTCGTCCTGCGGAATCCATATTCAATTTTTTCAGTCATCAATCCTGCTATTGCCAGGAGATTGGTTTGTTGTCTACATTAGAATCAATTAGTCCATAGAGTGGCGTATATAACGCCGTCAGCATCATGAAGCGCTCCAATGTGCTTTCCAGGACTGGTCCGCTGGTGGTTGTTTGCACCAGCGTTCGAGCCCGGCGCAAAATTGCCGGCGGGGAATGTCTTCGGCTCCCATGCGCTTGAGATGGTCCGATTGCACCTGGCAGTCGATAATTTGATAATGCCATTCCTTAAGTTTGTCAGTTAAATAAACTAATGCAACTTTCGATGCATCAGTGACGCGGGAAAACATCGATTCACCGTAAAACACCTGGCCGATTGCCATGCCGTACAGGCCGCCTGCCAGTTCATTGTCCTGCCAGCATTCCACGGAGTGGGCATACCCCAATTCGTGCATTTTCCCGTATGCCATGCGCATCTCGCCGGTGATCCAGGTGCCCTGTTGGCTCTCCCGAGGCGCCTGGCAGGCCCGCATGACTTCGTCAAATGCCAGGTCGGTAGTCACCGTGAACAGGTTTTTTCGCAGCGTCTTTCGCAGGCTACGGGAAATGTTTATCTTATCCGGGTATAACACTGCCCTCGGATCCGGTGACCACCACAGAATCGGTTCACCAGGATTAAACCAGGGGAAGATACCGTGGCGATAGGCCGCCAGCAATCGCGGCGGTGACAGATCGCCGCCAATGGCCAACAGTCCATTGGGGTCATTCAGCGCCAGTGAAACATCGGGAAATCGGTAACTGGTATCGTTGGGATTAATCAGGCAGGGTGTGATCACGTTTGTTGCATATCAATACAGGTTTGCCAGCTAGATTAGTGCGCGGCTTTGCCCCTTGTCAACAACACATTGTTCCATTCTCGCACTGCCGTGTTAATCAGCTTCAGTACCGACAGGTGCTGCGTGAGATCGTGCGTGATGCCCTTATTAGTTAGATTCTTTTTAAAAAGCTAGTGAAGCGGAGCGTGCCGGGCGGCTTTACTTTTTCCTTTCGTTTATTGGCAGTCAACGACATATCCGGATACCATTTTACTGTGTTTGGTCGCGTCAGCAGATGGGGCAGGGGTTTTGTATGCAGTTCGGTGGTGAAAAATATTTAATTATTAAGCTTGTGTGCGAAATTGTCGGGGAGAGGCGCCAAATCTTCGTTTGAAGGCTTTATTGAACGAGCCATCCGATTCGTAACCGGATAAACTGGCAATCTCGCCAATGGTCATTTTACTTTCGCGCAACAGTCGAGACGCTTTATGGAGTCGGCAACGTGTCAGGTATTCCATCGGTGTTTCCCCCACCAGGGTCTTAAATCGTTGCGCAAATACGGAACGGGACATGCCTGCCTGGTTTGCAATAGACTCGACAGTCCACGACTGGTCAGGATGTTCGTGTATTAAACGCAGTGCCTGGGCAATTTTACGATCATTGACTGCGCCCAACCACGATACATGATGATTTTTATCGGCGTTAATGTAAGCCCGTAACGTTTGCAAAAAGAAAATTTCCGCAATACGGTCAATCATGCGGCGTGAACCCAGGCCTGCGCCTTGTGCTTCAGCGGCTAATAACTGCAATGTTGCCTGTAAGGCCGGCAGCTCTTCCTCACTTACCTTGAAATGTAACAGGTCCGGCAGGATATTCAGCAATGGCGGAGGCTGGTTCATGGCAAACACGAACCGACCGCCCATCATGATCATCGGTGCTCCGCCGCCGCCCAGCCGAAGCACGCGGCCATCCAACAAATGCAAGGTGTCTTCGAAGTTTACCAGCGGCGTATCGCGATGATCGCACAGAGTGAATGGATTTCCCCTTGGCAACAAATAGCAACTGCCCGAAGAGAGCTTAATAAAATCCGTCGATCCTTGCACGCTAATGAGGCATTCTCCCTGCAGGATAATCCCGAATTTCGTGTGATGGTAGGCATCGAAATCCAAACCCCAGGGTGCGGTAGTCTCCAGTCTTGTATAGACAGCCGACTCCAGGCGCATGGCAGGTAGAAAATCAGACAACGGATCCATTCTGGAATAATCTCAACAAAACGGCCACTGAATCAAGTGGCATAGCGTAATAAGTCAAAAAAAGACGCTGAAACAACAAATCCGGACGCCTGGCTATGGTTGGTGGGCGCCGGTTTACTTACAGTATTACGAAATTAACCCAGTAGCCTTAACAAGGAAAATATGATGGATTATGAACTTCGCAGCAGAAAAGCGATTATCACTGGCGCCACGCGCGGTATCGGCCGCGCCATTGCACAATTGTTTGCCGAAAACGGCGCCGATCTGGCAATCGCGGCTCGCGACGCAGCCGGTATTCAGCAAACCCAGCGAACTTTGCAAGCCCTGAACGTGAATGTCTATGCTGAGTCATTGGATGTTGCCGACAGCGAGGCGCTGCGCGCTTGGGTGCGTAATGCTCACGAGGCTCTTGGCGGTATCGACACCGTGGTGGCCAATCCCAGCGCTTTTGGGGTTGGTAATAGTGAAGAGGACTGGCGACAGGGTTACGACGTGGATCTCATGGGAACCATCCATTGCGTTGAAGCGGCTCTACCCTATCTGGCGGATGCCGCGCATCAGCAGAGCGACGCAGCCATCATTACCATGTCATCCGTGCTGGGTTCTGTAACTGACTCTGATAGTGCCTATGGCGCATATAAGGCGGCCATTATTAACTACACCAAGGGACTGGCGCGGCGTCTTGCCGGTCAGAAAATTCGTGCAAATTGCATATCGCCTGGCACCATCTACTGCGAAAATGGGTTTTGGGAAAACGTAAAGCATACTATGCCAGCGATGTATGAATCATTTTTAAACCGTAACCCATTGGGACGTATGGGGACACCACAGGAAGTTGCGAATGTGGTGGCGTTTTTAGCCTCGTCGGCAGCGACATTTATTACCGGTACCAACATCGTCGTCGATGGGGCGTTCACCGAAAAAGTCTATTTTTAATGTAATGCTGGATTGCAGGTCGCCTTGAATATGGCTGGCGTATTGTTGTTGTGCGTTTTATGTTTTAAGTTATCGCAAAGCAGTTGATCGTGAATTACCTGGTGACTGCTTCCGGCCCCATCAGGGTCGTGGGAAGCCATGTTGAAACGATCGGGACATAAGTGACGATGATTAGAAACAGAAACATCACTGCCAGCCACGGTGCCGCTGCTTTGACAATATTCACCATTGACATTCCGGCAACGCCGGCGGTGACGAAAAGATTCAAACCCACCGGAGGGGTTATCATGCCGATTTCCATGTTAACGACCATCATGATGCCCAGGTGGATCGGGTCAATGCCCAGGGTGACCGCAATGGGGAACACCAGCGGGGCGACGATGATTAGCAGGCCGGAAGGTTCCATGAATTGACCGCCGATGAGGAGCAGGATGTTAACGACGATCAGGAACATGATGGGCCCAAAGCCCGCCGATAACATTGCCTCGGTAATCAATTGCGGGATGCGCTCTTCAGTCAGCACATGTTTTAATATGAGGGCATTGGCAATAATGAATAGCAGCATGATAGTCAGTTTGCCGGCTTCCAGTAATGTGTGCTGGGTATCCTTGTGCCAGAATACCGATAGACTGCGCCATATGAGATGAAAGCCTTTTTTACCTTCTGTTTTGAACGGGCCCATATCTCGATAAATAAAGTTGGCGATAATAAAGGCGTAGATGGCCGCCACTGCGGCCGCTTCCGTGGGGGTGAAAATGCCGCCATAAATACCACCAAGTATTATGATAATGAGTAACAGTCCCCAAACGGCATCTCTTGCTGATTCCAATACCTCCCGCCAACCCGCCCAGGGTTGCGCCGGCAGGCCCCTGATGCGTGCCACCACATAGATCGCGACCATTAGCATCAGGCCGGCCAGTATTCCGGGAATGACCCCTCCCAGAAACATGCGACCCACGGATACGTCAGTTGCCGCAGCATAGACCACCATGACAATGGAAGGGGGAATTAAAATACCCAGGGTTCCGGCGTTACAGATGACACCCGCGGCAAATTCCCTGGTGTAGCCGACACTGAGCATACCGGCGATAACCAGGCTGCCTATGGCGACCACCGTCGCCGGTGAAGAGCCTGACAAGGCTGCGAACATCATGCAGGCAAACACCGATGCCATGGCAAGGCCACCACGAAAAGATCCGACTACCGCGACGGCGAAACGAATGATCCGCTGTGCAACACCGCCGGTGGACATAAATGTGGACGCCAGTATGAAGTAGGGAATGGCCAACAGGGTGTAGTGGCCTTCGAAAGCCGAGAACAGGGTCTGTGCCACCGACGTAAGGGAAGCGTCGTGGGAAAACATAAGCAGAAACAAAATGCTGGACAGGCCCAAAGATACAGCGATCGGTACGCCGATGAGCATAAAGCCGATGACCATCACAAAAAGGATCAGGATTTCCATGGGTCTCGGGATTCACCTTTATCAGTGGCGGCCTGGCTATTTTGTTGCAGGGCCTCACCTTCGTGGCTGCTGATAATCATGTCGACTTCGCCGCGCAGAAGCTTCCACCCAACCTGTGCGAACCGGTATGTCAGTAATAACATACCCAGCGGCAGGGCGAGGTAAGGAATCATGCGGGGCAGGTTTTCATATCTTTCGCCTTCGTTCAACCAACCGGATAGGAACTGGAGTGCTTCGGGCATTGGTATGTCTTCAGTCTCCAGCCAGGCGCGGTCCGTGGCAAAGGGCAACCAATAATGCCATGAGCCAATAAGCAGCATGATCGAAAAAGCAAGGCAGGCCAGTAAGGCGATACCGGAAGTTATCTTTTTTCCCAGTGGAGGCAGGAGGTTAATAACGACGTCAACACCAATATGGATATGTTTTTTGACACCGTATGAAGCGCCCATAAGTACAAGCCAGGCAAACAGGAAAACCGTTAACTCCAGCGCCCAGAGTATATTGGTATTGAAAAGATAGCGAGCAATGACGTTGGAAAAGGTAATCAGCGTCATCAATCCCAGGCAAACGGCAATGCTTGTTTCCTCTATGCGATCGACGATCGCACCCATTTTGCTCAGTGATACTGACATAGTAAGCGGCCTGAACTTGTTGGAATTATGTAAGTTACGCGCACCTGCAATTGGTTCCGGTACAACTGCCCGAAAAAATTGTCAGTTTTTATTCGCCTTTAATGCCGCTTTTATCAGGTCCGCACCGATATCTTTTTCGAATTTTTTCCACACCGGTTTAAGGGCCTCAACCCATTCCTGCCGTTGTGCTGGTGTCAGTGTACGTACCGTGGAACCTGCTTTGATAATATTTTGTTTGTTGGCTTCATTGACGGCGGTTGACTCCGCGTTACGGTTTTCAGTTACTTCCCTTAATATTGTACTCAATTGGGTGCGTACATCATCGGGCAAGCCGTCCCACCATTTGGTGGAAGTGACCACCAGATAGTCGAGGATGCCGTGATTGGTTTCCGTCACGCCGTCCTGTACTTCGTAAAATTTCTTGCCATAGATATTGGACCAAGTGTTTTCCTGGCCATCAATGACTCCGGTTTGCAAAGCGCCGTAAACTTCTTTAAACGCCATTTTTTGCGGATTGGCGCCCAGTTGCCTGAATTGGGCGACTAGTACATCAGATGCCTGGACGCGAAATTTCAGGCCTTTGGCGTCTTCGGGCTTTATCAGTGGCCGGTTGGCCGACATTTGTTTCATACCATTGTGCCAGAATGCAAGACCTTTAAGCCCTCGCCGTTTCATGGAGTTCTTTAGTTTTTCACCATCCGGGGAGTTTTGAAACCGGTCCACGGCGGCAACGTCGTTAAACAGAAAAGGCAGGTCAAAAATACGGAATTTTTTTGTGAACTTTTCAAATTTTGACAGCGATGGGGCCGCCATTTGTACATCCCCATTGAGCATGGCTTCCAGTACTTTCTTGTCATCATAAAGTGTGGAATTCGGATAGACCTGCATGCAGGCTTTGCCATCCATTTCCTTGTTGACACGCTTTTCCAGAAGCGATGCTGCAATTCCTTTGGGATGTTTATCGGTATTGGTGACGTGGCTGAATTTAATGACAATTTCACCTTCATCGCAATTTGCCTGAGCCCCATTCGAAATAGCCGCCATGGCAGCAACTGCTAGAATGTATATGATGAAAGTACGCATAGCGGCCCTCCTTGTAGTTTCGCTCGTTACTCGCCATGACGTAACCGGTTACACCGGCATGATGGCGGGTTCCTTGTATTTGTTGTGGGTATTATCCTGAACTAACCTTTTGGTCAGGTGTGCTCTCTTTGTATATCCAGCCAAGCATAATTTTTCCTGCTTGTTTCCCCGCATAGACACAAAAAATCGCCTGGAACAGCTTTGCTATCCATATAATATAGACCGTTTTACAGCGATTGTTGACTAAGATCAGGTTTTTAGAAATTAGGGGAAGTGGTTATATTAGGCCATGTCGTTGGCCTTGCTATCTAAGCTGACGCAATATAGTGACAATAACTACGGCAGGTTGTAAGGGGCGATTACCCAATACTATTTCGGTATCGAAAAGTAGACTGTGGTTCCCTTGTTTAATGCACTTTCTATTTCAATTTTTCCCTTGTGACGGTTTATTATTCTTTTTACCGTGGCCAGGCCCACGCCTGTCCCTTCATAGTCATCCTTGTGGTGCAACCTCTGGAATAATCCGAACAGCTTGTGACTGTACTTCATGTCGAATCCAATACCATTGTCGCGCACGTAAAAAAACTGTTCGCTATACCTATGTGCAGTTCCAAATTCGATCACGGCTCGCGACTGTTGTAGCGTAAATTTCCAGGCGTTGCTTAGCAGGTTGCTCATGACCACGTACAGTAAATTGGGATCTCCCCGAACTTTCAAGTTAGGTTGGATGCGCCATTCAACCACGCGTTCCGAATTCGAGGCATGTAATGTTTTGCTGATTTCAAAACAGGTTTCGCTCAAATTTACTTCGTCCAACTGCATTTCGGAGCGTGATACCCGGCTAAGTTCCAGGATGTCATCGATGAGTTCAGCCATGTGTGAGGCCGAATTTACGATTCGTTGCAGGTATTGCAGATCAGTACTATCCAGTTTATCTGCCGCGTCTTCCATAAGAATCTCGCTAAATCCGGCAATTGACCGTAATGGTGCGCGTAAATCATGAGCGATTGAATAACTGTACGCTTCCAGTTCATGGTTGCTGTGTTCCAATGCAAGGGTACGTTCTCTAACCAGTTCTTCCAGATGTTCGCGATGTTTCAAAAGCTCCGCTTCGGTTTGCTTGCGCTTGGTGATGTCGCGGAACAGTGCGACAAAACCGAGAATTTCCCCGGCCTCATTTTTTACCTGGGTTCCAAGGGTCTCTGTCCAGAATACTGTGCCATCTTTGCGTTTGTATCTCGCTTCGTAGGTGCCACCTTCGGAAACAGCGTCGGGGCGGTAACGGCGACGTCCCTGTTCAATATAATCATTTTTATCGGCATAAAGCATTTCAGTTGTATTGCCAATGAGTTCCTGGTCGTTGTAACCAAACATCGTGCGGACCGCTGGATTGAGCATGACGAGTTGGCGGTTAACATCAGCGAACAACACGGCATCTGTTATTGAGTTAAACATGGCTTCAAATTGCGCCTTGCTTTCGGATAATGCCTGTTCAGTCTGCTGTCTTGTGACAATTTCTCTTTGCAACTGAGCAAGTTTCTCATTCAAAGCGGAGAAGCTTTTGGAAAAATGTTCCCGGTGTTCAAAACGTACCAGAATCGTCGCGGGCGAGTTTTCGGACTTCAATCCGACCAGGGCGCCGCTGCAATTACAGGGGGTAAATTCGTTGTCGTTGATGCGAACATTGAGTGGCCCGGGTATCATTGTCCGGCTGCGGGACCAGTTGCGGAGCGTTCGTTTGACTTTTGCTTCGTTGTCAGCAACCAGGTCAAACAACGTCGCGGACACAATAGTATCCATGTCGGTGTGCATAAAACGCACGGATGCTTCGTTAGCGGCGAGAATGTGGCCATCTGCCGCAATCAGGCACAGTGCATCGGGAAGGGGGCTGGTAAAGTCAGCAAAGTCTTCAGGTGACATCCCTAATTCTCGGCTTCGTAGTACTCGCGTCCACTCGCCGCTTTGGTCTGCGCGTTTTCAGGTTCAAGATATACTACCACGCGGCATTCAGGATCACCGCGTGCAATGGTCTTTTCCAGGCTGACTTTGGCGTAACCCAGATTATCCGCAGTTATGACGCCGAACACGTTGGAGGTCATCATGCATAATGAAGAGCGATCTTTGACTTTATCGCCAAAAGGACAGGCGGTGCACTTAAAAACTATCCTGGAATCATCCTGTTCATCTATGGAAAATTCACCGCGAATACGATTTTTCAGGTTGGCCAGCACTTCGGCTACCTGCTCCCGGTTTAGTTTGGGTATGCCCAATTCCTGGCGGTAGAGCTGGTTTATCTGTGTTCCGATATTCTGGCCAACGACACTGATGAATCCTGATGTTTCTTCAAGACCTACCATATCTTCCAGCAGACCTGACAATTCTCGGATCAAGTCCCTGAGGAACACGTCGCGTTCCAGGGGAATATTAATTTCACATATTTTCTTGGAATCGGGTCGTGATTGTGACATGTCACACCTCCGTGACAATCCAGTATTCCGGTCGCACCACCTGGGGGTCTATTGAAAGGGAAACTGGAATCGACGTTTAGAGATTTAAGGGCTTATCAGGTACCTATAATACAACATATATATGAAAAAATACCACGAGTATGTATTTATGTGACCGTCTGTATAACGCAGAACATAAGAAAAACTTGATGAACTAGAGGTAAAGGAGTTTTATCCAACAGGCGGGTCCATCTTTGGCATATATATGAGTATTAACAAGAAATTGCGTAAGTGTCTTCATCAACGTTGTTGCGGTCACTTTGGAGTGTGTCTGTCGCGAGCAAATGGTACAGTTTGTAAACACAGGGGGCAGAGTTTAGGGAAAGCCTGGTGCGGTGAATTATAATTGCGAATTTTTTGGCATTTGGCGGGGCCTGGAGCTATTCGTGGTGAACCTTTATCTAATGGTGTTCCAGATGGCTGGCCGTGAAGGCCGGTATGTAGTAAGTCTTATCCATATTCTATAAATATTCGGAACCTCAGATAACACCATGTGTTTACCGGCGGGCGAACTGGTATTAAAGTGTCTGATATGTTGCTTTACCGGTCATGGCTGGCTATGCAGGCGCTAACGATGTTAAAGAAAACTTTCGTTACATACAAATGTTACCAGAATCCACGACCGCTTGTGGCTATCGGTGTAGAACGGTAAACGCAATGCCGATAGTGGTTTATTAAAAGGCCTTTAGCGTTAGCTCCGGGCGTGGCGATTGTCAAACAGGGCTGGTTTGAGTGTCATGGTGTTGCTGTATGGGGTGTGGTACAAATAAGATAAAATACGCTGAATAGCAGTGATTTTGCTATGTATTGAAACAAAATGAAAAACAAAATAGTGAAATTTAGTTACGTTTTGGGTGCAATTGCAGCATTATTTGCCGTGGTGATTGCTCTGGATGTTGTAAACAGCTATTCGTCACTGCCTCGAATCTATGGCCAGAGCGTTGAACGATACGATTTCTGGATAGGCGATACTGGTCCTACTGGACCTGTATTTAGTGGACCTCAACAAACACCCTTTATTTGTACATCCTTGTATAATTGGTTGGGCCAACCCATCGTGGATGATACGCGTCATGTTGGCGCTGCAGTTTTCCCGGAATTATTCGGTTACCCCCTTACTATATTGCCACCTGTGGGGTACAGCAAATATTGCAGTATTGCCACTCAGGTGGATTATTTCTATTTTGATAAAGTCAAAAAACGTTTTATGGCTTTGAGTAACTTCTTATCGCCACCGGATACGGTCCAACTCATTCAGCCAGGTGCTGTAGAAATACCGTTTATCGTTCGCGTAGAGCGGGGCACTATCAACCGGTTCTTGTACAGTATTGCCATGCTGGCACCTTATACTGAATCTTTGCAATCTCCCCGTACGCTGAATAACCAGGCCTGGAACCAAAAATTGGTTTACAAATTTCAGGGTGGAATTGGTCTTGGACATTATCAAGGGATCATGAGCCTCAACAAGCGTCACGCGCTGCACTATGAAGCGTTGAAGCGAGGATATGCTGTTGCATATTCAACAGGTACGCGTACTTCAACGCATTACAATCTGCAATTGGCGGAAGAAACGGCCTATATGATCAAACATCATTTTGAAGCCATCTATGGTAAGCCGCAATATACGGTCGGCCTGGGTGGTTCCGGTGGCGCGATCCAGCAATATGTCATTGCGCAAAATCACCCGGGCATACTGGATGCGGCCATACCACAGGCGTCGTTTCCCGATATGGTTACCCAAACCATCAATGTTGCTGACTGTGAATTATTGGAGCGCTATTTCGATCACGAATATATTAAAGACACCAGTTCGCAGTGGGGTGACTGGCGAAACCGGGTTATGGTTGAAGGAATGGCCGCAAACAACACTGCCGTGCTGGAAAAATGGCAACGTTCGCCGGCACCCAAGCCGGGCGCCAGTGAATGTGTGGCGGGTTGGCGGGGGACCATTCCGGGTATCTTTAATCCAAACTGGACGCATGCGGAGTATTTCAACGCGCTTGATACATTCCGGTTTCAGGATGATATTGTCAACGGTATCAAATGGACCTATTGGAATGACCTTGGCAATATCTACCCCCGGGACGAACAGGGTTTTGCGCCAAACAGTTGGGACAACGTAGGTGTGCAATACGGATTGTTGGCGCTGCGACAAGGTGCGCTGGCAAAGCAATCCTTTCTGGATCTTAACGCCTGTGTGGGTGGATGGAAACATCCGCAAAACATGACCATAGGTAACTACCCCTGGAATCGCAACGGATCAACGGATATCTATGATCCCTGGGATCAGGCTAATATGAATCTTAACACCGCTTGTAAAAACGGCGCGCCGGCTCCACGCTCCGAAGGCAATTTGAACACTATGAAAATAGCGTACGATTCGGGCCAGGTTTTTATCGGCGACATTGATATTCCGGTGATTGATATCCGCTGGTATCTCGAACCCGCTCTTAATATGCATCACAGCATTGCGTCTTTTTCGGCGCGGGCCCGCATTCAAAACAGCAACGGAAACCATGACAACCACGTTATCTGGATTGCACAATGCAGTCACATGGATGAAACGACACTGGATTGGTCCTGTGATTATGAACCTACCGGAGACGCATTGGATGTGATGGATCAATGGTTGGAAAACGTTCGTAAGACAACACAAGAACCGGCGGCATCCAAACCGCCGAATGCTGTTGACAGTTGTTTTGATGGAAGTGGTGCGGTTGTTTACGCCGGAAATGATGCTTGGGACGGTATACTAAATGAGAAGAAAACAGGGGTGTGTGCCCGACGATTCCCCATGTACAGCACCTCACGTATGCAGGCCGGTAGCGACATCAAGGGCAGCACCTTCAAGTGCCAGTTAAAGCCATTGGCGCGGGCACTGCGCGACGGAACCTATGGGAAAATCACGTTTAACAAGGATGAAATGGAACGTCTCGATGAAATTTTTCCTGATGGTGTGTGCGATTACTCAAAGCCGGGTGTGGCGCTGGCGATAGGTGGCTCGCCCTAGATTCTGATTTCATTTTCGTTTTGTGCTGCTGATTATCAACAGCACGGCACTCATGTTGCTGTAACGGTGGTAGCATCGACTAACGGCTTTGTCGCTGTGGATAAATGAAAGTTTTCTATGGACTAACGCGGCCTGGTTGCGTCCAGGATCAGCGTTTGCCGGGGATGCGCTCCTTGAGGCTTTTTGCCGTTTCATGCAGGAGTTCTTCCACGCCGTGCGCTTTGATATCGTGTTGCCATAGAATGTTACCATCGTTGGTAGAATACAAGCGCAATCGCACCGAATAGGTATTGTCGGTGTCCATCAATTCAGGTGAACCGCCAAAGCTTCCACCGCCGCTTGCGACAAACGATACGATAATCGCCGCGTTGGCGAAATAAGCGCCAATAGATTTTCCTGTGCCGATCAGCCGGCCCTGGACCATCGCCACAAGGGTGGTATCGCCACCAAATCCCATAGCACCAAGCCTTGGAATGTCATCCTTGTCATCTATGCTTTTATACAAAGCGTCGAGTTGTTGTCGATCAAGCCTGTCGGAAAAATACGGCCCCGCTCGGCGGGCCAATTGGTCGATATCACGTTTGCGATCGCTGGCGTCGGCGATCACATAAAACTTTTCCTTCGGGGCGGCCATACCCGTCGATATATGGTGATCCAGGGGGGTGAAGCCATTTTCTTTCAAGGTTGATTGAGTCAACTCCAATAATTTGTCCGCCAATGATTTGCTCATGGCTAAATCTATACTATCGGTAAAACCCGGTGCGTCGGTCGTAACCGTGGCATCAATAGCAACAGATATATTGGAAATGTCTCGCACATCCCTTTTGGTTAATTTATCGGGGGTAGCACAGCCGGCGCAGGCGAGCAGGACAAGAAGAGGGATAAACAGAATACGATGCATCAGAAAGTTATTGATTGGATGAAGCTGCAATTGATTATAGGCAGCGATGAATGAATTGGCAAACCGATTTGCAGCTTCATGTAACGTGGCTTGTTTTCCGTTCGCTCGGCCTCATTGAGAATGCCGATTAAGTATTTTCTGGTAGGCTCTCATTACACTTAATTATTCGAATTCAGTGCGCGACGTTTTTGTGAATCAACGCTTTTTTGTTACTAGGAGTAATATAAATTAATATTCTATTAGCGGAGGGAGAGTTCGTTACTCCCTTGTCTATTAAGTGTCAGGCCACCTTGAACTGGTCCACGGTCTGTTGCAGGTCTGCGGCCAGTTTGGCCAGATCGGTACTCGCGGCAGCGGTTTGCTCAGCTGCAACTGCTGATTCTTCCGCAAAGCGATTGGTGTCGACGATTTTTTTATTTATATCATCGGCGGTTGTTGATTGTTCATGGGTAGCCGCCGCTATAAGAACGGCCATGTTATTGATGGTGTTAACCGCATCGGCGATGGACTGCAACGCCGTTGCCGCTTTTTGGACATGATTGACGGTATCAGCCGACTGGCGGCTGACTTCATCTGATGCCGTGACGGCGTCTTTTGTGCGCCGTTGCAATCGTTCAATAATTTTTTGTATTTCGCTGGTCGAGTCACTGGTGCCTTTTGAAAGGCTACGTACTTCGTCAGCGACAACCGCAAATCCGCGGCCTTGTTCGCCAGCACGTGCGGCCTCGATTGCCGCATTGAGTGCCAGGAGATTGGTTTGTTCGGAAATGCCGTTAATGACGTCCAGTACGCTTCCAATTTGGCGGCTTTCTTCCTCGACGTCATAGATCACTTCAGCGACTTTTTGAATCTCAGCTTTCAAAATATCGATGGCGCTGACGCTGGCACTTACGATATTGTTGCCTCTTTCCGTTTCTTCTTTGGCGAGCTTGGCGGAATCTGCTGTTTGCGCGGTATTGCGCGACACTTCCTGAACGGATGCGGCCATTTCCGTGATTGCCGTTGCGACTTGTTCTATGTTGCTGGTCTGAATCTGGATATTGGCGGAGGTTTTGCCGGTGGTCATGGAAACTTCATTGGCTGCGCTATTGAGTTCGGATGCCGCAGTTGCCACCCTTGCTACGGCATCCTGAATTTTGCTGGTAAAGGCATTGAATGCCGCGGCCAGGTTGCTGAGTTCATTGTCACCGTTTACCGGCAGGCGTTGGGTAAGGTCGCCGTCGCCTTGTGCGATATCCCGCATGGCGGTGGTGATTCTCAGCAGTGGGCCGGTAGTGCCTTTGATCAACGCCAGGGCAATAATGAGACCGATTATCAGGCTGGCGAACATTAGCGTCGAGGTCATATTGGCGGTAGTGTCGGCCTGGTTTTCCACAACATTGCGCATATCACTGGATTTTTCGTTTTGCCGTTTAATTAACGCGTCGACTTGTTTCTCTACAGTGCTGACTAGAGGCCCGACTTCTGTTTTTATGTAGTGGGAATCGGTACGCCATTCGTCACTGGAGTGTAACTCGATTAACTTGTCCAACATGAACTTGAATTTGTCATGCAACTCTATGACTGTCTGCATTCCGTCTTCTTCTTCGAAGGTGAAATGATCCTGTAGCGTCATTATTCGTTCAATAATTTTACCGGTCGTACCGTAATAAGTAATAATTTCCTGCGCCACTGCCGGTGTACGATACGCCAGATATGAACGGATATGGGCCATTACATTCAGCCACTGGTAGCGCAATTCCCCGATCTGGTAGGCCACTTCTCGGCGTTTCTCGGTTACGTCCTCGTCCAGTTCGGTTAACAACATCCCCGTCAGCGTGGATAATATTTTCTGGCTTGTTGGATTGACGTTTTTCGCCGCATAGGTCAGTGCGGGCAGATTCTCTTTTGGATTTAGTGCAAGATGAATCAAGCGCTTGTCGCGGTCTTTTAGCGTCTTGAGATTATTCTTGATGGAGTCAAGTAGTGCTAGCGATTTGGAATCCTGAGATTGCATCAGGTAAGTTCTTAATTTGTCCAGTGTGTTGTTCGACTGCTGAATGGCGCCCAGGTATTTGTCTTTATAGCCCGCTTCCTGGGTTAGCATATAATGCCCCAGCATCGTGGAAGCTTCATTAAGTTGCTTGTCGAACCTTTCGATGGCGAGGGCGGCGGGGTGAACGTCCTCAATAACTTTCTTGACGTTTTGATTCATTGAGGAAATGTTGATAAGGGGTACGATGGATACCACGGCCAGAGTAACCATTATCAACGCAAATGCGCCAAAGATTTTTTGGCGAATTGTGCAATGTTTTAACCAATGCATAGTAATTCCTTTTTTACGTCTATTATTTCTTGCCACCCAACGAAATCTCCGGACATTGGTGTTTCCGGATTTAGATCTATCGATTTTATACAAGGTATTCTCTGTAATTTAGTTTCGGCGAGATCGATGAAAACTTGATCGATTTCTTTTGATTTATCGGGTTATTCGTAATAACAGAAATTTGCTTATTTGTAATACATTGATTTATATAATTTATTTTATGCGAAACCCCGCAAGGCGCTGAAAATCGGGAAAAACAATTTAAGCTATCGAACCCATGAAAAGCACTGCTCAACAATGATCAAGCGGCGGTCTAATTAGATTAACTTGCGATTTTCATCGTTGGATCTTGTACTTACTCGTTAGAATAGGAGGACAGATGGCTATTAACAGGCTGTGTTTCAGGGAATGAGGGTGCCGGGCGGGCGTTTTTTCCTGAAGCCGACATATCTGCTGACGCCGGTGATCGCTTTGCTCCTGCCGGTGACGTCAGCCGCCAGGGATGCTTACGCGCTGACCCTGTATAGTGGCAAATATAGTGACGACAGGCTGGGCGATGTCCTGGTCAGTAAGCCGGTTCATTTTATCGATTCTTATGTGGCGGTAGCCGCCGTGAGTAAAATTTTCCCCCTGGCAAGTCGTTCCCATCAGTGGGAACTTGAAGGCCAGGCCGCTAAGCACTATCGTGGTCAAAGCCATTGGGAGTTTAATGTGCTTGCTATTTACCGTTGGCAACGATTTCCCTGGAACCAAATCCTTAAAACCAGCATTGCTATTGGTGATGGCTTGTCTTACGCCACTAGGACTCCACCCCTGGAGGCGGCAAGTACTACCAATGTGGGCGCCACCCGCTTGCTTAACTATATTCTAGTGGAAACAACCTATGCGCCACCACAGGTGGATGACTGGGCATTTGTGGTTCGGGTTCATCATCGTTCCGGCGTGTATGGATTATTCAATGACGTCGAAGGCGGTTCCAATGTGGTGGGTGTGGGCGTAAAAATCAATTTGCATTGATGAATAAACTGCAATACCCACTGGCTAGCAGGTTTGGCGAACGATGCTTGTTTTGCCGGTGTGAGGCCGCATTCGTAATATTCTATAAAGCACCCCATAAGCTGCCTAATCTCCGGATCGATACCCCGTAACCCAGTATAGAGTCTTGGGCGTGGTCGGGGGGGTGTTGTGTTCAGAGCCTGCTAAGTCACTGTATTGTTGTGTAATTGATCTATATCAATTACACAACAGCCTATTCGCAAAAAAAACACACAATGGACGATACAATTGATTGATTCAATAAATTGCGCCTCACTGTGTTAGCTAATTATATTGATAGGTGATTCATTCACTCTACCTTGCTTTTTATGGCGGGCGGCATTGTGACGTCGTTAATTATGCAGTATTCCAATATCATCGGGTAGTAGTTAGAGGTTTTATATGAAAATGCATATATGGTATGGGTTCTGGGGGCTGGCGATGGGCATCGCATTGAGTGCCATAGGCTTTACCGATTTCGCTGAGGTTCACAAGATGTTTACGTTCGCGGACTTGCGCCTTTATTTCGTATTTTTTGGTGCCGTTGTTTTGTCAGGGATTGGCTTCGCGATGTTTAGGCACATCAGAAATGCGGGAAAAAAAATCCTATCATGCCGGTACCGTACCGGGCAGTATTATGTTTGGTGTCGGCTGGGCGATTACAGGTGCCTGCCCCAGCGTGGCTCTGGTGCAACTGGGTGAAGGTCAGTTTGCCGCGGCATTCACGCTGTTGGGGATTTGTCTGGGAGTGCTGAGTTATCGTTCCTTGACGGCCGGATCATTGAAATTTGATACGGGTGTTTGTGGTGAATCCTAGGAACTCGTATTGATAAGTAGGTAACCAGCTTATAATCTGCAGGGAATACACCAGCAACTATCGGTCATTTGTTGCGACTGAGTGGCCTGTCATTCAGTTTGTTGGTTTTTTCTGGTTGTTTCAGTGAAAGTGTCGATCAGCTTTTTATTAACTCACCCGTAAATTTCTCTTCTCTCCTTCTGGCAGTGACTAACTTATGCTTGTTAGTAGTTGCTGCGTTTTTCAAGTCCAGCTTCGTTAAAAAGCTTTAAAGAAAAATTCGAACCTTCGTGGGATTTTTACTGTTGGTGGATAATCTTTGTTGTGTGTAACTGTAAAAGCCATTGGTTGATGAGTGCGTCAACATTTTTATGTTGCTGAAGCCAGGTCTGCGTCTCGGTGTTCATTGTTTGTTGTATTTTATGGATTGTGTGTTTGTGATCAGTCACAATATTTTTGTGACTGTGTTGGCAAATTCCGTAACTTGTCTTGGGGGTTCGGCGAAAATTAGTGTTAACTTTTTTACAGTGTTGTCGTTTTGGTGAAAAAAATCAAACCAATTGAATCTGAAAATAATTATTTTGCGTTAAGTTATTTTTAAGTGCCAAATCAAAAAACTAGGTTTCAGAAAAATTTTTGTGTGACGAAATATTTTGTGGATCACGCAAGTTGGTTTGCGATTGGTGTGATGCCGGCCCTGCTGTGCCAATAAATAATTTGGAAATTTATCAAAAATTTTCCCGGGGTCACAACGTTGTATGGATTTTTACTCAGCTTGTTTGGAATCTCACTAAGTGTCCTGCGCAGGTTGGTTTGATTGGTTTCCGTGTCATTGGTGAAGCCTAAATTATTTTGGGGAAACGCAATGCCTGTTCAGGGAGGCGGTTATGAAATATTCAGGGCTGTATAGACTAACCTTCGCATTTGTAATTTTATATTTTGTTTCCGGCGTCAATTCCTGGGCGGATGATTTAACGTTCGATGTTACTGCGAATAAAAGCTCGCCGGTTTACGACTCCGTTAAGCGTCAAACTCAAACCGATGTCTCTGTAAAAAACTCATCGAAAAAGACCATTGTGGGACCAATGCGGCTGGTGATTGACTCAATTTCCAGCGATGACGTAACGGTAGCGAATCCTGACGGCAAATTGCGCGACGGCAGGCCCTATTTTAATTATCATCATTCGAGAAGACACCGGGATTTTAAGCCGGGCGAGAGATCGTCAAGCAGGAAAATTCGTTTTCATAATCCCAAGGGCAAACATTTTGATTTTAAGGTAAAAGTAGAAGGTAAATGCCGTAAGGGTAGCAATACACCTCCCATCGCGAACGCCGGTCCGGATCAAACGGTCTTTGTTGCCGACACGGTTCACCTGGATGGCAGTGCATCCAGTGACGCCGATGGTGACACGATTACCTATTCCTGGCAATTTACGGCGGTTCCTGCCGGAAGCGCCGCGGTCTTGACCGACACTACTGCGGTCAATCCATCTTTTGTGGTTGATGTTCCGGGTACCTACACTGTCCAGCTCATTGTTAATGACGGTAAAGCAGACAGCAGCCCGGATACCGTTAATATTACCACCGAAAATTCTCCACCGGTGGCCGTTGCCGGGCCCGATCAAACCGCATTGCTAGGTGATACCGTTAACCTGGATGGT
Source organism: Gammaproteobacteria bacterium (assembly GCA_050116575.1). Taxonomy (GTDB): domain Bacteria; phylum Pseudomonadota; class Gammaproteobacteria; order SZUA-152; family SZUA-152; genus JAKEGK01. Next base: position 15,555 of record JASFOJ010000019.1, on the reverse strand, counting down.
AGCGGTTCGAGTGATGCCGATGGCGATAGCCTGACCTTTACCTGGACGCTTACATCCGTGCCCAATGGCAGCACAGCGGTTCTTTCCGACGTTACGGCGGTTCATCCTTCTTTTGTCATTGACTTGCCCGGCAGCTATGTAGTGCAACTGATTGTCAATGACGGCATGCTGGACAGCGCAGCTGATTGGGTAGAGATCACCACGGAAAATACACCACCGGTGGCCAATGCCGGGCCCAATCAAACGGCGTTGGTGGGCGAGACTGTCACACTGGATGGCAGTAACTCCAGTGATGTGGACGGTGATTTATTGACATTCCACTGGTCATTTGCATCGTTGCCACCGGGAAGTGGTGCGGTACTCTCCGATAATACCGCCGTCATGCCCACGTTCGATGTGGATGTGTTCGGTACCTATGTACTGCAGCTTATAGTTAATGACGGCTTGGTTGATAGTGAGCCCGATACGGTTACGGTCATTTCGGAAAATACCGCGCCGGTTGCCAATGCGGGAGCGGACCAAACCGTGTTGGTGGGTGATACTGTTATCCTGGATGGTAGCGGCTCAAGTGACGCCGATGGTAATGATCTCACCTACACCTGGTCATTCACATCAAAGCCGGCCGGCAGTACCGCAGCCCTGTCCGATCCGCATGCTATCGATCCCGGCTTCGATGTGGATCAAGCGGGCAGCTATGTGCTTCAGCTGGTTGTTAACGACGGTGTCGTCAACAGCGTCCCTGATACTGTAACCATTACCACGGAAAATTCACCGCCTGTTGCCAATGCGGGCACGGATCAAAGTGTAGCAGTGGGGGATACCGTCACGCTGGACGGCAGTGGTTCCAGTGACGTGGATGGAGACGCGCTAACGTATGCCTGGTCGTTTGTTTCGGTGCCTGCCGGAAGTTCAGCCGGTTTGTCTAATGCCACCGTTGTTGATCCAGGCTTTACAGTCGATGTAGCGGGAACTTACGTCGTGCAGTTGATTGTGAACGACGGCACAGTGAACAGTGCCCCGGATTCCGTGGTGATTATCACGGTTAACCAGCCGCCCGTCGCCAATGCCGGTCCCGACCAGTCTGTCAATATCGGCGATACCGTGGCCCTGGATGGTAGTGGCTCCAGTGATCCTGACGGCCAGAGCTTGGGTTACAGTTGGTCGATGACTTCCCGGCCCGCGGGTAGCAGTGCAACACTGTCTGATGCGACGGCGGTGGAACCTACGTTTGTTGCGGACGTGGGTGGCGATTATGTATTAGCGCTGGTGGTTAACGACGGTGACCTGGACAGTGCGGTGTCCACTGTAACCATTACCGCTTCACAGGCGCACATTGCGTTACACCTGATCGATACGGCGTTAGTAGGTGTGGGCCGGCCCGCGCAAGTGGGCGTAACACTAAGCAGCCGGGCGCCCGCTGGCGGTGTTACGGTGACGGTTGCCAGTGATAACACGGGTGTGCTGGCGGTTGAGTCACCCGCCACGACATTTATTGCCGAAGGTCATGTGGCGGGGCAGGTGACCGTCAATGGTATTATCGAAGGTACCACAACCCTGCGTGGTAACGCGCCGGGTTATTCTGAAGGAGTATTGGATGTGGGTGTGACACTGAATTTGATCAGTGTGCCCACTACCTTGAACGTGCCGTTGGGTCAAACGGTGAGTTTCCCCATATCCATCGCGCCGGACCCGGCGCCCCCGGGCGGCATTGTGGTTCAGCTGTTCAGTAGCGATCCATCTATTGCCCAGTTGCAAACGACAACTGTCACGATTCCGGCGGGCGCGCATTCTATTAATACGACGATTACCGGTTACAGTGCCGGCAGCATAAAGGTTAATGCCAGCAACCCCGACTATGCGGCGGACTTTGCTGACGTATCGGTCACGGCGGAGCTGAATATTGTGCCGGCTTCAACCAGTTTCAGCGCCGGTTTTCCTGCCGATATTACCGTGCGCCTGCAAAGTGCCGGCAGTGATGTGACGGCGCCCACACCGGTTACCGTGACGCTTGCGCCCACGGATCCGGACTGTGTAGCCGTGACTTCGCCGGTGACCATCGAGATGGGTTTTGTGACCGCCACGGCAACAGTCAGCTATCAAGGTAGCGCGACGTTGCCCTGCAATACAACGGTGACGGCAAGTTCACCCAATATCACTTCAGATACTGTCGATGTGACGGTAAATCCGGCCCCGCAACTCAGCATATATCATCAGACATCGACGGTGGGTGCCGGATTAATGTTGCCGGATAACAGCAACCGGGGAGTACTGGCAACGGCCGACCACGGTGGCGTAACCGTCCACCTGCAAAGCAGTGATCCGACGGTCGCGTTAGTGGCGCCTGATGGTAACACCGCGGGTGCGGAATATATCGATGTGTTTGTACCGGATGGCCAAAACTATTTTTACTTTGTCACCCAGGGCGTCGAAGGGGCAAATACGCCGGCGACGGCCACGCTCACGATCACCGCATCGGGTTTTAGTTCCGGCACGGCAATCGTCAATGTCGTGCAGCCGGCGCTACGGATCAGCGGTCTGAACACCGCCACAACTACGTTGTCTGTGGATCGTCCGTTTACCGTGGACGTGGGTATCCCGATTTCGGGTAACAACGATCTGGGTGTACAACGGGTGCGTTCCGGCGGTAATGCCCTCACGGCTGTGGTTACCAGTAGTGCGCCCAGTGTCGGCCAGTTGGTGACCACGAACGGCAACGGCGGGAGTGCGAGTGTGCAGATTCAACCCGGTAGTTCTTCCTCGCCGGGCACCATAACGGCCGGTGGCGTGGCGTTTGAACCATTGAGCGATGGCAATACTTCCGTGTCCGCTGCAATTCTCGGATTTATCACGACGGCGGCGGGTTCTGTCGATGTGAATGTGTCCGCCCCTGAGATTAGCTTCGCCAACAACACCATGACCGTGGGTGCCGGTTTAATGCTGAGTGACAATAGCAATCGGGTGACCCTGGGTGCGTCAGGTCATGGCGGTGTGACCGTACGCGTACAAAGCAGCGATCCAACGGTCGCTCTGGTGGCGCCCGACGGCAATACGGCGGGTACCGGGTATATTGATTTGTTTGTACCCGATGGTCAGGACGCTATCAATTTTGTTACCCAGGGATATGAGGGGGCAAGTACACCGGCCACCGCGACACTCACCGTGTCGGCACCGGGCTTTGCCTCCAGCGCCAGTGCAGTGGTTAATGTGGTGCAACCTGCGGTTCGGATCAGTGGATTGACGCCAGCTATTACGACGTTGTCGGTGGACGATCCTTTTATAGTGGAAGTGGGTATTCCCACCACGGGCAATACCAACATCAGTGTGCAACGGGTGCGCTCCGGTGCCGGTGCGCTTACCGCGGTTGTAGACAGTAGTGCGCCCAGCGTGGGCCAACTGGTCACCGCGGGCAACAGCGGGGCAAGTGTCAATGTGCAAATCCAGCCAGGTGCCTCTTCCTCATCCGGTTCTGTGGCCACCGGCGGTGTTGCTTTTAATCCGGTCGGTGGCGGCGATACCACGGTATCTGCGGCGATTCCTGGTTTTATTACCGCGACCGTTGGCTCGGTTAACGTCAATGTGTCTGTGCCGGCGCTTGGTTTCTTCCATGACACAGCGACGGTGGGTGCCGGTTTAATGCTCGGTGATAATAGTAACTGGGTCACCCTGGGTGCCACCGGCCATGGTGGTGTAACAGTGCGCGTTCAAAGCAGTGATCCAGCCGTTGCCCTGGTGGCGCCTGATGGCAATACGGCGGGTACCGAGTTTATTGATGTAATCGTACCTGACGGACAAAACTATTTCTATTTTGTTACCCAGGGATATGAAGGGGCGAGTACGCCGGCTACCGCGACGTTCACCGTTTCGGCGCCGGGCTTTGTTTCCGGCACAATGACAGTCAATGTGGTGCAACCGGCGCTGCGCATCAATGGGCTGGACGCTGCTACGACGACGTTATCACCGGATGATCCTTTCACCGTGGATGTGGGTATACCGACGACGGGTAATACCGACGTGAGTGTTCAGCGGGTACGCTCCGGAGCAAGCGCTGTTACCGCGGTTATCGATAGTTCGTTGTCCAATATCGGCCGGTTGACAACCACGGCTGTGACCGGGGCCAGTGTGAGCGTGGATATTCAACCTGGTGATACCTCGTCGCCTGCCAGCGTGGCAGCAGGCGGCGTTGCTTTTGATCCGTTAACCACCGGCGACACCGCGGTGCAGGCGACGATTCCGGGTTATATGACGACGACTGCGGGGTCGGTGAATGTCACGGTATCCGCGCCGGAACTGAGTTTCGATCACTCCGAATTGACAGTGGGCGCCGGTCTGATGCTTGGCAATAACAGTAACCGGGTGACCCTGGGTGCGACTAATCACGGTGGTGTTACCGTGCGGGTTCGAAGCAGCAACCCGGCGGTTGCCCTAGTGGCACCCGATGGCAGTACCGCGGGAACACAATACATTGATGTGTTTGTGCCTGATGGACAAAACGCTTTTTACTTTGTGACCCAGGGGGTAGAAGAGGCGACTACACCGGTCTCAGTAGGGCTAACCGCCTCGGCGGATGGTTTTATTGACGGCACGACCACCGTGAACGTGGTGCAACCGGCGGTTCGCATCAACGGCCTGGCCGCCAGTACCACGATTTCCGCAGCGGATGATCCCTTCGTGGTGCAAGTGGGCATCCCGGTTTCCGGTAATACCAATGTGAGGGTACAACGGGTACGCTTTGGCGGCAGTGCCCTCACTGCAATTATTCAAAGTTCCGTGCCTGCCGTGGGCGAACTGGTGACTACGGCGTTTAGTGGTGCCGCCGTCGACGTGCAAATTCAGCCCGGGCAATACTCATCCCCGTCAACCGTGGCAGCGGGCGGCGTGGCGTTTACGCCGTTGGGTGCAGGTATCACCGCGGTAAACACCAGTGTTCCCGGGTTCATTACGACAACCAACGGCTCCGTGGAAGTTGTCGTATCTGAAATAGTACTGCTCAATAAAGCTATATCTGATGATCAGACAGTAAGTGGCGGTGGTGGAGGTGCCCTGGATCCTTATTTGTTAATCATTGGCATGTTATATGTCGTACTGATTAATAGCAGGAGAAGAAAAACAACACGTCAGTAAGATTGTTTGCCGGTTTTTCGTGAAAAGCCCGCTACGACGATAGCGGGCTTTTTTATATAAAAGGACCGCGGTATTGAATAGGCGCGAGCTTTCTCTAAACTCGGATTACATGGATGTTACCCGTATCGTGGATCGATGAGTAGTTTCCTGTTTAACGGGTTTGCTTAAACGGTGAATGCTGCCGCAGTTGTTCGATGTAGTGCCGCATGCCACGGGTTTCGCGATCCAGGAATTCGCTGATGGCTTCTTTGAATACGGGATTGGCGACCCAATGCGCGGAGTAGGTGGGTGTGGGCAGAAAGCCGCGGGCAATTTTATGTTCGCCCTGCGCGCCGGGTTCAAAACACTGCAAGCCATTGTTGATGCAGTACTCGATACCCTGGTAATAGCAGGCTTCAAAATGCAATGCTTTGACTTCCTTTTCGCATCCCCAATGGCGGCCATAAAGCGTGTCGGTGCTGCGAAAACTCAGCGCGCTGGCAATATATTTGTCATTTTGTTTGGCCATCACCAGCACGACATTGTCCGGCATGGTCTGCGCCACTTCCTGGAAAAACGCCGTCGACAGCGTGGCGTATCCCCCCAGTTTCATGAACGTTGATTCATAGTAGCGGTGAAAAGTGTGCCAGTGCCGTTCCGTGGCGTCATGACCACTGAGGATTTCAAGTTGCACATTGGCATCACGTACCTGGCGCCGTTCCTGGTTGATGTTTTTACGTTTACCGCGGCTGAGGGCTTGCAGGTAGTGGTCGAAACTTTCGTAACCCTCGTTGTGCCAGTGAAACTGGCAGCCCAGCCGTTGCATGAAGCCCTGTTCAGTTAATTGTTGGGTATCCTGATCGTTGGTGAATAACCAATGCAACGAGGATACATTCAGGTTTGTTGCGTGCTGTATGCTGGCTTCGATTAGCGAAGTGGCGACGCTGGGGTAATCCTGTTCCTTGTCAATCAACAGCCGGGGGCCGGTGGCGGGCGTATACGGGGTTGCCACCACCAGCTTGGGATAATATTCCAGGCCGTGGCGGTGATAGGCATCGGCCCAGCCCCAGTCAAAGACGAATTCACCGTAGGAGTTGTCTTTTAAATAAAGTGGCACCGCGCCAATGAGTTTATTGTTGTGATCGCGCAAGGTGATATGCTGCGGAATCCAGCCGAATCGATCACCGACGCAGTGATGGGTCTCCAACGCGGAAAGGAATTCGTAACGGATGAAAGGATTTTGTTCGCCTGCCAGGGCATTCCATTCATCAGCAGTGACTTCGTTGATAGCGCCGACAATGGTGATGTTCATGATGTGAAGCCCCGGGGTTGCCGGATTATGAAAACGTTTACTTTTCCTCTCCTTAGAGCAGGAAGTCTCACGAACGTTCTTTATTGCGTAGCGTGCGCCGTGCGCACCGCGCACGCTATTCGGTTAATCCCGTAGGATCAGGAGGATATTATTTGCCAAGGTTATCGAGATAACGCTCCGCGTCCAATGCGGCCTGGCAACCGGAGCCCGCGGATGTGATGGCCTGCCGATAGACGTGGTCAGCCACGTCGCCGGCGGCAAATACACCGGGGATGCTGGTGGCAGTTGCATTGGTGCCGTTGTCTTCACGATGCAGTTTGATGTAACCGTGATCCATATCCAACTGGTCTTTAAATAAGTCCGTATTGGGTTTGTGGCCAATGGCCACAAACACACCCTGTAATGCAATCTCTTTGGTAGAGCCGTCCTCGGTACTTTTTATTCGCATGCCGGTAACACCGGTGTCGTCGCCCAGCACTTCGTCGAGGGTGTGATTCCATTCGATGGTGACATTACCGCTGTTGGCTTTTTCCATTAACTGGTCGGAGAGAATCTTTTCCGAACGGAATTTGTCGCGGCGGTGAATAACCGTCACATGTTTGGCAATATTGGCCAGATACAGGGCTTCTTCCACCGCGGTATTACCGCCGCCAATGACTGCGACATCCTGGCCTTTATAAAAGAAGCCATCGCAGGTGGCGCAGGCCGATACCCCTTTACCGCGAAACTTTTCTTCCGAATCCAGCCCTAAATACATGGCGGAGGCGCCGGTAGCGATAATCAGCGCGTCGCAGGTATAAACACCGCTGTCTCCGGTCAGGGTAAATGGCCGGTTGTTCAGGTCCGCCTTGTTAATATGATCAAAGATAATTTCGGTATTAAACCGCTCGGCATGTTTTTGCATGCGTTCCATCAGTCCAGGGCCCTGCAAGCCTTCGGGATCACCGGGCCAGTTGTCGACTTCGGTGGTGGTCATGAGCTGGCCGCCCTGTTCCAGGCCGGTTATCAATACGGGATCGAGATTGGCGCGGGCGGCATAAACCGCAGCGGTGTATCCCGCAGGACCGGATCCGAGAATCAACAGTCGACAATGTTTGGCTTCACTCATTATTGGCTCCTAGTACCTGAGAAACGATAAATGTTTAAAAATCGATTGGCGCCCATACTATTAAGACTTTCGGCGTTAATATCAGTGGTTTCGCGTTAAGCGGCCGGTGGTTCAGCAGCTTGAATAAACAGCGGTTATACTACGTATTGTAAATGACATCGTAAAGGAGATGTAATGCGGATTGCTATCCCAAAAGAAATAAAAACCCTGGAAGGAAGGGTCGCATTGATACCGGATGCGGTGGCCGACCTGGTTCACCATGGCCACGACGTTGTTATCGAGCACGACGCCGGGGTGCAAAGTGGCTACAGTGATGAAGATTACCGCCAGGCGGGAGCGCAAATAGCGCCCGATGCCAAGGCGCTTTACGGCGCCGGCGACATGATTGTAAAGGTCAAGGAACCGCAGCCGGCAGAACTGGAGTTGCTACAACCTGATCAAATTTTGTTCTCTTATTTGCACCTGGCGGCGGAACTCGACCTCATGAAAGGTCTGCAACAAATCGGTTTAACCGCCGTGGCCTTTGAAACCGTACAACTGCCCGACGGCCAGTTACCGTTGCTGGCGCCCATGAGCGATATCGCCGGACGGGTGGCGGTACAAGTGGGCAGTCATCTGCTGCACGAACCACAGGGTGGACGAGGGATTTTGTTAGGGGGTCTGCCGGCCGCCGAACGGGGCAAGGTGGTCATCCTGGGCGCCGGCGTTGCCGGTGGGAATGCCGCGCTATATGCCGCCAATATCGGCGCCGAAGTGGTTGTATTTGACCGCCAGCGGCCCAAACTGGAACATATGAGGGCGTTGGGCCACAACGTGACGGCGTTGTATCCCTATGCACACAGTCTGGCGGCGCAGGTAAAGGAAGCCGACCTGTTAATCGGCGCGGTGTTAATCGTGGGTGAACGAGCACCGAAAATTGTGACCGCTGACATGGTGCGCTCCATGAAAACGGGCAGTGTCATTATTGATATCTCCGTGGACCAGGGGGGCTGTATCGAAACCACCAAGCCCACCACCTACCAGGATCCAACCTTTGTGTGGGAAGGTGTGGTGCATTTCGGGGTCACCAATATGCCCGGCGCGGTACCACGCAGCGCATCGCAGGCTTTATCGGCATCGTTATTGCCTTATGTGTTAAAAATGGCGACACAGGATTGGCAGCAACAGCCCGATTTAGCGGCGGGAATGAATATTGAAAAGGGTAAAATCGTACATCCGGCGTTGAAAAAGCTATAAAATGTGGATTTTTGAGTCGTTGATTTGCAAAATCCGTCAGGTTTACCAAAATATATACAATCTATGAAAACCGTTGCCGCATCAAAGGTTGTGTGAGGTTAATTTAGGTTGCCGAGGTTTTATAAAATATTGTTGTGATCGGCAACGCGTCGGGCAGCGCGATAACAGGCAGCGGGACTTATTACAACACCAATAGCTGCAGCAGGAAGTAAATATAAAAGAGGTTAGGGAAGTTGGCTCAAGCAACCGCGAAAGCATCCAGTAAAAAATCCGTACCATTGGCCGAACATACCGTGCGGGGATTGCGCGAAGGCGCGTTAATTGTGTTTGGCGCCGTCGCCATATATTTGTTGTCCTCGCTGATCACCTACGATGCGGCCGATCCCGGCTGGTCCCACAGTGAAAGCGGCGAGGTGATCCGCAACGCCGGTGGCGTGGTGGGCGCCTGGTTTGCCGACGCATTTTTATACCTGTTTGGTTATCTCGCTTACCTGTTTCCCATTATGGTGGCCTATAGCGGCTGGCTTATTTTCAAGGGCCGTGATGGTGAAGACGAGCTTGATATGCGCACCGGTACCTTGCGCGGCATTGGTTTTATTATCACGTTGTGTGCCGGCACCGGGTTGGCGACGCTGCACTTTGCGGATGTATCGGAACTCCCGCTGAACGCTGGCGGCATTCTCGGTGATGTGGTGGGCAACGGGCTGGTGAGTGTATTCAGTTTTCTGGGCGGTACGCTGTTGCTGGTGGCTTTGTTTTTAACGGGGGTAACCCTGTTTACCAATTTATCCTGGTTCCGCGTTATGGATGAGACGGGACGCATTACCCTCAATTTTTTTGTCTGGATCGGCGATCAATGGTACCGGTTCCGCGACTATATTGAAGGCCAGCGTGCCCGCCATCAACGCGAGGAAGTGGTCGAAACGCAGCAGAAGAAAAAAGCCAAGCGCAAGCCGGTGAAAATTGAGCCCGTGGTGGAGACTATCGAATATTCCGAGCGCGAAGAAAAAGAGCGGCAGGCGCCGTTGTTTGAGCCGCCGCCCGATGAAGCATTGCCGGCACTAGCGTTGCTGGATGCCGCCGAAGCACGCAAGAATCATTATTCCGAAGAAGCTCTGGAAGCCATGTCCCGCACCGTAGAGTTGAAACTGCTGGACTTTGGTATCGAAGTGGAAGTGGTCGAAGTGCATCCCGGGCCGGTGGTTACCCGCTTTGAGCTGGATCCCGCCCCCGGTGTGAAAGTAAGCCAGATCAGTAACCTCGCCAAGGACCTGGCGCGTTCGCTGTCGGCCATCAGCGTGCGCGTGGTGGAGGTCATTCCCGGCAAATCCACCGTCGGCCTGGAAATTCCCAACGAAGTGAGGGAAGTTGTGCGCTTGAGCGAGGTGTTGCGTTCCAAGCAATACGAGCAGGCCCATTCGCCCATTACCGTGGCGTTGGGTAAGGACATCAGCGGTCAGCCCATTGTGGCTGACTTGCAGAAGATGCCGCATTTGCTGGTGGCCGGTACCACTGGCTCCGGTAAGTCCGTGGGATTGAATGCCATGGTGCTGAGTATGTTGTATAACTCCACTCCCACGGAAGTGCGCATGATCATGATCGACCCCAAAATGCTGGAATTGTCAGTTTACGAGGGCATTCCCCATTTGCTGGCACCGGTGGTGACCGATATGAAACAGGCGGCCAATGCGCTGCGCTGGGCCATCGCCGAAATGGAGCGCCGTTATACCCTAATGGCGCATCTAGGCGTGCGTAACCTGGCCGGCTACAACAAGAAAGTGCGCAAGGCGAACGACAACGAGGAATGGATTGTCGATCCAACCTACACCCCCAATGAATTACTTGAAGACGATGAAGAGCGTTATCTGGAAGAATTGCCGCTAATCGTCATCGTGATTGACGAGCTGGCGGACATGATGATGGTGGTGGGCAAGAAAGTGGAAGAGCTTATTGCCCGCCTGGCGCAAAAAGCCCGCGCCGCCGGTATTCATTTGATACTGGCTACCCAGCGCCCATCAGTGGATGTGTTAACCGGGTTGATCAAGGCCAATATACCTACGCGAATCGCCTTCCAGGTATCGGCAAAGGTGGATTCGCGAACCATCCTGGACCAGGGCGGAGCGGAACAACTGCTGGGCCACGGTGACATGCTTTACCTGGCCCCCGGCACGGGCATTCCCGTGCGCGTGCACGGTGCGTTCGTCTCCGATTCGGAAGTCCATCGCGTAGCGGCGGATCTGAAAAGCCGGGGCGAACCGGATTACGACGATGAAATTCTCGAAGGTCCGTCCACCATTGCCGAAAACGGTTATCCCAAACTGGAAGAAACCAGCAGTGATGTGGATGAACTCTACGACCAGGCCGTCGCCATTGTTACTGAAACCCGGCGGGCATCCATTTCCGGTGTGCAGCGCCGGCTCAAGATCGGTTACAACCGGGCGGCGCGCATGGTGGAAGAAATGGAAAAAGCCGGCGTGGTGGGACCGCTGCAGTCCAATGGCACCCGCGAAGTACTGGCGCCACCTCCCCCGGAACTTTAGTGTGCTTTATGCATACTAATTTACATAACAATTAAAAGAATCTTTTACTTATTCACCGGTTGCCCCATCATGAAAAAACGATTGTCGATTGTCTTATGTTTAGCGTTATGGTTTTTTGCGCCTTTTACAACGGTTTCTGCTAGCAGTGCAGAACAGCGTCTTAACCGTTTTTACCAGCATGTCAAAAGCATGCGCGCTGATTTTACCCAGAAGATTGTCAGTGAGACCCGCCCCGATGTCCAAAAATCCCAGGGCGTACTGGAAATGCAGCGCCCGGGTAAATTCCGCTGGAATTACTCGGCACCTTATGCGCAACAGATTGTTGCCGACGGTAAGCGGTTATGGATTTACGACGTGGAAATGGAACAGGTGATTGTCAAGCCATTGGGGCTGGCGCTGGGTAATACACCAGCGGTTTTGCTAAGTGGCGGCGCGGATATCACCGACCAATTTACCGTGACGCAAATCACTGAAAACCGCAACAGTGATAAATCCCTGTTCTGGATTCAGCTGGTGCCGCGGGATGAAAACGCGGGATTTGAAAAACTGCTGCTAGCGTTTTCCGGTGACAAGATCCAAATCATGGAACTCAAAGACGCCTTCGGCCAGGTTACCCGGTTAACTTTTTCCAATATGCAGATCAATCCGGACATCGATCCGGCAGATTTTAACTTTAACGTGCCGCCGGGTGTCGATGTCATTAACGAAACAGAAAAAGGCGCTGAATAATCGGCACCGTTGATTTTCCGGCGCCCTAGCGCGGTTATCTGTCTGACGCAAACCATGAACCATCCCGACCTGTTTTCCAATTCCAGTGACATGCGCCACCGGCCGCTGGCCGACCGCATGCGGCCGGCAAAGCTGGACGAGTTTTACGGCCAGCAACATTTGCTGGGACCCAACAAGCCGTTGCGCCAGGCCATTGAGTCGGATCATTTGCATTCCATGGTGTTCTGGGGACCGCCGGGAACCGGTAAAACCACGTTGGCTTATATGATTGCGCAACGCATTCACGCGCAATTCCTGTCGGTATCGGCGGTACTTTCAGGGGTGAAAGACATCCGCGCCGCTATCGACCAGGCCAGGCGCCATCGCGATATGCACCAGCAGGATACCGTGTTGTTCGTGGATGAGGTGCATCGTTTCAATAAATCGCAACAGGATGCGTTTTTGCCTTATATCGAAGACGGCACCGTGATTTTTATCGGCGCCACCACCGAGAACCCGTCCTTTGAACTCAATAACGCGCTGTTATCGCGGACCCGTGTTTACGTGTTGCGTAATCTTGATGACAGCGCGTTGCTGGACATTATCGAGCGGGCGCTCACTGACACCGAGCGGGGCCTGGGCCACGCGAGCATAGATTTCCCCCAATCCTTGCGCGAATCCCTGGTGCGTTTTGCCGACGGTGACGCCCGGCGGGCATTAAATACGCTGGAGATTTGCCATGATCTGGCGGAGCCGGATGAGCAGGGACAAATACATATTACCGAAGAGCTTCTCAACGAAGTGCTTACCGGCAAATTGCGGCGTTTTGATAAAGGCGGGGAACAGTTTTACGACCAGATATCGGCGCTGCACAAATCCGTGCGCGGTTCTGATCCGGACGCCGCATTGTACTGGATGGCGCGCATGATTGATGGCGGTTGCGATCCCCTGTATCTGGCGCGGCGCATCGTGCGCATGGCCTCGGAAGATATCGGCAACGCCGATCCGCGGGCGCTGCAACTGGCATTGAATGCCTGGGATGCGCAACAGCGGCTGGGGAGCCCCGAAGGTGAATTGGCCATGGCGCAGGCGGTGGTTTATCTCGCCTGTGCGGCGAAAAGCAACGCTGTTTATATGGCCTATAACGCGGCTCTGCAGGACGCACGGCAATCCGGTTCGCTGGATGTGCCCCTGAAACTGCGCAATGCGCCCACGTCGTTGATGAAGCAGTTGAACTACGGGGATGCCTACCGCTACGCCCACGATGAACCCGAGGGCTATGCCGCCGGGGAAAAATATTTTCCCGATGAGATGCCGGAAAAGTTATACTATCAGCCGGTCAATCGCGGTCTGGAACAAAAAATCGCCGAGAAATTGCGGTATTTAAAAGAACTGGATCACGCAGCGCGCAACCATAAACACAGTAACTCCGGAAACGACGATGAATAATGCCATGATGGCGATGGGATGAATGATAGGTTGACGATGGATAGTCCTCGCCATCGCCATGCTGTAGCGACACCACATCAGGGGTTTTATGACGGAAGATTGCAACAATAAAAACAATGGTAAAGCGATTGCCGGCAACATCAGCAAACAACTGCTGACTACGCAAAAGATTTGCACGGTAAACCGCCTGCCAGTCGACAGGGAAGGTGTCCTCCTGTGCAATTAATTGCGATCGCGGCCGGCGGCGCTCTTGGCGCCGTGTTTCGTTACCTGGTATCGACGGGTGTGCATTCCTGGCTGGGGCGCTCATTTCCCTACGGCACCCTGACCGTGAATGTTGGAGGCTCGTTGCTCATTGGCCTGTTGTATGTGTTGTTCCATGAGCGGCTGGAGGTGGCCACCCATTGGCGGGCGCTATTGATGGTGGGGATGCTGGGCGCCTTTACCACGTTTTCAACGTTTTCCATGGAAACGTTTGAATTGCTGGAACAAGGTCAGTTGCTAAAGGCCGTGTTGAACGTAACATTGAATGTACTGCTTTGTGTCACCGCCGCCTGGATCGGGGTGATCATGGCACGCGCCACCTATCCCGTGTAACTGATCACTACCGGCCGTTGAAGTTATTGCGGACAAGGCTAAAAAACAAATGATTGCAGGAAGAAAGTGTCATGCTTGACCCCAAACTCATAAGAACCGAACTTGATCACGTCGCCCAACAACTGGCGCGTCGGGGTCACACCCTGGATGTCGATGCCATCGCCGCGTTGGAAGAAGAGCGCAAAACTATTCAGGTTGAAACCCAGGAGCTGCAAAGTCAAAAGAACAAAAACGCCAAGGCGATTGGCCAGGCCAAGACCAAGGGCGAAGATGTGCAACCGCTGCTGGATGCGGTGGCGGATCTGGGCGATAAACTCAAAACGGCGGAACAGCGACTGAACGACGTTCAAAGCCGGCTAAATGAAATCTTGCTGGGTATTCCCAATCTTCCCCATCCCGATGTTCCCGACGGTAACGACGAGAACGATAATCGCGAAGAGCGGCGTTGGGGCGAACCGCCTGTTTTTAATTTTGAGGTGAAGGATCACGTGGATCTCGGTGAGTCATTGGGACAGTTGAATTTTGAAACCGCAGCCAAAATCGCCGGCAGCCGGTTTAGTGTTATGAACGGCGCTATTGCCCGGTTGCACCGCGCGCTGGCCCAGTTCATGCTCGACACACACACTCGTGATCACGGTTATACGGAAGTGTATGTGCCTTACCTGGTCAATAGCGACAGCCTGCAGGGCACCGGGCAGTTGCCCAAATTCGAGGAAGACCTGTTCAAGATCAACACTGATCCTCCTTATTACCTCATCCCGACGGCGGAAGTGCCGGTGACCAACATGATGCGTGACACCATACAGGACAGCGACGACCTGCCATTGCGTTTTGTGTGTCACACGCCCTGTTTTCGCAGTGAGGCCGGTTCCTACGGCAAGGACACCCGGGGTATGATCCGCCAGCACCAGTTCGACAAAGTGGAACTGGTGCAAATCGTGAAACCGGAAGATTCCTATGCGGCGCTGGAGGAACTCACCGGGCACGTCGAACGTATTCTGCAACTGCTGGAGCTGCCGTACCGCGTGGTGACGTTATGCACCGGCGATATCGGTTTTTCGGCGGCCAAAACCTACGACCTGGAAGTATGGCTGCCGGCTCAGGACAAATACCGGGAGATTTCATCCTGCAGTAATTTCGAGGATTTCCAGGCGCGCCGGATGAAAGCCCGCTGGCGTGAAGACAACGCCAAGCCGCAACTGGTGCATACCTTAAACGGCTCCGGCCTGGCGGTGGGGCGGGCGCTGGTGGCGGTGATGGAAAACTATCAGCAGGAAAACGGCGCTATTGCTATCCCAAAGGTACTACAGCCTTACATGGGGGGCATAGATATAATTTGCTGATTTAGTCCCTAAAGCGGCGCTGGCTGCGTTAAAAAGGAACTCAAAATGCTCATTTACTACCCTGTAAACTCCGCTTTTTCGTTCCTTTTTGCCTTGCCATCATCCGCTTGATGAACTAAATCAGCGGTTCCCAATTTTTGTTTAACTATAATCGAGATCCAA
>JASFOJ010000018.1:0-49018 GCA_050116575.1 Gammaproteobacteria bacterium | reverse complement strand
CCTGCTCTTGTGCAATCTCGGCGATCGACCGCAATATTAACATGGTCATAAACGGCAGTTCCGCCAGCAACGTAAGCGGACCGAGAAACCCGCCCACGGCACCGGAACCCGCTGCCAGCAGTTTGTGAAATTGATTATTGGTAACCTTGATATTGACCAGGTCCATCGATCCAATGGCGGTATCCAGTGACTTCCTGATACTGAGCTCCACCACGCTGTGAATCGCTTCGTACCAGCTTTTCGGTAGCAACTTGAACCCTTCTTCAATGGGTTTACCGATATAATTGCTCAGCCGGATGGCCAGTGACGGATGCTCCAGGCGCTGATACGCCCACTGCAGCTCCGCCAATTCCTCCGGTGTTAAATGGGTTGCGTCCAATGTCACGACATCGCCACTCATAAATACTCACTCTTATTTCGTAATTTGACTCAACGAATCACCAACTGTTTTTTTAATAACAATAATTTTAACACATCTACTTGGGTGACCCCCGTCATATTTGACATACGTTTGTCACACATACCACAAATGAACAAATTATTGCGCAATATCAAAAAGATTTTTATTTAATGCTCTAATATTTGAAAAAAACAAGGGCGACTATTCGCAAAGGGAGTAGAAAATGGCCAAGAAAAAATCAGCAAAATGCACGAGCACGAAGCAAGCGCAACACGGCATTCTGGAAGATGTCGAAAGAGTCGGTGAAGGAATCATCGATGATGTCAAATCAGGGCTGAATACGGTCAGTGGCAAAGTTAACCAGGTTGCCAGAAACCTCGCGTCGGAAATCTCTGAAACCACCACATCGGTTGCCGATGGTATATCCGAACGCACGACCGCCTTCGCCAACCGGATTTCCAGTTCGGAATTCTCCCGACAGTTTAAAGACATTATTGAAAACATTGAGGACGTGGGAGAAGGCCTTTTCGACGCGGTATACGAACGGCTGGACCACTTAAAAACGCGGATACTATCAACTACGCGACCGGCACCCAAGAAGGCAACGAAAAAGAAAAAAGCCGCTAAAAAAGCCAAGAAAAAAGCAGCCGCCAAAAAAGCGGTAAAAAAGAAAAAAGCCGCCAAGAAGAAAACAGCGCCCAAAAAGGCCGCTAAAAAGAAAGCTACAAAGAAAAAGGCCGTCAAAAAAGTGGCGAAGAAAAAGAAAAGCGCGCGGAAAAAACGTTAGGTTATGGTATTGATCCAACAAAGAAACACTGCCACAGTGACAGGATGGATACTATGCCGTATTGCGAAACCACTTGTTGACACGGTACTGAGCGTATTCACAATTGTCGAAAGATAATCCTTCCATCTGTTGCCGGCCCAATTTACGAAACCGTGCCTCACAGACACGCAGTGTTTCTTCGTGGGCAATAATAAGCACGGTTTCATGCTCTTCCATCAACAAAGCATCAAGAAACGCGTTTACCCGGTGTTGAAACTGGCCCAGTGACTCGCCGCCAGGCGGAATGATATTAAAACGGTCTTTAACCACAGTCGCAAAATATTTTTCCACCGGCTCACCGTCAAAACCGGTATGTAGATCATTCAGTTCCTCACACTCAATAATACGTACATCGTGGTAATGGTTGACAATTCGGGCGGTTTGCCTAGTCCGGGGCAACTGCGAAACAAAAATAACATCAAGGTTAACGGCGCTTAACCGCGTGGCCAGTTGTTCAGCCTGCTTTATACCGGTCTCTGTCAAATAGACATGCCGGGATGGATTGTCATTGCATAGTCCCAACACATTGTAGTTGGTCTGACCATGGCGGGCGACGTAGATATTCATAAGAACTTAGACTCTCTCCTGCTATAGTTACTTTTTTCCATCGACGGCCGGTGGATTTGACGGCGAGACCAGCATTCAATAAGTACAGGACCACACACTAGCGCATTGAAGTGACACAATGGTGACAATATAAGCTTACCGACAATACGAATCCACGTCGTAAATAGTCGTTGGCAACCGTAGATCAAATTGGCATATTCAATACGACCAGTCCCAATAGCCCGCTTTTTAATAAAATTAAACCCACTGCGGCAACTGGATTCATATTACGTTATATAGTTTTTGATATCGAAAATCAGCGCGGTCGGTCAATGTGACTTCTCAATTTTGATTTCCCGCTTTGCGTTCTCGTCCAACCTTTTGTAATTACTCAAAGAATATACCAACTGTTGCCGTTTACCGAGCTGTCTATGTAGTCATCTCGCCGGGTAGACCTATCAAACCCACCACCTACATACGGTTTAGTTTATGTGTTGAGTTATTTGAGTATTATTTGCCCAAAGGCCGCCGTTTTGCGCCAAACGGCGGTATACGCCGGCAACAGGAAACTTCGCTATGCCCTCCAGACATATACAAGACTATTATCGGCTCGAAATAGTTAAAAATTAACGTACGGTTTGCAGAAACATGATCTTCATCATATTGCGACCATCGCTAATGTATGACCACCCCATGAGTGACAAATACCACTAAATCAATCAATTACAACAAATCAGTTTGCTGTGATCTTTTATTGCACGGCAATTACGGTTATGATCTGCCACATGACACAAGGCCACCTGTCCCTTCGCGTTGAATGTTATTCCGGTCACCGGGGAGAAGAAACGCCTCGTCGCTTTCACCTGGGATCACGAACCGTAGAAGTGGAAGAAGTAATTGACCAGTGGATTGCTCCGACACACCGCTACTTTAAAATCAAAGGCGACGACAATGGTATTTATATTTTGCGCCACGATACGCAGTACAACAGCTGGGAACTTACCCTTTTCGAAGGCCGCCCCAATATTCTCTAATTGAACCTCACTGGTAGTTGTATGGTGGATAGGTGTTTAGCAGGTTGATGTATCGATACGTAAATATGATTTAGTTCGTAAAATGAATTAAAAAACCAAATATCACCGATTTGAATCAGGTAGCAAACGCCTCAATCATCCGACCGACACCGCCCAACCGGTTTTTCTGATACATGCCAGGCTAACTTTGTTGTAACAACGCTTAAGTTAGCCGCTGTTAATATTATGCTAAAATTGCAACACTTTTTATTTGCGCGTAGACGGCTTTACCTTTTTCCAATTCTAATACAGCGGCAGATTTACGCGTAATGCGCGACAGTATTACCACGCCATTGGCATTGAGGCGAATCGTCAACTGCGCCGGACTCTCTTCGACAATATCCTCCACGGTCGCGGGAAAAATGTTCAAGATACTGGTATCCGATTGGCGTTGTAGTGTTAGACTCACATCCCTCGCCGGGACACGCAAACGTACAGCCCGGCCTTGCGGCACATCCGTCCGTGGGACGGTAAATTGACCACCAGCAAAGGTGAGGTATGTAAGCTGGAATTCATCATCATGCCAGGACACCTGTGCTTCAATCAATGATTCCGCGCCCTGACCGTGAATCAACGGTAAATCACTACGGGTAAACATGTTAGCGATAGGGCCGGAAGCCAGTACCTGGCCGGCCTCCATAACTATTAAATGATTACCCAGGCGCGCTACCTCATCCAGCGAATGGCTTACATATAACACGGGTATCGCAAGCTCTTGATGGAGCCGCTCAAGAAACGGATAGATTTCGTTTTTACTGTTTGTATCGAGCGCCGACATTGGCTCATCCATTAACAGCAGCCGCGGGCTGGTCAACAGAGCCCGTCCCACCGCCACCCGCTGGCGTTCACCTCCGGACAACTGTGATGGCAATCGATGCAGCAACGAATCCAGCCCCAGTAATGTAACAATTTTGTCAAACTCGAGGGTCCGTAGGTCCATAGGTAGACGCTTGTATCCATATTCAAGATTGCCCTGCACCGATAAGTGGGGAAACAGATTGGCTTCCTGAAACACGTAACCCAGCGATCGTTGATGAGTCGGAACAAAGCGCCGGTCATCATGCCAGATGTCACCATCCAGAGACAAAAAACCCTGTTGACAATATTCAAGCCCGGCCATTGCGCGTAACAATGTTGTCTTGCCACAACCTGATGGGCCAAAGACCGCTGTGACGCCGGTATTGGGTATCGTAAACCGCACGTCCAGGTTAAATTCACCTCGTAGCAGGTTAAAACGGACGTCAATCGTCATAGCCTCACCATCCGATAACGGCGATTGATTCCATAAACGATCAACAGCATCAGGAAGGATACTAGTAGCAACCCGCCGGCCAGCCAGTGAGCGTGCGAATATTCCAGGGCTTCCACGTGATCATATATAGCAATCGACAAAACATGGGTTTCACCGGGAATATTTCCCCCAATCATCAGGACAACGCCGAACTCACCAATGGTATGGGCAAATCCCAATACTGCCGCAGTTAAAAACCCCGAGCGTGCCAACGGCACCGCCACTGTGAAAAAACGGTCCAGCGGGGACGCCCGTAACGTCGCCGCTACTTCCAGGGATCGCGGGCTTACCGCGCCAAAAGCAGACTGCAACGGTTGCACAACAAAAGGCAGCGAGTAAATGACAGAACCGACGACGAGCCCGGAAAAGGTAAACGCCAGCGGCTCACCGCCCATCAGTTGCATTAATTGGCCAACGGGTCCCTTTGGGCCGAGTAATATCAGTAGATAAAACCCCAGTACTGTCGGCGGCAAAATCAATGGCAACGCGACAACGGCTTCCACCACAGGGCGGTAGTGAAACCGGGTACGTGTCAACCACCAGGCTAATGGCGTCCCAAACACCAGTAGAATCAGGGTCGTCAGGCCCGCTAGTTTGAGCGTCAACCACAGCGCAGTAACATCTTGTGTTGTCAACCATTGGGACATATGCCGGCCTGTTATAATTTATTAGCGTACTGAGATTTTACAACTTACCGAACAAGGGGCGGAATTATGGGATATTATAACCGGCTTGCCGGATAATGACGCTTGCTTCACTGCCACGGACAAATTCCATAAAATCACCCGCCGTCCGGTTGTTTGTTAACAGCACTGCTTGCTGCTCTATGGGTTGGTACGTAGACGGATCTGCAATCCAGTAGCTCCCTTGTTGTTCTTTATCCAGACTCACAAGTTGTGATAACGCCACAAACCCCAGTTTTGCGTTACCGCTCATCACAAACTGAAATGCCTGATTGATATTTTCGCCAAATACCAGCTTGGATTGTACCTTTTGCCACAAACCCATTGCCTGCAACACTTGTTGTGCCGCTTTCCCATAGGGTGCCAGTTTCGGGTTTGCGATGGACAGACGATTAAATTCGCCAGCCGCGAGAACCTTACCGTTGCTATCTACGTAACCCTTTACCGAGCTCCACAACGCAATTTTGCCTATCGCATAGGTAAAACGGGATCCTGGGATGATTCGTTTGTTTTTCTCCAGCAATACCGGCCGCCGCTCATCCGCAGCGAAGAACGCGTCAAAGCGGGCGCCATGCTCTATTTGCGCGTATATTTTTCCTGTGGATCCCAACGCGACAACAATTTTATTGTCTGTAGTCTTTTCAAACCGATCGACAATCTGTTTAATTGTGGCAGTAAAGTTGGAGGCGACTGCGATACGGGCCGTCCCGGCGGCAGCGTATTGAGGAAAAAACAAGATTATAAGCAATAATGGAATGCGACAGGCAACGCGGGTTTTCAACATTATTTCAGATTCCGGCGAAGATTGATGATATCAGGCCTTGTTATTCCGCAATTTTCCCGGTCAACCAGTAACGAACACGTTTGGGATGTTGTTTAATATAACGGGTTACCGCATCTTTGACATTGTTTTCTTGTGCATCAAGAAGTATAGCGGCCAGTTCGTCGTCGGGCAGATACAGGCGGGTGAAAAACCCGGTCACTTGCGGCGGGAAATCCTGACCAAATCCCTGGCGAGCGATGGCATGAATCCTTTCCATCCCTCCCAATACACGTTTAGGGTCTTTCAGGAAACGAAGCTTGTACCGCGCAAATATCCAGTGGGGCTGCCAAGCGGTAACAACCACCCAGTGCTTGCGCCGGTAAGCGCGGTCCAGCACCGCGGTCATGGCGGCACCGCTGGCCGACACCAGCTTTAATTTATCCAGCTGATAGTCCTGCATGGCGCGTTCCGATGCCTGCATTAGTCCCGAGCCGGGATCGATTCCCTGAATCTGCCGACCAATCTTTTTGGCCACATCCGGTTTTTTCAGGTCCTCAATGGAGCTCACTTCATCTTCCGGTATATAGTCCGGTACCACCCATCCCAGTTTTCCCGTATAAAGGGGCCCCAGGTTGACGACTTTGTCGCGCACCTTTTCCCAATAATTCTTGTGTGTCAACGGCAGCCAGGCCATCAGCATAATATCCAGATCGCCATTGGCAACCGCCTGATACTGAATGCCAATATCAGTCATCACACGGTCCACGTTATAACCCAACCGTTGCTCGAGTAAGAATTCCGCCAATGTAGTTACTACTTCGGCGTCAGCCCAGGCCGTCCATCCAAGGCGAATGGTTTTACCAGTGGGTGAAGTTTTCGCGGCAATTTCTTCAGTTTCGGCCTTTTTATTGGTAACAGTAGCAGCGTTATTTGATTCAGTCAGTTCCGGGCCGTAAAGATAGATATACCAAAACAGCCCTATGACCACCACGGCGCTCACGCCGATACCGATCCATTGCCATATCGCACGCATAACGCTTATGATTCCTTTTTGGTTGCCGCCGTATTGTTGTCCTGTCCAGCGGATACTATGAATAGACTGCGTAGACGTTCACCGATGCCACGGCGCCGGCGATGACCAAAACTCTGGGTAATACGATCAAGGATGATTGCCAGTGCTACCACGCCGATCCCCCCTTCGAAACCCAAGCCGACATCCAGCCGTTGAATACCACGCAACACCACATCGCCAAGACCACCCGCACCAATCATGGATGCAATTACCACCATGGAGAGCGCAAGCATGATGTTCTGATTGATGCCCGCCATAATGGAGGGCATGGCGGCAGGTATTTGCACCTTGAACAGCAATTGCCGAGGCGTACAACCAAATGCCAGGCCGGCTTCCACCATTTCCTTAGACACTTGCCGGATACCCAGATTGGTTAAACGCACTGCCGGTGGCATGGAAAAAATAATCGTTGCAATCGTACCGGGAACTTTGCCGGTACTAAAAAACATGACAGCGGGTATCAAATATACGAACGCAGGCATGGTCTGCATAAAATCAAGCACCGGCCGAACAAGTTGCCAGATTTTATCGCTACGAGCCGACCATATGCCGATGGGTACACCGATAACTAAACTGACCAGCGTGGCCGCCAGAACCAATGCCAAAGTGGATACGGTATCGCCCCACAGCCCCAATCCCAGCACCAGGGCAAGTGCCACCAACGAAAAAACGGCGAATCGCCAGTTAACGCGCCATGCACCCAGCAATACAATCAATGCAGTGAGCACCCACGCCGGCGGCCACAGTAATCCCAGCTCCAGCGCCGTGGTAATACCATCAATCACCCACACAATCGCATCGAACAACCATTGCGCGTGAGCAAGTAACCAGTCAACTACCTGGGTTATCCAATCACCCAGTGGGATGCGGCCGCTTTCTGCACCCATCGCAGGCAGCAGCGCTTGTGTCAAAACGGGTGGTCCGCTCGTCATGGTTCCGGTTTCTCCAGGGTTTCCAATAACATCGTTCGTGACAACACGCCACTAAAGGCGTTGTTACGCTTGATCACCGGCACCGGGTATGGCGTTGACGCTACCCGGCCTAACGCTTCACTCAAAGGTGTGTTGGCGTGCAAAGTTTTAGGATTTTCAATATAGGCATCCTGCAATGACTTACCTTTCGATTGTTCCAACGTCTGTATTGATACAACACCACAAAAATGGTTATCGCCGTCGACAATATAGGCATACTTAAATTGCTGTTCATTTAGCGCGGCAAGAATTGATTGCGGCGTGGAAGATTCTTCCGCTTTAAAAACCGGGTGCCGCTGATCTGCGACATCTCCCACGGTATATACCTGTGAAAGATCCACGTCACGAAAAAAATTCTGGATATATTCATTGGCTGGATTATCCAGAATTTCCCGCGGCGTCCCCACCTGCAATACCTGCCCGCCCTCCATGATGGCAATCCGGTCACCAATACGCATGGCTTCATCGAGATCATGGGAAATGAATACGACGGTTCGCTCTTTCTGCCCCTGAAGCCTTAACAGTTCCTCCTGCATCTCCCGGCGGATCAAAGGGTCCAGTGCGGAAAACGCTTCGTCCATCAGCAATATGGAAGGATCCGTTGCCAGCGCGCGTGCCAGACCCACGCGCTGTTGCATCCCGCCGGAGAGTTCATCGGGATAACTTCCGGCATTGGCACTTAATCCCACCTGCTCCAGCGCTTGTGCGGCTTTTTCTTCACGCTCGCTCTTTTCCTTGCCGGCGATCTCCAGCCCAAAGGCGGCATTCTCCAGAACGGTCAGGTGAGGCAACAGGGCGAAAGACTGGAAGACCATGGCGATATCACGGCGTCGAAGATTGATGAGTTCCGCGGGTGTCATTTGCGTTACATTCTGGCCATCGATATAAACCTCACCGGAGGTCGGTTCGATCAACCGATTAAGCATACGCACCAGGGTGGATTTTCCCGAACCGGATAACCCCATGACAACAAAGATTTCACCGGCATTCACAGAAAAATCCGCCTGGGCCACACCCACAACGGAACCGGTCTGCTCAAAAATATCCTGCTTGCTGTGGCCCTGTTCCAGCAGTTTCAGCGCCCGATCAGTGTGTGGCCCGAAAATTTTATGAAGATTTTTAACAGCGATCTTATCGCTCATAATTTATCGGCTTTTTAGCAATGAAATAGCAAAACAGGTTTGGCGAATTGAAAATAACCATATTAACATCATTAACATTCGATATCACCGTCATGTTGGTTAACCATTTGTTTATTTTACTTATTTTTGGAATAACTGGTGTCGTTAACCATGGTTCCAATTTTTGAAGCGGCATGATTATATTTATCCGCATATCCATAATAGTCATTATTAAACGTTTTAAGTGGTTTTCGAGGTCGCATATCAAAAGGCATGCCGGGATTTAGTAGCTTCAAATTGTTTAAGTTGTTCTTCCGTGGCCTCGGTTTGATACTGGGACTTCCATTGATCGTATGTCATGCCATAAATCGCTTCGCGGGCTTCATCATAATTCATTTCCACGCCCTGCTCTTTTGCGGCGTTCATGTACCATTTAGCCAGGCAGTTACGGCAAAATCCCGCCAGATTCATTAAGTCTATGTTTTGAACATCGGTACGATTCTGCAAGTGTTTCACCAACCCGCGAAACGCAGCGGCTTCAATTTCCAGCTGAGTTTTTTCATCCATTTGGATGCCTCCTTATATTGATAAATTTGCCACATTATAACGTCAAGTGAATAAGCAAGCCATTAACCCCAAAGCGCCGCTGTTTGACAAATATAACGTAGCCACAGAATTAGCTGGCCGGCGCAGAAAGCCGTATAGCCACAAGCTGCTTTATTGATGATTCTCAACGACCCGGCGCTGTATTTTAGGTACATATAACTAATTAACCGTATGGGCATAACGGAATAATCCCCAAGTTGTCTTTATTCAGGCCGTACGCCAGGTCGAAACACCTGGCAGAAGCTGTGTTAACAGGGGTCGTCGATTTTCGCCTCCAGCCAGTCCTGAATAGAAACCGACAGCCGTATCACTGGCTAATTAATTTACAGGAGGACAACTATTACTGCCACCGAACTAGTCACAGGCGAATAATCCTATGTGGGAAAGGAGACACCCGGAAAAAATTGTTGCATTCGTCATGGCCGGTGGCGAAGGAAAACGTTTGCGACCGCTGACAACGGAACGTTGCAAGCCAGGGGTGCCGTTCGGTGCCCGGTACCGTATCATAGATTTTGTATTAAGCAACCTGATTAATTCCGGTATCCGTTCCATTTACCTGCTGGTGCAATACAAGCCCCAGGCGCTGATTGAACATATTCGCAAGGCATGGGTTGTATCCCCTTTGCTTCCTGACCACTTCGTTACCGTGGTGCCCCCGGAAATGAAGGAAGAAAGCTGTTTTTATAAAGGAACATCAGATGCCGTCTTCCAGAGTTTACGGTTGATTGAACTGCATCGGCCCAGCCTGGTTGCCGTGTTTGGCGCCGATCATGTATATCGAATGGACATTCAGCAAATGGTTTGGTTTCACCGCGAACAAAATGCCGACGTAACCGTGGCTGCCATACCCGTTCCCATCGAGCAGGCCTCCGGCTTTGGTGTCATCGACACAGACACCGATGGCCGCATCCAACAATTCCAGGAAAAACCGGATCAACCCAAAGCAATGCCCAACGATCCCAGCCGCGCCTATGCGTCAATGGGTAACTACATTTTTCGTACTGACGTATTAGTAAACGCTCTGGTTGCCGCCGACAAGGAAGGTCATACGGATTTTGGCAACCACGTTTTACCCTCTTTGCTCCGCGGACACAATCTTTACGCTTACGATTTTTCCACCAACGAAATGCCGGGCGTCAAACCCTATGAAGAAACGGGTTACTGGCGTGACATCGGCTCTGTCGACGCTTATTTTACCGCTCACATGGATGCCCTGGGGGAATATCCGCGTTTTGACACGTTTAATCCCCAATGGCCTATCTTTTCCAGCAATTACCAGGGCCCGGTGGCCAAAATTCTCGGCGGTGAAATCTCCAACAGTGTGTTTGGAGCAGCCTGCGTCATCCACCGCAATACACACATCCGTAACTGCATTGTCCGGCGCGAAGCAGTGGTAGAAGAAGGTGCGCAATTGGAGAATTGCATTATTATGGACTACGCCCGTATCGGCCGTGGGGTACGTCTGCAAAATACGATTGTCGATCGCCATAACCATATCGAGGCCGGCAGTAAAATCGGCTTCAACCACAATAAAGATGAACAACACTTTTTTGTAACACCCAGAGGTGTCGTGGTGATACAAAGGGGACCATCAAACTACTTTGCCCGCGATTCCCGGACCGCAGGATTTGGCTATGCTGAATAGCGCAACCAACGGAGAACAGCCGCAGATATTGGCACCTTTATCTATAGAAATGCCACAACCGTATTACAGGGAACAATAACAGTTGTCTTTTTTCAATAACAGCGTTTGACGGATTAACCAGCAATCTTTGAGATATTATAAAGACCCAGAGCAGTATTTATTTGTTAACGAGCGATATACAAGTTACGGTAGTTAACAAACAACACGTTAAGCTTTCCCCCAAAGGAGGTGCGCCATGGCCATAGCGATAAGTCTGCAGGAATTCCTGAACAGTCACCATATTGAATATGATGTACTTTCCCACCCTTATACGACTTCAAGTATGAGTAGCGCCGAAGCGGCAAAAATATCCGGCGACATGATTGCCAAGTGTGTCGTCCTTGAAGATGATAACGGTTACGTCATGGCCATTGTTCCTGCCACTCATCATTTGGACATTGGCCGCATAAGCCGGCAATTTAACCGTCACCTGGGATTGGCTACCGAACAGGAGCTTGCCAGCATTTTTTCCGACTGCGATCTTGGCGCCATTCCACCGATCGGTGACAGCTATGGCATGAAAGTCATCGTTGACGACAGCCTGGACCAATGTCCGGATATTTACTTTGAAGCTGGTGATCACACGGACATGATACACGTGCGTAGCGAAGAATTCAGGAAAATGACGCACAATGCTCATCATGGCCACTTCAGTCATCACTTATGAAGATGCGGTGTCGCTGACAGACATGCGACGGTCATAACAGCTGCAGCTTGTTAGTAAATGGCAGTTGCCGGTTATGCCTGCGGTACAGTTGTTCCATTGCGAGTTTTGTCAAAACATTCAGTGAGCGAAAGACAGGCGTATCACAGGGACACCATTTATAACACGAAACCGGATGAATACACTGTTAGCCACCGTAGCGCTAATAGTAACTGTTGCATGATGTCCGTAACCCGCTTTTACATACTGACTTACACGTCCCTGTCACTATGTCCGAAGACGAATTTGCCGATAGAATGCGCTCCATGGTCCAGCACGAAAATACCATGCGCGACCAGCGCTTAAACTGGTTGCTGGCATCTCAGGGCCTGCTGGTTACCGCATTGGGATTTTCCTGGGGAAAAGACACATTCCTGACCACCTCTATTGCCATGGTGGGATTGGTATTTTGTGTATCCATTGGTGCCAATTTATATTGCAATACCCTGGCGATTCGAAAGCTAACCACCACATGGACCGATAAATGTTCCACGCAATACGATGGGCCTGCTATTACCGCCCTGAGGAGTAACGATATTCGGCCTCGTATAATTACACGCCTCTACCCCTGGAATATTCTTCCCGTCACGCTCTCTGTCTTCTGGCTGGCTCTGTTGGGGTACATCGGTTGGGTTACATAGGGTATTGCTAGCAGCATATCGACACGAACCGAGTTCCAATCTCCGGTACTAATACCTATAATTGAATTAAAATGATAACAACCAGAAACCGGCAAATCCCTGGAACAAGACCATGCGCAAACGCCACTTAGAACATCACTACACGCACAGGATCGGCTGGTTACGGGCTGCCGTGCTCGGCGCCAATGATGGCATCGTATCCACCGCCAGCCTTGTAGTTGGTGTAGCCGCGGCAAACGTAGCCCGCGGGGACTTGTTGATTGCATCAATTGCCGGTCTTGTCGCCGGCGCTATGTCCATGGCAGCGGGTGAATATGTTTCTGTCAGTTCACAGGCAGATACGGAAAAAGCGGACCTTGATCGAGAAAAACGGGAACTGGCGACTAACGAACCCTATGAACGCCAGGAGCTAACGGAGATCTATATCGACAGAGGGCTCGATAAGGAACTCGCCGCCCAGGTTGCTAACCAGCTCATGGCCCATGATGCACTAGCAGCTCACGCCCGGGACGAACTGGGGCTCACCGAAATTCAAAAAGCGCGTCCCATACAGGCCGCACTGGCATCGGCTGCGACGTTTGCGGCAGGAGCAGCATTACCGGTTATACTCGCCGCCGTCGCTCCCATGAACTATATTATCATTATCGTGTCCATCAGCTCGCTGTTTTTCCTGGGGGCACTGGGTTCCATTGCCGCCAAAGCCGGCGGCGCTAGCCTGGTAATAGGCGCCGTTCGCGTCACGTTCTGGGGAGCGCTGGCAATGGCACTAACTGCAATCGTCGGCCACAGTTTTGGCGCGCTGGTTTGATTTGTGCCGCCAACGCAAACTTGCCCTGCCGGATCTATTTACAGATTGCTCTGTATTGTTTCAGCCACGGTTTTGAAAAGCGTCTGACTGATGGCACCAGTAACATCGGACTGTTACCATTCACCGCAACACACCATCACCTGGCAAAAAATGTACATGATAGTCACAACCATTAATTAGTACTGTGCACAGGCGGATTGGTTCCCCTTTCCGCCTGTGCGCTGACTCTTGTTTTACAATTGTCTGAACGCTATTTTAACTTCATGCAGTTGGCGTAATAAGTAACGGTTGCAGGCCAATCGGAAAAAATTCCTAGAACCCCTACTTCCTTTGCCAGCACGTCAAGCATAACCATGGTATCGCCGTCGTCGTCGATCGCATCGGTAACAGACTGGTAATACCATCCTCCACCGTTTTGCAGCAAACCGGAACGCTCCAGCGTCCAGGTAATAATATCCAGGCCTGCCGCTTTAGCTTCCGCTGTATAGATGGATGGGACAATCCGATTCGTTGAATCCAGTGACACTAGCATCCACATGGGTGGCGCGATGATATTCACGCCGTCCGCAGCCATTTGCATCATACCGGGTGACCAGGTGGAGGGATCAGTATAATCAAAGGTTGGATCGTCGTAGCGGCCGTCCAGATAAACGGCCTGCTTTCCGAATTCCGGCTCATTTTGTATCCAGTATAAAATATCATCATAGTTAAACGATTGCGCCCAGACATTTTGAGGCTTGACGCCGGCCTTTTTATATTCGTCTATCATTTTTTGGGCAAAATCCGTCTGGGTGAATCCGTCAAAGGGCATTGGAACACTGGGTGACTTGAGTTCCGGTGTCATTTTCACACCCAACGACTTGAATAACGCAATACTTTCCGCATGTGTCATTAATGTGCCATTGCCGGTGTAAAGGTCGGTGCGAAAATCAGGCGTACTATTCATATACTCCTCGACCGTGGTAGCTCCCGGATTCGCCGCATCCATCTTACCTTTAAGGGTTTTAAATTCCGCCAATGTAAGGTCACTGGTACAGCATTGCGCAGAAGCCGGGTTGACCAGATTACCCTGGGCATCGTATACCGCCGGTTGAAACGGCTGCGAACATTTACTCGCTAACGATGTCGCCAGAATATTGGTGGTAGTGTGGAGGTCACATTGTGAGTGACGGCATACCAGTTCCTTGTCTGCGGTAAAGGTTACGTCGCATTCCACGATACCCGCCCCCATATGTGCCGCCGCAATATAGGATTCCCTGGTATGTTCCGGGAACTGTAACCCGGCACCCCGGTGACCAATTGAAAACTCCGATTTTTTAAACGGTCCATCAGCACAGCTCTGAAGTTTGCGCTTTAATTCACCGTCCTCCATATCGTTAATGAGATAGTACGGTCGAGGCCCAAGTTGTACACTGTGAGCATTTTTATTTGCGGCATGTCCATGTCCATGTCCATCATCAGCCACAACTGGCAAAGCCAGTAAAACGTTTATGATCATAACAAACAAAAAGCCATATCTTTTCAGATTTTTTATAAACATTAAGTTTCTCCATTCGTCATCTTGCTCCTGTAAATCATTCCCGATCAAGAATAGAAGACAATCCTTGACACTAAGAAGACTAGGTTGCTCCAATGACAAATCCGTGAAGCTTTTTTTAAAATAATGTAATGGTTTAATTAATTTCAGAACATCGGGCTAGAACGTCTTCTGTATGACCGTGGCTCTTGCGTAGCGCCAACAACCATTCTTAAACCACACACTACATGACTGCCTTGCGTACCGAGTTGGATGTTGGACCTTGACGCACACATCGCTCCTTGGGCTCCCACTGAATGAATTCAAATTTTTGCCCGTGTCGCAAAATGCCAGAAAACCTTGCAGGATTTTGCTAAAGATCTAAACTATATATACGATATATACGGTATATTAATTTGCTTCCAAGGCATGCTGGCACTACAATAATATCTTTTAATAACAAGAGCTTACAAAAATGGTACCCAAAAAGCGGAAGACTGAAAAACAGAAAAGGGACAAACCCAAAAAGACCGGCAAATCGAAGGACGAAAAAAAGGTTATTCGCGATAGTTTTACCATGCCGGAGAACGACTATCGGCTATTAAAAGCGCTAAAACAGCGTTGCCTGGATTTGGGCATCCATGTCAAAAAAAGCGAATTGTTACGCACCGGACTGCACGCGCTAAACAATATGGATGACAACCAGCTCGCTGAAATGACAAACGGTATCGAAAAAATCAAGACTGGCCGGCCAGCCAAATCGGAACAAACCGATACTACCACCGGTGATACAGACCAGTAAGTGACAACAGAGAGGTGATTTAACATGGCAAAAAAATCCAACAGCAAAATCGGCAAAGCCGAGAAAAAGGCAAAAGCGATACAGAAAAAGCTGGGTAAGGAAAAATTGAAGGCCTATAAGGAATCCAGCAAGCTATCACAAAAAGTCGCCAAGGCAGAAAAAGCGGTTCGCAAGGCAGAGGCAGATGTAGCTTCAAAACTCGCTAGAGCCAGGTTAACTTCGGCCGACAAAGCCGAGAAGAAAGCGGCACAACTGGCTAACAAAGCGCAAGCCGCCAAAGATCTGGCAGCTAAAACCAAAGCCAAAGCTGATGAAGCACAACGCATCGCCAAGGAATATCGCGCCGCCGCAAAAGCTGCGCTAGATTTTGCTGAACAAAAAATGTCTGAAATTAAGTCGGAATCAGAAAAACGCGCTGATGCTGAAAAAGCCGCACGCAAAGCTGCCAAACTGGCGAAGAAACAGGAAAAAGCCGAACAACAAGCCAAGGCCAAACAGAAAGAAGCCAAAGCGGCAGAAAAAGCAGCTAAAGAATCCGAGTCCGAATCCGAAGCTGCCTAATATATTCACTGTATAAAAGTAGCAAGGGGCCACAAATGGCCCTTTGTACATTATGGCTGCACGGTTTTGTTAGCATGGAAATAGTCAGTCAATATGTCATCCGGCAACTCTTCAAGAATTCAACCACCGATTTTCATTCCCGCGAAGCGGCACCTAACCCGTCATTCCATTAAATTCACATTCATAAAAACGTCGTAAAATTTAAACAGAACTTTCATATTAGCCACCAATACTTTTCTTAGCCCGGCATACAAAGTCTCATCCGCCGGGTGTCTTCAATCCGGCATCAATTAAAATTAACAAGGAGCAGAACACATGACAAACGTGCTACGTTTATGTGTGCAATATTGTTTCGCCATGGGCGTGATAATTTTATACACACAACCGGCATCCGCCGAGCTGTTCATATCAGAGTACGTTGAAGGCAGCAGCTATAATAAAGCGGTTGAAATCTATAACGGCACCGGTAATACCGTTGATCTTTCATCCTACGAACTGCAGTTCTATTTCAACGGTAACACATCAGCGGGGCGAACCGTTGCATTGTCGGGTTCACTGGCAAACGGACAAACCTATGTGGTTGCGGAAGATGCGGCCGACCCGGCGCTACGCGACCAAGCGGATCAACTGGATACCAGCACCAGTTGGTACAACGGTGATGATGCAGTTGTATTGGTTAACGGAGGCGCTGTTGCGGACTCTATCGGCCACATCGGATTTGACCCTGGCTCCGAATGGGGCAGCGGTAATACCAGCACGCAGAATAATACCCTGCGCAGAAAAGTAAGTATTTGTGCGGGTGATACCGATCCTTATGATATCTTCGATCCCGCTAATGAATGGGACGGCTATGCGCAGGATACCTTCGACGGTGTTGGTTCGCACTCTGTAAACTGTGGCGGTGAACCGCCCCCTCCTCCTCCCGGTGGTGATGTGTTCATTCATGATGTCCAGGGAAGCGGTGACAGCAGCCCGCTCGATGGCCAATCAGTCTTGGTCGAAGCAATCGTCGTTGGCGACTTTCAGGGGAGCGGGGCATTAAACGGTTTCTATATACAGGAAGAAGATGCGGACGTTGATAACGACCCTGCAACCTCTGAAGGTGTTTTTGTCTATCAAGGTGCGTCGGGTACGGACGTTAATGTCGGCGACCTGGTGCAGGTCACCGGAACAGTTTCAGAATACTACACGTTAACGGAATTAACCTCCCCCACTGTCACGATCATCAGCAGCGGCAATCCCTTACCCGGCGCAGCACAGATTAACCTGCCTCTGACCAACATTGGTAACCTTGAGCGCTATGAAGGGATGCGGGTTAGTCTGCCCCAAACCCTCACCGTCACGGAAAACTATGATCTGGGCCGTTATGGTGAGTTGTGGTTATCTTCAGGTGGCCGCCTGATGGCGCCAACCAATATTGCCCTGCCCGGTTCAGATGCGCTGGCGCAACAGGCCGCCAATGATTTGAACCGTATCCTGCTGGACGATGGCAGTACGGTTCAAAATCCAGACCCGGTTGTCTATCCTTCTCCCGAGCTGACAGCGTTTAATACCCTTCGCAGCGGTGACAGCGTTACCGGTGTAACCGGTGTCATGCATTTTGCCTTTGATTACTATCGCATACACCCAACACAAACACCGGCCTTTGTTCAAAGCAACGCGCGCACATCAGAACCCGCCAGTATTGGCGGTTCACTGAAAGTCGCCAGTTTCAATGTGTTGAACTACTTTAACGGCGATGGCCAGGGTGGTGGTTTCCCTACATCACGGGGTGCCGACACAGTGCAGGAATTCAACCGCCAACGGGACAAAATCATTGCCGCCATCTCATCAATGAATGCCGACATTGTAGGCCTGATGGAAATCGAGAATGACGGGTATGGCAGCAACAGTGCGATTGCTGATCTGGTCAACGGCCTGAATAGGTCCGCGCCCGAGGGAACCGGTTACGCGTTCATTAACCCGGGTGTCGGTCAGATCGGCAGCGATGAAATTGCGGTGGGTATAATTTATCGCACTGAAACAGTTGCGCCGGTTGGCAACGCTACAATTCTTGATTCATCAGTGGACTCACGTTTTATCGATACTAAAAACCGGCCCACACTGGTACAAACTTTTGAAGAGATTGCCAGTGGTGGCCGTATAAACGTTGCCGTTAATCACCTAAAATCAAAGGGGTCTGCCTGTGATGATGTGGGTGATCCCGATACCGGCGATGGTCAGGGCAATTGTAACCAGACACGCACCAGCGCTGCGCAAGCCCTGGTTGATTGGCTGGCCACTGATCCTACCAATAGCGGCGACAATGATTTTCTCATCATTGGTGATCTCAATTCCTACGCCAAGGAAGATCCGGTGACGGCAATTAAAAATGGTGGTTACGTCGACCTGGTTGATACTTACATTGGGGCCGACAGCGCATACAGTTACATTTTTATGGGTCAGGCCGGTTATCTGGATCATGCGCTCGCCGCTGCCAGTCTCGCCAGCCAGGTAACCGGTGTCGCCGAATGGCAC
The DNA here is from genome assembly GCA_050116575.1 of Gammaproteobacteria bacterium. Classification (GTDB taxonomy): domain Bacteria; phylum Pseudomonadota; class Gammaproteobacteria; order SZUA-152; family SZUA-152; genus JAKEGK01. The sequence goes on along the minus strand of JASFOJ010000018.1, from coordinate 30,434 downwards.
ATTAATACCGATGAACCACGGGCATTGGACTACAACACCGAGTTTAAATCAGCGGGGCAAATAACCAGCTTGTATAATGCTGATGCCTACCGAGCCTCTGATCATGATCCGGTACTGATCGGTCTGAACCTGGATGGCGGTGCTCCGCCGGCCGATAACCCGCCAACTACGGTCTCGGTTAGTGACTTGGACGGAACCGCCACATGGATCTCATCAAACCGCTGGCAAGCCACCGTTGTTGTCACCGTTGTAAATGAACTTGGAGAAACGGTGCAGGACGCAACAGTAACGGCCACCTGGACTGGCAAGAGAAGACCCAAAACCGAGGTTTGCACAACCGGCACCAATGGTCAGTGCCAGTTCACCGAGCGCACCAGTTCCGTCAGATCCTGGCTTACATTAACAGTGAATGATATCAGTCATGCCACCTTGAGCTACAATTCGGCAGGCAACGCCGATCCCGATGGGGATAGTGATGGTACGGTGGTTACTGTGACACGCCCGTAATATATTACGTAACCTTGGAGGGAGCCGGGCCCGGAATTTTTCCGGGCTCTGCTCTTTTAATAAAGATAAGAAGTAATGCAAAGAAACTGAACTGCCGCTGCGTACCTGGATTTTACTCCATAACTTTTCCAGGCAGCAGCACCTAATAGCGGCACCTAATAATGTACCGGCCGTCTAATAATTAACGATTGACGCCAGAATGCCACTTGGCTACTTAACCCCGGTATTGCAAAAAATAACCCGTAACGGCCCTGCAAAACAGGTTTTCTACGCGTTTTTGCAGCGTGTTTGAGAATTTTAACCTGGGTGAAATTCTCAAACACGCCAAGGATTAACGGGAAAACGCGCATTTTTACGTATTGATACTCAATTATCGTTTCCCATTTATGCAATAACGGGACAACTAGCTGACACTTTCCAATTTCTGTTTCCAGTCAACTTGATCATTGGCGTAATAATTGACCAGAATATTTTCAAACTGTTCCACGATTTCCTGCCAACTTTGCTTTTTCGCATACTTATCGGCATTCGTCCTTATCTTTTTCAGCAACAGCTCGTTTTGCAAAAGAAATTTAGCCTTATGTATAAATTCCAGTTCTTCGTCGGTTTTCACCAACACGCCGTTCTCATTTGGACTGATATGCATGTGCGCCGCAGCATAATCAAATGCCACAACGCCGAGCCCACTTGCCATCGCCTCCAGTATGACGTTGCCAAATGTCTCTGTAAGGCTGGAGAACAGGAAAATATCTGCCGAAGCATAGTGAGCAGCCAAATCCTCACCCGTACGGCTGCCAGCGAAAATAAATGATGGGTGCTCTTTTTTTAATTTTTTTAGCAACGGACCATCGCCCACCAGCACAAACTTGATCCTGTTGTTTAATTGGCGAAGCTGATAATAGGTTTGTATTGTCAATCCCAGATTTTTTTCTTCCGCGGTACGTCCGACGTAAAGCACCACCGGGTCACCGGCGGATACACCCCATTGTTTGCGTAATGCGAGGCTGCGTTTAGCGGGAGAAAATAGTCCGGTATCGACGCCCCGGCCCATTATTGAAACATGTTGGATACCCATGGCTTGAAGCATATGCTTTTGTTCAACGGTCGGGACTATGGTGGTAACCGTTTTATTATGCATGGCTGTTAGATACCGTCGGGCTATTTTCTCCAAATAACCTAATCGGTAGTGGCGACTGTAAGAATGAAAATTCGTGTGAAATCCACTGGTAACGGGAATATCCTGCCGGTTTGCTTCCTGCGCGGCGGACCAGCCAAGGGGCCCTTCTGTTGCAACATAAATCACATCAGGCCTGGCCGATAACCACAGATTTTTTAAATATTTTTTTGACGGAAAACCGATATTAACATCCTTATAGCCCGGCAACGGGCATCCTCGCACTGGATGGTAGGAAACCTCGGCCGGTAACTCCACGACTGGGCGGTCTGAAAGATGTGGGCATACCAACTGAACCCGGTGTCCGCGCGCTATCAGCCCTGTGACCAGGCGGTGGAGTGTCATGGCGACACCGTTAATTTCGGGCCAAAAGGTTTCTGTAACTACAGATATTAGCATTATACCACCTGTAAATTTTGGTTCGTTAAAACGCAAGGCCTGCAGGAAGGTCTTAGTTTGTCGATGATATTTACGATAGATGACATTTTTATGAATTTAGTCCTTGTAAATGACAAAATTGTAATAATAGTGTGTATAATTCATGATCTGATAAACAATATGAAAGATATTTTCGTGAAGTCAGCCGCTAATCACAGAAAAACTTCTATCTTCGATATCTATTAATACTATTTGCTCACCCGGTAACAATATTTACTTTATTAACTAGCGGCTAAATCTTATTATCGAACCGGCAAGTGAGTGAGGAAAATGGGTAAATATGCACGTTTGGTACTATATCCTTTATACTGTAATCGCCTTGTATGTACTGCGGAAAATTGTAATACGCCTCCAGCTATCCAAAGCAAAACACCCTTCCCTAACCGGACATTCCAAAATGTCCCGCCGGGTTTCAAAACTGATTCCGTATTACGAAATTGGGGAAGACCGGATCTTTAACTGCGATGGCGCACCGAAAGACGTCGCCGACCGCCGCCGCGCGAGCTTTGAAAAACTGGCCGCCCAGTTCCGCAATAAGTCTCCGAAATCAATCGCTGCCAGCGAAGAACTGGAAGAAAGCATCTCAGACGTATTGTTCACCAATACTTATCGTGTTCCCTTTCAGTACTCGAGATATGTCAAAAAACATTTAAAACTCGGTACAGTCGTCAATGCATCATCAGGCACCCGTGTCAGGGATATCGATGGAAACTGGTCCTACGATCTTACCGGTTCCTATGGTGCTAATGTCTTCGGTTATGATTTTTACAAAGAGTGCATGGAAAAGGGCATCGAAAGGGTAAATGAACTGGGTCCGGTGCTCGGCCCTTATCACCCACTAATCATTGAAAATGTTCAAAAATTAAAAGCTATTTCCGGCCTGGATGAAGTCTCGTTCCATATGTCAGGCACAGAAGCAGTGATGCAGGCGGTGCGGCTGGCGCGCTATCACACTGGAAAGTCACACCTGGTGCGGTTTTGTGGCGCTTATCATGGCTGGTGGGACGGCGTTCAGCCCGGTATAGGCAATCAAAGGCCGACTAGTGATGTCTATACGCTCAAAGACATGGACAAAGACACTTTGCGCGTACTACGCACCCGAAAGGATATTGCCTGTATCCTGATAAATCCCCTGCAAGCCATGCATCCGAATACCAACGCGCCCGGCGATTCTATGTTGATCGCCAGCGGCCGCAACGCACATTACGACCGTGACGCCTACACCCGGTGGTTGCAACAACTGCGTCAAGTATGTGACGAGCGCGGTATTGTAATGATCATGGATGAGGTCTTTGTCGGCTTTCGTTTGGCCTACGGCGGCGCTCAGGAATATTTCCGGGTCAAGGCAGATATGGTGACTTATGGAAAAACGTTGGGTGGCGGTCTGCCTGTTGGCGTGGTATGCGGCAAACATCGTCTCATGAAACGTTTCAAGGACAATCGTCCAGTACAAATCTGTTTCGCCCGGGGCACTTTCAATTCCCACCCCTATGTCATGGCTTCCATGAACGAATTCCTGCGCCGCATAGAGGACCCAGCGATCCGTTCCAGCTATGAACAGATCGACGAACTGTGGAATAATCGCGTCGCAGAACTAAATCGCCGCCTGGCTGACCAGCAATTACCTGTAAAAATCGTCAACCTTGCATCTATTTGGACTATTTTATACACGGTACCCAGCCGCTATAACTGGGTTTTTCAATACTATTTGCGCGCCCAGGGCCTGGCAATTAGCTGGATCGGTAGCGGCAGGATGATTATGAGCCATAATTTCACTGATGAGGATTACGAAGCTGTAATGCAGCGGTTCGTTGCAGCTGCTGAAGCCATGAAAAACGACGGATGGTGGTGGCAAAATGCAGCGTTAACCAATAAGGCCATTAAGAAACAGATTTTCCGCGAGATGGTTGCCAGCATTTTCATTCGCTAGTGTAGTGTCTTATACAAAACGTGCATTTGGAAAGCCGCTCAAGTCGCGAGTGCAAGGCGCAAACCGCAGGGAATATCAGCTACCTTCCCAAGGACTGCAATGCAGCAATCGTGCATTCGGTGGCTTCCCGTCGGGCAAGATAGAATCTTTAGGATCAACCTCAAAATCTATCTCGCCCATATGTGCGTTTTATATAAAACACTACACTAGTGAAGAAAGCCGCCATCCGTATCCATGCACGGAATGACGGTTCCCCGTTAACTGATCCCGGTAACCTATGTTACCAGGTCATCACCCCACATGTGTCATGGGATCAAGCAGCTCGCCTTTCAAGAGATAAAAAGGTGATTTGTGATACATTTTTATATCATGAACGGGATCGGTTAATATCTTTGTAAACCACACCAGGCCGGCCCGAATATTCTGCAGAAAAAATAGGTGTACTGTTCTGAATAACAGCGCCCCACCGCCCAGAGTCAGCCACAACATACTAAGACTATACAAATATCCGTAGACATCTGTGTATGCTTCAAATAAGCCGAAAAACGTTGGGTCAAAATACAAAACTGCCGGTATTGCTATCCAAATGGAAAGCAGTACGACTTTGCGTTTTAGATTGTAACCCACTTTGATTTCTTCCTTGTATTGGTGTGTCGCCTCATTGACCTTGTCATAGTCTTTAGGCTCAAAGAAAAAATGCCCGGCCTGTCTTAAAATCATTGCCACAATCCAGCCGATTAAAACCGCCACTACGGGGTTAATAAATATCATGACGTAGGAACATAGAAAACTGACGGCACTCAGCAGATGTAGCGTTTGATTAATACGGCTCTGGTGGTAGTAACGATGGTCATCCCAACGCTGCTGTTGTAGTTCTTCGTAGAAGGTCATGGCAATTCGTTCCTCAAAATTATTTTATACTGGTATTTTTATGTTAAAAATATGACACTTCTATTACAGCCACCAGGTTTTTTATCAAAAAATTATTTTTTAAAACACAAATGATGAAAATTCCGCAAAATAGCAGGTCTATTTTAACGGTACTGTAACAATGGTTGCCCCATACGAATAACGCTACCCTCTTCAATATCCGGATTGATCTCAAAATCCTTTGTACCAAATACGATAATAGTCGACCCGTGCTGAAAATAGCCCATTTGCTGCCCTTTATGAAACGTGGCATCACACGTAATATGATTGGGCCCTTTGTATTTCAGATTAAGGTCTTGCTCCAGAAAATTGAGCCGGATGCTGGCCACAAGTATCGCGGCTACCGGCACCAGAGTAAGAGACGCATCGCTGTTATCTAATTGCAGGTTAATGACCACCCTTTCGTTTTTACAATACAGACGCTCTACACGCTTCAAAGCAACAGGGTTGACATTCCAGGTATCGCCGGAAATATAAGTTACACCGGAAACACCGCAATCAACCGGAGCGTGAAACCGATGATACATGGTGGACTTCAGCCGTAGAGTCACATAAACGCCGTCTCTATATTTTTCAACAAGTTTTTCATCACACAGCAGGTCCATCAGAGTATAGGGGAAACCTTTTGCCTGAATTAACTCGACACCTTCAACCTTTCCGTGGACCCCAACGACGGCGTCGCACGGACTGGCCACGGTTTTAACATCCTGATCGACTGGGCGTGCACCGTCTTTTAGTTCTCGTATAAAACACTCATGCAGACTCTTGAAACGGGTCGTCCTGGCCTCCTTCAGATCGAGCTCTTCCGATAACCGGGCCCAAATAAACAATGAAATTTTTGTAATTAAGGGATTTTCGATATGGCTGAACCAGCCCATAAAAAGCGTTGCATAGCGCCGCGGTATTCTATTAGTAAGAAGAAAATTAACCCGGTCATTCTGGGTCCATCGTTTAATTAAAGTATGCTTGGACATTTTTACCACTCCACAAGGGCACTATTTAGACTTACCACTATGATTGCTGATATTTTCTGGCTATCTTGAAATTTGGCGCATGTGGAAGAGCTATACTAATCCACACTGCCACGGTGAAATACAACGTCATCCAGGGAATTTCCTCTTTCCACGTTTTCCATTGAAAATTGACAATACAACTATTTGCCATATCCAGTATTCCCTGGCCCAGTGACCGGTATTGCATACCGGCAATGGAATCCGCGTGCCAGCGATCCCAGTACATGGGTACGTCTATGGAAACCATAAACCCAACAAACCCTATGCCAAGCACTGTCATTGCTGCGAGAAACTGACGCTTGTAACTGCTGGCATTAGGCCACAAGGCCAAAAAACTGACGACCAACAGTATCCCGGAAAATGTCCAAAGAGATTCTTCAATAACGCTACCAAAGTAATTGGTGCTTATTGCCGCATACCACGAAAATCCTTCAGCAATCACGATTAATGGCACTAACAGCCACGAGACAATTATCGCTGTTTTGACTCCGGTACCGAGACCGGCTTCCCGCAACAATATAGCGCACTGAGCGATAAAACATATCTCAGCTACAGTAGCAACCGAGCGTCCTACGATCATACTAGATAACCAGGTTTCCAGCAGGCAAACTCTTTCGAGGTCTACCCTTGGAAGAAATGAGCGGAATGCGCACCCAAAAACGTAAACTGCTGACAACCACAGCATCCCGTGCCGCCATTTATATATATTGGAATCAATAGCGGCCCCACGTCCCTTAAATACAAGAAATGAAACCACCCAGAGACCGATATTCAGAACCGACACGGCGATTAACAAAAACCACCAGACTTTCACGCCACCTGTCATCTTTTTTGCTATTAAACCGTACGTTAGTAATGTAACAAAACTGTAATATGAATATTCCTGGTTTCCCAGCGGCCAATAAACTAACATATAAAATAGCTCAATCGGTAATTTTTTTATAATTTTATAACTGTAAATTGATCAACCCTGTTTCTCATACTGGACTCCGGTGACAATAATGTGATTTTGGCGTACTATCCTAAGCTGACTCGTCATGACAAATTGTTGCAGCAACTGTCCCCGTAACTCCTATCACCTGGCACTCGTTGTTGAAGGTGGCGCCATGAGAAGTGTATTCTCCGCTGGCTTATTGGACGGCTTTCTGAAACGACAATTTAATCCTTTCGATTTCTATATAGGCGTGTCCGCTGGAGCATATAACCTGGCAGCTTACATGGCAGGAGGAGCGGGGAAAAGTATCGAAATTTACCGTTATCTAGCTCTGAACAAGCGTTTTATCAACTATTACCGGTTTATTCTCGGCGGTCATTTGCTGGATCTTGACTGGCTGTTTGAAACGACATTAAGCTCGTCACACTTGGACACAGCTGCAGTGTACCGCGACGATAACCCCCTTTACGTTTGTGTGTCCGACGTTGGCACCGGCGAAGCGGTTTATATAAAAACCACGCCGGAAAATCTGGAAAACGCTATTAAGGCATCAACGGCGTTACCATTACTATATAGGGGATTCCCGGCGATTAATGGCCGCCATATGACAGATGGTGGTGTAGCAGAAGGTATACCCGTCGCCGAAGCCATTCGTATGGGTGCCCGCCGAATTTTAGTGGTACGCTCACGCCACAAAGACTACGTGAAAAAGGACACACTGGGGCATAAGTTTATCCGCTGGAAATTAAGAAAACACCCAAACCTAATTGCGGCGATGGAGCAAAGAGTGAAAAAATATGAAGACACTATCGGCCTCATTCGCAATCCCCCGAAAAACGTCAAGATAACTGAAATATGTCCCCCGGCCGATTTTACGATTGGGCGGTTCAACCAAAACCCTGAAAGCCTGCTGCAGGGCTACAATGTTGGATTAAGCGCGGCAGATGCCGCGATCAAACAGTGGGAAAACCTGTGAAAGAACAAAATACGTTGCTTAATTAAACAATAGCCTCAACTACAGTTGCAGTTTTATAATACTTACTTTTAACTCCATTTTTACAAAAACAAGGTACAGTTATTTTATGCAATATGGGGATTAACGTAAGCTAAAACGGATGGGTATCCTCATACGAACCGCGACCGGCGTACCTTCGACATTGCCGGGTACAAAACTCGATGACATGAGCGCTTTGGTAGCAGCTTCGTCAAAAGCTTCACCGCCCGACTTTAAGATTGTCACCTTTCTCACTCGCCCTCTGCGATCAACCAGCACTTCGAGCTTAACCGTAGCTTCCTTGCCGAGGGCACGCATGGCACCGGGATATTCCGGCTCCACTTTATGCACAAAACGGGGCAAACTTGTCAGTTTAAATAACGGCACCGGCGCGGGAAGTTCATCAGCCACCGACCTATGTTCCGGTTCACTGTCCACCGGTTCTTTCACAGGCTGCGGAACAACCTGTGGCTCCACGGGTTTTGGGATTCGGTCAGGTTCACTAAGAGGTTCCGGGTCGATGGCGGGGTTTTTCGCGGGGACCTTAGGAGGTGTTTCTGTTACGGCCGGTGGCGGCTCAATGAGCTGGTGTGGTTTTGGTCTTGGTTTGGGTTTGGTTATTGGCTTAGCCGGGATAACAGGTTTCTTAGTTTTAACCAGCGGCTTAGGTTCTCGCCATTGCATAAAATCAATGACAATAACCGGTTCGTCCACTTCGGGCTGATCAAAACGCAGATTAGGCAACAAATTAAACAACGTAGCCGTAACAATGCTGCCCGCAAAAAACGCGATTGGCCAGAAGTTATCACCGGCTGCCATGAGGTTTCGTGGCAATACCCACTCTATCGGCGCCCGCAAGTTTACAGGCATCCATCACCTGTATCAGTTTTTCCGTTGTCGCACGACGGTCCACTTGCAGCAAGATAGCGGTAGCAGGCGCGATAATAAGTTGCTCTTCCACCAGGCGTTTGACATCTCCCGTGGTTACAGGGTTGTTCTGGAACAGGATTTCCCCCGACTGCTTGATAGTGAAGGTGATTTTTTTTAGCTTTAACTGTTCAGAATGTTCCGATTCCGGCTTTTCGATCACAAAACCCCGGTTTTCAGGAAAGACCGTTGTCACCATAAAAAAGATCAACAGCAGGAACACCACGTCCACCAGTGGTGCCATTCCGATTTCCGGGTTGCCGGATTTAGGTTCGGGTATCTTGATGGGTGATGTGAATGTGGATGAATGCATTGGTAACATCATGCCCTGTCCGTGTTTAACTCAGCGCTTGCGGGTTCGCCGTTATCCAAAACGCGATTGTAAACAATTAACAGGCTTTGTTCAGTCAATGCCAGCAAATACCACAACCGGCGCACCAGCAAATGGTGAAAGAAAATCACTGGTATCGCGATAATCAAACCACTGGCCGTAGTCAGCAATGCCTGGGAGATACCGTGGGCCATTTGTTGTGGGTTGCCGGTTCCATGCAATGCAATCACCTCAAAAACATCAATCATGCCAACCACTGTACCCAACAGCCCCAGCATGGGCAGCAATGTTCCCAATACGGCAATGGTTGGCAACATTCCTTCCAGCTTGGGCATTAACTCGGTAAAGTGAATATTGATTTGTTTGGACAGATCTTCCTTGCTATGGATGTCCGACCAATCCAGACGCTGCAACAGGATACTGACGGGACTCAAACGCCGCTGCCCGCCTTTGCCGTTACCTCGATATCCAGCATCGGCACTCAATGCCAATTGGTCCCGGGTGGCGCGCTTTATCCACACATGAACCTGTAATGCGCGTTCACATAACATAATAAACGCGATCCACGCGGTAACGAAAATCACCCACATGACAGGCCCTCCGCGGGCCATTAAATCATTAAAATCATACAGAAAATTCATACGCTTTTTCGTCGTTAAAAATCCAGTTCAAAACCGATATAGGGATAGAATGGCAATCCCGTCGCCTCGTCAGGATTGTTAAATTTCTCAAATTCAGAACCATAGTCATAACCGACAATATTCTTGTGGTTGGTGACATTAAGGATATCAATATAGAATTTCATCTTCCTGGTATTGGACAGAAAATCACGCTCCAGGCGCAAATCGAGGCGATAATAAGCCGGTGTGCGATCAGCGTTATGCTTGGCGAATTCAGGGATATAGCGGCTGTTGGGGTCTGCGGGATCCTCCAGGTGACGGCCCGTTAATTTCGTATAGGGTTTACCGGAATGGGCCTGCAGTTTTACGCCCCAAGTCCAGCGCTTCCAGCTTTGCATCCAGTCAAAAGGACCCCGGTTAAAAGGTTGACTCCATACAAGCGTAAGGCTGTGAGGCTGGTCACCACTGAAATTGCGGTCACCCACCTGCGGTTTCAACGGGTTGAAGCGTTCTGTATGGGCGTAGGAGTAACTGATCCAACCCATTACGCCGTTATGTCGTTGCCGTTTCAGGAACAAATCCAGTCCGTAGGCGTCGCCTTCACCCAGGTTCTCATAGTTGTCCGGCGGCGTTTGGTTGTCGATACTGACCACAAGATTATCCATGGGTTTTTGATAGATTTCTGCCTTGACGCTCCACAAAGAACTCACTTTATGCTCAACACCCAGGATTCGATGTTCCGCTTCGGTGTATTCCAGACCCGGATTGCCAAATCCGTCCAATAGCTCAAAGCCATGGGGCAGTTGTACGTAGCGTCCCCAATTGGCCGTTAACAGGGTTTCCGGCGTGTATTGATATTCCAGAGCTAACCGTGGTGAAAATGCCCGCACGGCAATGTCCCCGCTGCCATCGATATAGGAATAGCGCAAACCAAGTATACTGGTCCAGCGGCCTGACCAGTGTCTGCGGTATTGAAAGTACGGATCAAATTCCCTTGCGTGGATAGTATCTTTTACCCGGTATTTGTTTTGATCCGTAATGTTAAAGTAGACATCCTCTTCCAGTGGCGGCCGGGAGATATACAGGTCCAGCGGCACGGTCACGATTCCCGCATCAAAACCAAACATATACTGGTTAAAATCATCATGTTGAAACGTCAATTGCGGCAGCCATATCAGATTTTCCTGCTCACTGTTGGCATAAAAAGGATTGCCGGAATCATCGCTGCCGAGTTGCAAACTGGACTTTTGATATACAAAAGCGACGGGCATATCCACCTTCCATTGCGTATCGAGTTTCGCTTTCCAGGAAAGGCCAAGGGTGTGGTACGTTTGCTCTGAAATAGTATCACCGGCAATTTGAGGATCGGTCTTGACTCCTTCTCGGTTTTCGAAGGCTGTTTTATCCGACGCTGCAAAATAGTAATAATCTAGATAACCGTTATGCATTGGGTGTCGATAAAGCCCTTGTATGTCATAGTACTCGGGTACGGAAATAAACTGGTTGGTTTCCTCTTCGCTCTTGTTATCGCTCGAGGCCAAATCCGTAAAATCCGAGGGAGACAGAATCAAATCAATATAACTGCGCCGGGCCGCAAAATAGTAGCCGTCGGTGCTTTGATTGCTTGAACTGCCTGCAGGTCCTTCAACAATAAAATTAGCTTCAATAGTGCTGATATCAAAATGATAACGTTGCCTGTCAGCGCGTGGTTCCCGTAATTGAACATCGAACACACCCCCCAGCTTGTCACCATAAGCGACGGGAAAACCACCGAGAAAAATGTTCAGGTCACTAATAAGCTGGGGATTTATGGTGGAACGCAGGCCACCGAAATGGTACAGGTAACCAATGGGTACCCGGTTTACGAAGGTGTTGTTGTCGTAGATATCGCTACCACGCATATAGACCTGCCCTGACCCGTCTTCCGCGGTGACCACGCCGGGCAATGACTGAGCGGCAATGATAGGGTCACCCTGGCTGCCGGGGGCATGGGCCAATTCTTGCGCCGACATGGAAATTTTGGAAATCTTTTCCGGCAGGCGATCCGCTACAACATCAAATCCCGTACTATCGACACTCACCGGCTCAATGTAATAAGTAACCTTACCATCGACAGGATTTAGTGGCGCGACCAGTGTCTCATAACCAACGGCCAGAATTTTAACCTGGGGTGCCGGTTCCTCCACCGCCAGTTGCGCCTGGCCATTTTCGCCGGTAACGACGTATTTTTCCGTTCCTATCACAACCACATTCGCACCGGCGACCGGCTCGCCCGTCCCTTTTTGCAAAACGGTAATCAGCACGTTTTGCGCATACGCGGGCGCGGCAAAGCATAGCCATACCCCCCACAACAGCAGATTCCATCGCCACATTGTTATTGTTTTCTTTCCGTGTAGTTAAATTTTTGTATATTAAGCGTAACGAATTCGCACAGCAAACATTCAATTAAGGTATTATTATGTCATAGACAAGGAGTAATCCGAGTCCGCAAAAGCGGCAATATTTACCTTTGCAAAACCGCTAAAATATGTTTACCAATGTAGGCACTTACATGTGATGATTTGTGTATATCATTACAACTCTATGACAAATAAAATCTATGGCAAGAATAAATTGCTACAAATCCCATCGGTCGACAATTTTACATTACCGTTGGTTACAGTATTATCGGATTATATAAGTAACTTGCTTTGTACACAGACATAACTACTTTCCGCGATGCCGACAGCGGGAACAAGGAAGAAAAATCAGATCAGGAGGCAAAAACCAATATGCGGCGTTTATTTATCGTTTTATGGATGATTGCCGGTATTTTCGGCTGCGTATCTGAAAAGGGAAGCAACGAAACGTCTAACCTGCCAAAATTACCCGAGCAGCAAGCCGTCGATAACTATGAATACTCCTTAACAGCCGGGACGCTGGATATTGCAAAACGCAGCGGCTGCCTGGCGTGTCACGCTGTCGATCAGGAAGTGGTCGGCCCCGCCTGGAAAGCGGTCTCATTGCGTTATAAAGATTACGGTCCCGCCGAAGAGTATCTAGTCAATAAAGTCAAAAAGGGCGGTAAAGGTGCATGGCGTAACGTACCCATGCCGCCGTATTCACCCCGGATCACGGATGAAACCATTCGTTCCCTGATCAAACGCATATTGGAAGGCGAAAACGGCAGAGTGGCGCTGTCGGACAACCAATCCATTAGCAACATGGTACTGGCCGGAGAAACGGACAAATATTAGTTCCACGGGCTCGCGGACACTGTCTATCAACTTGATTTGGTATCCACAACTGGTGATGCCGACTTATATATCTATGACCCGTTATTACCAGGGGATGCCGCATTGGTTGACAGTTCTGAACTGCGCAATACCGACGACTCAGTCACATTATCGGTAACCGGGCAGGACGGCTATTTCGATATTGACGTGGTGGCCCACCTGGATTCCAATTACGAACTATCTGTGACCGAAATATTTCTCATTTCGGACCCGGCCATTCCCTCTGAGGAAGAACTGGCGGCATACAACTACACGCTCAATGGCGCCACGCTATTATTGGCAAAAGATAGCAACTGTCTTGCGTGCCATTCAACAGAAACCAATATAGTAGGACCCAGCTTTAAGGCCATTTCTCTGCGTTTTAAAGATATCCCCGATGCGGAAACACGTCTAATCGAAATAGTTAAAAACGGTGGTAAGGGTATTTGGGGTATCATACCCATGCCGCCATCTTCACCGGAAGTCAGCGATCAGAACATTGGACTTCTTGTTCACTCTATATTGTTTGGAGACTGACGCAAAAATTTACAATCAAACGTATTCCGTTTTTTTCTCTTTGCTACTTTTAGTTGATTCCGCAGCAGTCTCTCGTTGCGAGCCGGCAGCCGCAACTGGCAACTCCGCAAAACGAAAATCCAGCGCATCAACACATTGCTGGTAGTGATCCTGCAGTTGCCGCCGGCTGTTTCCGGTCACAAAAATCCAGGCAATGTCATAGCTGTAGCTATCCTGTTCCCGCAGATGCCATAACTTCATCCCTTCCGAAACATTGACCTTAATTAATGCATCGGGAATCTGCAGTTGTGCTGTCTCCACTTCCTTGCGGCTGGGCACCCGCTCCACCACAGCATCCTCAAATTTGCGATAAAAGAACTTGGCGGCGTAACGGTACGATCCCCGTCGGTACGGCATGGTTGGGCGCTGCCCCATACCCACTTGTACCATGGGCTGATGATTGGAAGCACCATCGACCATGGTAAACAGATAGCTGTGTGACTGTGATATTCGGGAATTCACTTCAAGCAACCAGATACGATCATGGACTTCATCCCAAAAAAATTCCGCATTAAACGTTGAATTATCAAAACCTATATGCGCCAGAAAATCGCGGGCAATATCGGCCATGCGGTGGGTAACGTGCAAGGGTAAGCGAGACGGATATTCGTAACGGTAAAAGGTAGAGCGGTTTGCGTAGCGAATGGAATCTACAACCCCAAACACACGAAAATCTCCCTTAAACACGTAACCTTCCAGAGTACACTGTCGGCCGCTGACCATTTGTTCTGCAATACAATAACTGAAATCCACATCAGCAATGTCTTCTGGCAGTTGCGCGTATTCCAGTACGTGATTGAATGGGTCGGATATTTCCCGGATATGCTCGCGGATCGTGACAATGCGTTTATTAAACTCCCGCCGGTTGTGGATACGATAACCCAGGTAGGAACCGGCTGACTTTACCGGCTTCAGCCAGAAAGGATAATCCAGCTTGATTTGTGACAGCGGATTATCGGCAAACGGGTTGACCAGGTTAAACCGGGGAACATGTTCGGGAATACTGCGACTCTGTTCCAGTCGGCTCCAGTATTTATGCTGGCACTTGAGCACGCTTTCAAGGCTTGCCGTCGGCAGACCGAATTCCTTGCACAGTATGGGGACCATGAATCCCACGGGCATGTCAATATAACCAATAATCGCGTCAATGCTGCCGGAAAAATCCCGCAGCTGCGTCCGCGCCTCATCCAGCAATTCCTTGACTCGATAGACCTTCGGCTCCTCGACGTCTGCATTATCAAGTAGCGTATGAAACCGGTATTGCGCGGCATCGTCGATGGTTTGCAACAAGGCCCGGTTGAAATCGTTCAACCCCATCACAAATATATTTTTGGTTGACATACTTTTCCTTATAGGTGCACCAGGAAACAGTGCTCGTCAGTTAGAAACTTGCTCAATCGTGTCGGCTTCGGGATGACGGCCTAAATGGTCAATTCGTAATTACCGTATGACAGCAATCGATCCCTCTACCCGTAAAGACCGCTCACGGTTGACGACCGTCAAACAACTGACAGTAAACAACGGGTAAGGTTATAAGCTATCCAAACACATTGCATGGACCTAGGTCATGAAAGTCATCGACAACTTCCCGTTTGCCGTCCGTGATATAGAAACCCAGTGGATACCCATGCCCGACGGCTGCCGACTGGCGGCACGCATCTGGTTCCCGGAAGGCGCCGAACATAATCCCGTACCGGCCATACTTGATTACAACCCGTACCGGCGCCGGGATCATACCCGCCGCGGCGACAGCCGGATGATGCCCTACCTGGCAGGACACGGTTACGCGGGTGTACGGGTGGATATTCGCGGCAGCGGCGATTCCGATGGCGTTCTGGAGGATGAATATTTAAAACTTGAACAGGATGACGGCCTGGCCATTTTGCGCTGGATTGCGGAACAACCGTGGTGTGATGGTTCGCTGGCCATCATTGGCATTTCCTGGGGCGGATTCAACGGCCTGCAGATCGCAGCGCGGCGTCCGCCGGAATTAAAAACCGTGATCAGCCTGTGCTCCACGGATGACCGCTACCGTGACGATGTACATTACATGGGCGGTTGCCTGTTGGGTGACAACCTGTCGTGGGCATCCATCATGTTTGCCTTCAATTCCCTGCCACCAGACCCGGACATTGTGGGTGAACGGTGGCGCGACATGTGGCTGCAGCGCCTCGACGGCAGCGGCCTGTGGCTGGAAAAATGGTTGCGCCATCAGCGCCGTGACGAACAATGGCAACACGGTTCCATTTGCGAGGATTACTCCGCCATCCAGGTGCCGGTGCTGCTGGCCAGTGGCTGGGCGGACGGTTACTCCAACGCGATTTTTCGTATGCTTGAACATCTGGATGTTCCCCGCAAAGCGTTAATTGGTCCCTGGAGTCACATTTATCCGCAGTTTGGCACCCCAGGACCGGCGATTGGTTTTCTGCAGGAAGCCTTGCGCTGGTTCGATCACTGGTTAAAAGGCAAAGACAACGGCGCAGAAGATGACCCAATGCTACGGGTCTGGATGCAACACAGCGCGCCTCCACATCCCACCTATGAACACCGGCCGGGGCGCTGGGTCGCCGAACCGGCCTGGCCGTCCTCATATATCCAGCCATTGACCTTTCAACTGGCACAGCATCGGTTAATCACTGACGGCCGGCCACCCGACGATGAGATTCTCTCAATCGAATCACCCCTCAGCGTTGGCATGTTCGCCGGTAAATGGTGTTCTTACGCCGCACCGCCCGACCTTCCCCACGACCAGCGCGAGGAAGATGGCGGCGCACTGGTATTCGAAACTGAACCATTGGAGAACGCCGTAGAAATATTGGGGCCCACGATAGCGGAACTGGAACTGTCAGCCAATAAGCCCGTTGCCATGGTGGCGGCGCGTTTGTCGGACGTTGCCCCTGATGGCGAGGCGACGCGCGTCACTTATGGTTTATTGAATCTTACCCACCGCGACAGCCATGAACATCCCGAGCCACTGGAACCACACAAACGTTACCGGGTACACGTGCAATGTAATGATGTGGCACAGCGCTTCGCCAAAGGCCACCGAATTCGCCTGGCCCTGTCCACGTCGTATTTTCCCCTGGCCTGGGCACCACCATCTAAAGCGTGTCTAACCATTTACACACATAACAGCCGGTTAATCCTGCCAACCCGCGAACCCCGAAGCACAGATGAATCGTTGCGGGAATTCAGTAAGCCCGAGGCGGCGCGGGGCACGGAAATGACCACCTTAAAACCGGTGGATCACCGCTGGACGGTCATTCGCGATCTTGCCAACGACATTTCCACCTTGGAAGTGGTCATCGATGATGGCATCTTCCGCTTCGAAGAACATGGCATGGAAGCGGGTAATGCTTCCACGGAACAATACAGCTATCGCCGCGGTGAGTATGAATCCTTTCGCGGTGAGGTAACAGCCACCTGGCGTTTGCGGCGCAAAAACTGGTCCATCCGCACGGAAACGCGCACCGTGCTCACCTCCGACGTCCAGAACTTTTATATCCACGCGACACTGGACGCCTTTGAAGGCGACCGCCGGTTCGCGGCACGAGACTGGAACTGCACCATACCCCGCGATAACGTCTAGCAAGCGCTAAACCAACAACCGCGGCACCAAAAACAAATACAGGAAAGGAAGTACATGTCACGCGCCATGCTAAAAGTCGGTGTCCTGCTCGGTGATCCCCGCCTGCCCTATTCCTTTTCCCACGAAAACAAGCTGGGCGAAGAAGAATTGCAAGCATTTCGGCAACTCAAAGAAAGCCTGGAATTGTTTGAAGACTACACCTTTGTCTATTTCGATAATCATGAACAGCTCATCGATGAATTGCGAGATACCGCATTAGACCTGGCACTGAATTTTTGCGATACCGGCTACCGTAATGACTGGTACCTGGTAACCCATATCCCGGCGCTGCTCGAAATAGTTGGCATCCCCTATACCGGCTCCAACGGCATGGCGCTGGATGTGACGTCCGACAAATCACTAATGCGCGCACTTGCCATGAATCTCAACATACCGACGCCCAATGAAATATACGCCGACCTTCGTGCCGATCCCTTAACATTGCCCGAAAACTATCCCGCCCTGATCAAGCCCAACTATGGCGCTGGCAGCTACGGCATGACCAGAGACTGCGTGGTCCATGACGCCGGCCAGGCCATAGCCTATATGAACTGGCTCGCGGATAAAATCGAGCCTCCGGAAGCGGTCATCCAGGATTTTCTCACCGGGACGGAATATACCGTCGGACTTGTTGGCAATCCCGCGACCGGACTGACTGTACTGACACCGGCGGAAATTGACTATAGCCAACTGGCGCCAGAGCTGCCCCCCGTATTCACCTACGATGCCAAGTTTGACGAAACTTCACCTTACTGGAACCAGCTTAGACACCAGCCTGCGGAATTGGACGAAATTACTTACGCGCAGTTGGTTGAACACTGCACCCGCTTATTCCGGCGTCTGGGATTGCGCGACTACGCACGCTTTGACTTTCGGGCCGGGCCCGACGGCCAGCCGCGGTTTCTGGACGCCAACCCCAACCCCACGTGGTACGCCGACAGCCGCATGGCCATGATGGCTCACTGGGCGGGATACTCTTATGCCGATATGCTACAAATGATCCTGGAAGCCGCGGTTCAACGGTACCGGCTCCGGTAAGCGACAGCTTAGTCTCTTCAACTATAATGCTTTGTACAACTGCCGTCACTGCGCTTTATCTAATAAAAGCTCTAAATGCAGTCACATAATTCACCGGATCATTAACAAATGTCATACCAGTTCCCTGCACAGGTTGATACCATCTCCATCAATGGGATTATGATTTGAACACCTTTCCCGCAGGCTACAGGAGGTAACAATGGAGACGCCAGACACTGCGAAACAATCTTACTCAATCAGTGTTGGTATTATCATTGCCGGTATCGTGTTATCCGCCGCCGCAGCCATCGTACCGCAATACAGCTATCACAAACTGATGTTTGGCGTGCTGCTAGCGGGTTTATTGCCTTATGTTATTTTCGGTTTTGCTGCAGCGTTTTTAACCGCAACACTATCCATTGCGGCCGGTTTGATCTTACTGGTCATACATGCCGGCGTGGTGGTTAACGAACGTTTTATGGGAAACATTAATTATAACGACGGCTTGGTCTATTATGTGCCACTGATTCTTACTGCCTTGCTTATCCCCCTGCTCATCGTGGCAGCACGCAAACCCTGGCACCGGTAACTGAAAGACTATAGCGAAGCCACCAAATGAATACGTGTCTATCGTATCCAATGACCTAAAAAGACACCCCGACAATAAACATGGTAAAGTTCTTGTCAATTTCCAGGTTGACGGGACCAGGCGATTTATTAGAAGTTTGCGCATCGAAGCGGTAATCGCGAATACGTATCTTGACGAAATAACTGGCAAGTTTACCGGGAGTGGAGTTCCATTGCACCCCGTAGCTCAGGCCGGTCGTGTCACCGATAATTTTTTGGTGATTCAATGACGTCAATGCCGGGTCTGGAGTCCGATTATTTATTTCGCTGTTAAAACTCGCATAAGCCACATCAAAGCCGACGCTGCCATTGTCTCCCATATTATACGCAATACTTACACCTGCAAATGGCCCGCTGTCGTCATGCCGGGAGATATACCCCATGTTATTGGGCTGTGTCGTTGAGGTAAACTCGGTTATACCAATGGACCACCCTGTAAAAACAGTTACCCAGTCCCGTACTGCATAACCAAATGTAACGTTGTAGTCTTCACGGCCAACCTGCGAAACACCATTGACCTGTGGCAAGGGATTGTCACGATAAAAATGGTCGTCATTAAACGGAATGTCCATGGACGCGTTAACGATGATACGATCCACAATAAAAGCCCCGCTGACATAGGCAATGGTAAAGTCACCATTTTGGTTGTTTGTATCACCATTGGGCAGTTTTTGGTGAAAATCCAGTGTACTCATACCCACCCCCACGCTGGGCACAAACTCAATGACGGCTGCCCGCGCCGTCATTGACAAAAGTAGCAGCGCCATCGTAAAAACTGAACATCCCGCTATTCTCAACATAACTGTTCCTCTTATTGACCGTTAATTCTGAACGTACTTGCAGACGGAGTATGGATCATGCGCGGGCATAATAGCACAATATTTAGTCGATTATCTCCGACTTGCACCAACTGGAATTCGATGATGTCAATAAGCCGCACCGCGCAAGAACATGCAAGGAACACTGTCTTTGCATAATCTGGCAACGATCTGTACAGCATAATATGTACGCTGGAATCACCTTAAGTTAGTGCCAAAGCAACGCAACTAACCCCGGCCCGGATTTTCAACATTGATTCGGGCCGTTTTCGGAGACTATCTATTGCGAAACACCACCTGTGTTGAAAACCGGTGTCGAACGCCCTTTATTTGATATCAAGAAATTAACCTAATTTTATATCGCCATTCTTCATTCTTTATGCGGCTAACGAATGAGTCCCTGTAAAACAGTCATTTAGTGCATACAATAAGCGACACAACAACCATTGACGTCTGCTGCCAACCTAACAGACAATACTAAGGATAAGACCGAGCAGGTAATGGTCTGGCGTGCGGTGCAGATTTTTGAGCGGCAATAACCACAGCGAGTCCGATTTCGGCCCCACAATTATTTTTAACAGGAAAGCGTCTGTTCCTGATATTTTCCCGACTAAATGTTCCAGGAGGAATACACAATTACCGGGCCCATCGGTTCAGCGGCTCTGGTAATAACGCGCGCGGGACAGGATTGTTATTATAAATCAGCATATGACTTTTTGGATTATCAATAGATTCATGGAAAAACCGACAATGATTATTAAAACTCCGGGTTCTCTAATTACGATGACACTATTGATGGTGCTGCTAACCGCGTGCGGCGGCGGATCATCAGGTGGGTCGGTCGACAAAACCAACCCCCAAGTCACGGTAACTGCACCAGCTGTAAATAGTCTGCAATCGGCAATCGTCACCATCCAGTGGAATACCGTCGATGATAACAGCGGTACGGTGGACATTGCTGTTTCCAACGATGGCGGCGGCACGTTCCTAGATGTGGCAACCGATGTTACAGATACAGGCAGTTATGAATGGAACTCCATCGAAGACAACCCGTTCGTCGCCGGTGACAGCGACCAGTATCAACTGCGAATTATTGCCAGGGATATTCCTGGCAACACCAGCAGTCCGGCGTTTTCTGGCATATTCGAACTGGATAATACACCGCCACAAGTATCGTCCTCCATGACAGGTGATTTGTTTGTTAGCGGCACTACCGAGTTGAGCTGGGAAACTACCGATACCAACGCCATTCAGGGTGTATCCGTATTGCTGTCAACCAACGGTGGCAGCACGTTTCCCGAAACCTTGGCAGATAGTTTATCCGACACCGGCACATTCAACTGGGACACCACCGCCCACCCGGACGGCGGTGGCTATAAAGTGAAAATTATCGCCACGGATATTGCCGGTAACGCGAGCGAAAGTGGATTTACGCTGTCGGCCGATTTTACTGTTGATAATACGCCACCTGTCGTTGCCAACGGCCTGCTGGCCTTCTCGGATATTAACAACAACCAGTTTAATCTCAGCTGGACAAAGGCTGACGATGCGCTGGGCCAGGAAAATCTGCAATACCGCCTGTTTTACTCGGAAACCAATAACATTACCGATGTGGCCGGCGTGACAGCATCGGGCACGGCGCATACTGAGTGGATTTCGGACATCAATACCCGCTCAGTACTGGGACTGATTGGCGCCCCAACCTTTTACTGGAATGTCGTAGTCCGGGATCAGGCCGGCAATATGGTGACGTATCGATCGGCCCGCGCGTCAGGGATCCCAGATAACACGCTGGCCACCGACGGTTCCTTTTCCCATCACAATGCCGGTGGCGGTGATGGCAGCGATATCGCTTACGATGTTGCCATCGACAGCCAGGGACGTATCGTCACCACAGGATTAAGTGCGGGCAGTTCCGGTTCCGATATGGCGCTATGGCGCATCTACCCCGACGGCACCCTGGATGTTGGCAATCCGTCTCCAGGCCCGGATTTCGACTTGGGTCTGAACGGCCAGGGGTACGTTACCCACAACAACGCCGCCGGTGGCAACGGTGAGGATATTGGCCAGGCGCTGGCGATCGATGCCGATGGCTATATCTGGGTTACCGGCACCAGTAGCAATGGCAGTGACAATGATATGGTAATTTGGAAATACCACCCCTTCGGATCCCTGCAGCCAGAAACCAACCTGCCCGGTGGTATCAAGGTGTTTGACTCCATTGCCGGCGGCAGCCTGACGGATACGGGTCGGGATATCGCTATTGACAACGCCGGCAACGTGGTCGTGGTCGGCGACAGTTGGAACGGTTCCGATTATGATTTATATATTTTACGGATGACGCCTACCGGCTCGCTGGACACTACTTTTAACACGGATGGCAAGGATGTCCGAGACGGGCTTGCAGGGGGATCGTCGGACTCGGCATTTGCCGTTAAAATCGACAGTAGTAACCGTATCCTGGTGGCAGGATCGAGCAGCAACGCCAATGGCGACGATGATATTGTGATTCTTCGCTACCTGAATACCGGCATACTGGATTCAACCTTTGGGAACGGAGGGGTGGTTGTCTATGATGGTAGCGACATAATGCTGACGCCAACTGACGATGATGCTTATGGTATCACCGTCGACAATAAAGGCCGCGTCGTCGTTACCGGGCGAACCCGTATCAACGTCGCGGGGTTTAGTTTGATGACTTTGATGAGACTTAACGAAGACGGTACACCGGATACCACATTTAACGACGACGGCGTTGTTACCTACCAAAACTCGCAGGTTTTATCCGGTAACGCCATCGGTAACGATGTTGCCGTAAATGCCAACGGCCGGATCTACGTTACCGGCAATTTGCAGAACTCCGGCGGCAAGCTACTGGACATGGCTTTGTGGATATATGACACCAATGGCGACCTGGACGCATCCGCCAACGGCACTGGCAGCGTATTCGACCATGGAGCCGCCGGTGGTACGGGTACTGATTCAGGCAACGCCGCCTTGCTTGACGCCGATGAATTTCTGGTGATCAGCGGCTATAGTACCGGCTCCACCAGCACTACAGATATGACCATATGGCGATTCCAGTAAACCGGACGGCAACGGCACGTGGCGAATGAAATGAACAACCGGCGGTGAATCGGCTTATCAAAGGAGCACAACTGAATTACAGCCACTAAAAAAACTTCAATACTAATCTACGGTACGATAGAAAAAAGGCCGAAAACACCCTCAATGTGTCTTCGGCCCTTTTTTTTCTGCATTAATCAGTTTGTCAAACAACAGCGCAAACAATATGATCAACTTCAGTCATAACTACGACTCTACGTTTACCGTCTATCGCTTACGGCGTCGGATCATCCAATCCATAGTCCGCCATAATTTGGGTCCAAATGGGGCTGTCGGTCAGGAAGTTATAAACAAGATCCCGCGCCGCCAGGACTTTGGGCGCAAAGTCACCGCTAACCTTGGCGATATGCAATGTACCCACCTTGTTACCCGGCAATGGATCCGGGCTCGACACTGTGCCACCCATGGGTATAACTTCCAAATCACAGCCGGTCAAACCCAATACCTGTTTTAAATAGATTGCCTGGTGGTAAAAAATCACACCCGCGTCCGCTTCGTTATGACAGAGCGCATAGGGTACATCGCGGTGCATAATACGTGAGGAGGCAATCCATTTCGGCGGCTTACCACTATTTTGCTCACCTTCGCCAAATACGTCCAGTATATCGTCAATGTCATAGGGATTATCGAAGACGGAAAGGTCAAAATTTGATATGTCCTGGCTGAATATACTATTAAACAGCTCCGTAGCATCACAGCCAAAATCATTTTGATTCGCCACATTGAAAATTGTGCCGGAAAAGTTGCCGAAAGAACCGGGCTCCAGGTCGGGATTGGGTGTTACCACCCGAGTTTTACCGCCCAGATCACAAACGTTGTGGATTTTGCTTGCTTTATCCGCCCTAACCAGAATTGCGTTCCCTTTGTTTCGTAAAAACGGTTGGGCCGTGGCGGAATCAACATATTGCTCAGCCAACAACTTATTCATAACACCGCCGGGCCCCATGGCTAGTGCCGGACGCCCTTTAAGATGAATATTCTTGAACTGCAGATCAGCGGCGGGTATCTGTTCGGGTGAAATCGGCGGAGACGTTGACCAGCATATGGTCGCGTCATACAATTCCTTCGCCTGGGCTTGCAGTCCGACAAAATTAAGGTCGTCACGGCCCTTCATGGCGTCATGCAATGCCATATGATAATTGCCGGGAGTGGAAATTATGACATCACATGTTACATCACCATGCAGGTCGTTAATGTCGTTGGCTGACAGTTGTGTTAAATAAGGTGTGGTTACCGCATCATCCTGCGGCCAGTCTATTTTCCCCAAATGCTGCACGATTATGGGCTCACCGGTTACCGGTGGGACTGCCGCAGCATTGAATGTAACCAATATAAAACACCCGGCAACCAGAATTCCAAATAATTTACTTACCATTGCAAGCTACCCTCCTGTTATTATTTTGACTCAATCTAAATGTGTCTAATTGTGTTTTCCTTCAATACGTTAATTACGTATTAACAAAAACAATTTGCATAATATAGTAACTGCCTGCTTGTGTGCTAGCGCTATTTACTGGGCTCAATCGCGCATTAAATACACAATTGAACATATAGACGTCATACGCTGCGTGTTTCGGGCAGATGTTATACAAAGCGACATTAAAAGAAATTCACTTTTGTCCGGTAGTACATCGGAAAAGCAGTCGAAAATTGGCAAGTCATTGTGCCGATGGCAGGCGTAGCATCAGCGTGCTTATCAGTTCGGGAAAGTTGGTATAAAGCAGGCAAACAATGACAGCAAATCGTGGTAATGGTTACATAACGGTCAATTTTTTCTTGTCATTTATATCAAAGTAACGCGGTACGGTTATAACAATGTTATTTTTATTTTATCGCCGCGAATAAATCCGCTAGAGACCAACCTGGAAGCCAGCAAAGTCTATTGTAATGTTTGCGACATTTGCGGTCGGGGTGGCGCTACCACGCCTTCTCCCAGACTCGTGGTTAAACTAATCATCCAGCGATCCAACGTACCGGTATCATAGCCAGCCAGATCACGCACACGGAGCACCCAGGTTCCTGCTGCCGATTCACCAACAAACAAATCCAAGGTGGGTGTTGTATCATTAGTATATGTCGCTAGAAGATTTTGTTCTCGCTTCCAGTCAGCGGGCCGCAACAAAGCCGTATTTCCCGCGGGTGACTGGAGCTCGATCTGCAGATCACCAATGTAAGTATGAGTAATCCCCACTTCCACTTCAACCGCCTTGACCACACCTTCTCCCACGATATGCAGTTCACTGGACACGCCAGCCCGTTGGTTGTCCGGTATGGCTAGAACGGGATTAACTTCTGCACTTAATACAAAATCACTGAGTTGATAATCGATGGTCAGTTGCCAGCGATTGAGACGGCCCACATCTGCCTGCAATAAATCACGAACATGCAGTATCCACACACCATTGATTGGTTCATTTTCAAAAGCATGCAAGTCAACGTTGTCTTCTGAGAAAATATCAAGCAGAAGATTATCCAGCTCTCCTCCCTTTTTGCTGTGTAGCATGGCAAGCTTGCCGGAAGGCGCCTCCAATTCCACTTCCAGATCACCGCGATAGGTATGACTGATATCAACCTGAACACGAATAGATGCCAATTGCCCTGACGCACTGACATTAATGGGTGTTGAAATTCCCTGAGGATCGTTATCCGGAATAAGCAAATCGGGCTCGGCCATTGCCGTTACCCGGGTACTTACCGGCGCTTCACCGGATTTGAAGCTCATCTGCTGGCCCGGTGCGCTAACATCATATAAAACCATACCTGAATCACTGCCATCCCACATCCGTGTTGACGGCCGCGTATCACCGGCTATAGCTTTCCCACTGATATCGCTAAATAGATCGTCTTGATCACCGGGATTGAAATTATTTTCAAGGTCACGATGGCCATCCGCCTGCACCAGGGCACACTGGTAATGGCGATCGGGCGTACCGTCTTCCAGTTCATTGGAGCCCCGCGTATCACAATGAAAAACGGCCAGTCCGCCGTCCGGTAAATGAGCATCCAGCCCGATTTGACTGCGATTTTCAACTAAATAATATTCATATGGTCTGTCGGTTGGAAAACGCAGAACCATGTCGTACTCGCCGTGAAGGGCATTGTATTGGCCTGGCATATTGATATCGCGTCGCCTTGTGCACCAGCCGGCCAAATCCCTCAAATAGACACAAATGGGTGATGGCGTCTTACCGCCGTTTAAATGGTTGCCGGAACTCATGAGGCAATAGCGCCCCAACCCTGCGCTTTTTTCGTAGTCACCATCCCGTTCGCCGTAGTCATATAAATCGGGAAACCGGCATAACATATGCCCGGTTTCATGGGCAAAGGTACCAATGCTCAGGTCAATGGACCGCCGCCCAAGGCTTTGTATGGTGTAATAGTGGGTCTGCAGGCCATTGCGGCTCAATTCCAATACGGAGTTGTGCGGCCATAACCAGTTTTTATAAAAAGTCCGGCCCGCGTACAGAAAACTCAAGGCATCCACAATGCCTTCTCCCCTGGAGTCGTAGCGTGTGAGATCCACATTAAACTGATCAACGGCGAGATCCAGAGCTTCAGCCATTAGCGGTTTGTTTATGTAATAACTTTGCTTGTTACTTAACTTTACCGGC
Source organism: Gammaproteobacteria bacterium (assembly GCA_050116575.1). Classification (GTDB taxonomy): domain Bacteria; phylum Pseudomonadota; class Gammaproteobacteria; order SZUA-152; family SZUA-152; genus JAKEGK01. The sequence continues at coordinate 3,979 of JASFOJ010000018.1, read as the reverse complement.
CCAACCACGTCGTTGGCATAATCCAGCAGTCCGCTGGACATTAAGCGGTAATATTGCCTCACTGAACAAAAGTTACCATGGGCACTATAGGATTCGTTATTCAACATTGCCTGTACATCTTCCGCACTCACTTCACACGGGATATCCTGAAACTCCACCAATATCGTCAAGCCTCGAACACTGCCCCTGTTGACCTGTCGGCCAGTTAACAGGCCGCTGTTGGGGCCCAATACGCGCATCACCTGGGTCTCTCCGACCGGTTCCGGTGGTCGCAGAGCCTGATAACGGGTTTTAAACTCGCCGTTGCGAATGCGTGATGACGCCCGAAGATGCCTGCGAAGACCTAATGGCGGGCGTTTCACTATAGGCGTACCTGTAGAAACGAGCTGCCCGTCGACAAGCTGCGCGTAGCAGTAACAGCCAAAATCGAGATCGTAACGAACGGTATATCCCGCAAGCGTTTCATAACGGGCGTAAAATTCATCTCCAAATACCACCAATGGGACATTGCCCCCCACTTGCTGGCCGAAAACCAGAGTTTCCCCGACGATCGTGCTCATAGTGCACTCCTATCATTTGCATGGACCGGAACTGTTGCCTGACAAACGTTTCGCGTTTCGTATGTCTCATCTATTAGCTGGGAAGTAAGTTCTTTGGAATAGGCAGCTATTGTATATGTACTACGCGCGCTAAGGTTTGCGCAATGATATAGCTCAAGCTGATCGCCAATGCCGGGGAATTTAAAGACGGAGGGAGTTGCGAGATCAATTGTATTGGTAACGTTGTTACCTGCCACTTTGGACACGTGGCGAAAATAAACGTAGTCTGCCGGGCTCAAGCTACGCCGGATATTATGGTATTCGTGAATTACGGCCACCATAGAAACACGAACGTATAATATTTTAATCTATTATTTCAGCACAATTCCGTAAGATCCTCAATCGTCGACATTTACGGCTGCGAAAATCAACTGGTAGACTTTAGCGATGATTTAATTGCCAACCTTTACCCAGCGCCCGCTTTCGGTACAGACGAATCCCGCAACAACATCGCCCGGCTGGTAGGTTTGACCGTTTATTTGGCATTCGGCAATTGCCGTTTGCATCAGAAGTAGTAATAATACCGCGAGCACCAAACGAAACATGATTGATCTCCTTACAGGGGTTCAGTAATTAACTATTACACAGTTGCGTCGGCCGGGGAAATCCACTATCAGTAAATTTCTGGACCTTAATTGAAAGTTGATTACCGGCCAAAGGTTTGCAGCCGCTGATATAACGCCCTACTTCCCTGTTAACATAGATTTTGTTCTCGTTTTTAGAACACGCCCATGGTTTGGTAATCCGGGTTATATAGAAAATACTTTCTTCCTGATTAGACAATAAAACGTCCTTGCCAAAATACTCTGAATTTTTACAGGCTGCACTTTCAGAAAGCCCTACTGGCACATTGTCCGCTATTGTTAGCGTTGTGGGTCTTAAATCATTGGAAAAAATCGAGCTGTATCCGGCCGCAAGCGTGCGTAATTCCGTTACCAGAGAATTAGATGGTGGTACTTTTTCCAATGCATCAATCAAGGTAGTATCATCAATACCATAATATCCATGACCATTTAGTATGCCTTTTACTGCATCCCGGTATTGTTCCGCGGTAATTAATTTTGTCAATAGCAAATTGACATCTACCGTGTCTCCTTTGATGGCAAAATCGAAGGTCGCGTCCTTTAAATCAATTTTGAGGCTACGCGTTGCCGAAGTGTTGCCCGGCTGAAAAAAGTAAATGATTACACCGACAATTGCCAGCACCGTAACAAGGTAGTTCGCAAAAGTTTTTTGTGGTATTCGCATCAATCTCTCTCCAGGATGATTTATCACTACAGTTAACCAAAAGGCACACCTGATTGGTGATTCAATGTTCAGGGGACGCCGTAAATTACGGCAGCACTTCCACAATGCCGCAGATATTTATCTAATCCAATGGAACGATAACCACAACTAAGTAAAGCATTAAAACGTAAAAAAGAAAGAAAATTATTACCAATTAAGGCGTTTTAATATTATTCAACCTGCAGAAAAATTGAGAATAATTAGCAAAACGTTACTTGTCACTTGTCCAAATGCTCAAACCTTGTTCAAATATTACGATCAATACCCGCGCCAACGCCACCCCGCGCGAGCCAACCATATGTTGCAGTTTTAAAATGCACCTTAATTACGTGCGTATAAATCGCCTGCATATCATCCAGCAGTACGCGATGCCAATAGTGAAGGTACCATAGATAGAGTTACAAACAACTTACTCGTTACGGGCTGTTCTTTTTGTGAGGTACTTTGACAGGATAGGTAGCCCTTATTGACCGGGCTACAATTACCGTTTGTCAGGAGAAATCGTTTTAATAGCAGACGCAAACACTTTGTGTACCTCCGGGTCAACCGGCCGGTGTTTTACCCGAGTACTCGCCGGGTCCTTGCCCAGAAAATTGTCGCCTTGCCAGTTTGTTGCAGGCCTGACCGGCCTCGGCACGAAACCGCCGCCACAGTTCGGGCATACATTTTCCAAAACCGTATCAACGCAGTGTGCGCAAAACGTACATTCGTAGGAACATATACGCGCCTCCAGGGAATTGGGTGGCAATGGTTTGTTACAGTTTTCACAGGTCGGCCTGAGTTCCAGCATGGTCATCCCCCCTCCTTCATCCTGAGCCAGTTAAAGGCATTATCATTATATAGCAGCATGATTTTTCACCAAAGATAAGCGCTTGCCTGTTTCCCCATAACCTTAAACGTGAAGACTTGCCGGGCTCGCGATTTCGCAAAACCGTAACACACGTGCAGCGGCAACAAGTGCTCCTCCCTGGGCTGGCAGTACCGCGCCCCAGGCGCACTTTCCCAATGAATCAAGCGCTTTTCCCTTTCCTGTTCGTCAAGACCGTCGCCGGAACAGGTTTCTATTAACCAGTTCTCAAATGCATTGTTCAGCGATTGCTGTTCACTGCTGGGTTCGGAAAAGAACGCCTTCATGTTATGGAAGGAAAACCCGGAACCTAAAACAAGCACATTGTTGACCGGCAATCCTCGCAAGGCGTTGCCCAGTTTTATATGGTCTGCCGCATTCAAACTGTCGATAAGCGACACCTGAACGCAGGGAATATTCGCTTGTGGATACATGATTTTCAAGGGTACAAACAGACCGTGATCGAAGCCTCTTTGTTCGTCCAGCATCGCCTCAATGTCATTTTCCTGCAGAGCGTTGAAAATTTTTCGAGCCAGAGACGGCTCGCCAGGTGCTGGATACTCGATTTCGTAAGATGCTTCTGGAAAACCAGAATAGTCGTAAATAAGCGGAGGGTTCGATCCTGCGGTAATAGTCGGTTTATCCGCTTCCCAATGCGCGCTAATGACAATAATTGCCGAAGGTTTTGCCAACTGAGCGACAACGCTTTTAAAAACGTCTACCAGTTCCTTGTGCCCTGGGTCTCCCAACAACGGTAGCGGTCCGCCTCCATGAGAAATAAACAAGGCGGTGTTTGACGTGTTGGCTGTCATATTGTTTACCCCGATATTGCCTAAAATCTACGTTTTGTCTGGACTTATCCAGTAACAAAACTCGTTTCTACATATGCTCATGCGCGAACCAGAAATTTATATAGCAGTCGAGGTCATACTTCCGTCTATTCCGTCACCTTTATCTTGATTTGACGAAGAATCCGAAACAAGCCTTTTAATTGCCCTAGCAACGCCGGATTTTCATTTACCAAGCATTGCACTTTTAAGTTCGCTATCCGCCGGCGATGCTCCCAGCCAGACTTTCAATAACGCAACATTAATATCACGCCCTTTGACGGTGCCCATCTTCTGGCCATTGATGACAAGCCGCGTTCCCATATCGGGAACGTAGTCCATAAACACCACGTCACCCTCTTTTAAGTCTTTAAATAAACGGTTAAATTTATCCAGCCGCGGGCGCAACGATGAAAGCT
>JASFOJ010000017.1:0-50019 GCA_050116575.1 Gammaproteobacteria bacterium | reverse complement strand
TATTAGCTCTAGTCTTTATGGCAAGATTGACATAAAGACTAGAGCTAATAGTGGAGAGCCCATCCAAAACGGAAAGGTTGTGCGTTCCGTGCTGCGACGAATAGTCGCCCGCGCTAACGTCGAGAACACTTCCGATTTTGCAGAGCTAATCTCCATGATTGATAAACAAAAAAGAGGAGCCAATATGGACAAGGATGAACTGTTCAAACTACTTGGAAACATGAAGCAGAACGGTGAAATCACTCTTTCAGAGGTTGCTAATGCGATGGGGTTGAAGGATCAGGTTGTCACCGATGACCACAAATCCGCCGCCTCTGTTGTTAATAGCCTCAAAGAAATTGATGTCGCCGATCCGGTTAAAGAAATCAAAGAGCTTCGGAACAAACTTGAAGCCGTTGATGCCGATAGGGTCAAGAACGCTCTTGATGCCGCGTTTGGTCCCGAAAAAGACAGCGATGGAAAGGACAATCCTGTTCGCCAGTACGCTGGAAAGATGACCAAGGATGCCAAGGCTGACAATATCGACGCCAAGATTGAAGAGCTGAAAAACGATTCCGTTATGAAACAGCTTGCCGGAAACAAAGCGGATTACCGCTCCGAACAGAACACTATCGGAGTAGTAGAAAATCGACAGGGTGATGGTTCCAAAGACGAACCACAGACCTATAAATACTAGGGGGTAGGTCATGGCTACTATTTATGTTTCCAGAGAAGACAATGACCATATCCGGCTGAATAACGACACTGGCGCGGATCTTTCGCAATATGAGCCTACCGTCATTGGGGAGCTGGCCGCTGTCGCTGACGAAGCCATTACCTCTGCCGCTGTTGGTTCTTTCGCTGTTGAGGCCGGTCTTGAGGTTCAGTCTGATGATCTTTCCGCTGGTGAGAATACATTCGGAACTGTGAACCAGATTGTTTATTTCGATCCGAGCGGAAAAACGTTCTCTGACACTGAGACCGTCGGATATTACGAATGGGGCCAGTTGAAAACCGTAAAGGACACCAATGGCGTCATCGTAATTAGCAAGTTCTATCGAGCCGTTCTGGTGACGAGCTAGGAGGGATAAAATGCTTAAGGTATATAACAAGAAAACGCTCGCCGATGAGCGATTCAACGAGAAGTTCTCCGCTCCTGTCATGCAATTGTATGATGGGACTATCAAGGATCTGAAATCCGGGTTTGCTAATGTTGCTGACAAGCCGCTCCTCAACCAGGACACGGTTGAAATGGCTACTCGCGACTATGTGAGCGGGGGGGGGCGGGACAAGCTATATGCACACATGGCGAGGCTCAGAAATACTGCACTCAAAGAAATGGGAGTCGAGCCAGGCGGAACCGTGAAGAACGCGGCCCAGGCTCCGAGCTATTCCACCCTTTCCTCGCTTGTTTCGTTGCTGTTTGTTGACATGACCCGTAGGTACATGGAGTCCCCGGACTACACTACCAGGATCGTTACCGAGACCAACAACCCGGCTTTCCGTGAAACGGTCACCATGCGGGACATTCTCAAGTATCGCGGGCAGTTTGAAGAGATCAGCGGTTCTGGCGATTCGGTTCCTCTGATTGAACAGGCTCTTGCCGAGACTGACACCTTCGACTTGACCATTCGCGGTATTGGTTGGGCGACTTCGCTGAAAAACATCCTTTTCAATGAGTTCCACACGATGCAGAAGGTTGTCGATGCGGTTAATGAGGCGTATGTTGACCAGCGCAACGCCCAGGTTATCGGAGCTATCGTCGGTGCCACTTTCGACGCTTCGCAACAGGTTGCGGCCGGTACTAGCGGAGACACCTACGAGGAAAACATCTACATCACGTTCCGCAATGCGATCCAGAAGCTTCGCACTCTTAAGGACAACCAGACCGACAGGCCGATCAGCGTTCCTTCTATCACTATGCTTTGCAACAGCGCAGACTCCTGGTACATACAGAGGGCGATCAACGGTCAGCTTGCCACCGCTGGCGGAGATGCATTCAGAGGCCGCAACAACACTCCGCTTCCGATTAACGAAGTGATCGAGTATGACCGTGGTGCCAACGACGGGTTTACCTGGGGCAAGAAGACCATGAGTTTCTCCGGTGTGACGCAGGGGACTTGTTACCTCTTCGTGCCGCGTGAGTATGCGTGGGTGGCCACCAAGCGCGGTCTGACTATGGAGTCGAGCACCGGTAGTGCTTTGACCCTTAGCCAGGAGGAAAGGGCGTGGTACTTCGTGCAGGGCGAATATCTCAAGGACTTCCTTGGGTCTTCGTATTCCGGGGCTTCCTCTTCTGGCTATGGTGCAATAGTGGAGATTACTCTTCCCGACGCTGATACTTAATAATTAGGCATCTTTGACTAGGCCCCTGTTTCCAGGGGCCTTTTTATTTGGCTTGTTTCTCATTGGTTTCTGATAGGAAAGTTTCTATAAACTCCCCACTATTCAAAACAACGATTTCGCAGTAATCCAAGACCAACAAAGCCTCTAACCATATTCTCCAATGTTTCATCATTGTCCCGATAAACTCATATGGGGAATCTCTATCAATATATCGATCAAGATATTCGTTTCGTAAAGCAGGGTCTGGCAATATTAGCGTAATCGAGACTCCCAACTTGTCCAGATCGGCTAAAACAATAGGATCTGACGAAACAAACAATATTTTATTGTTTTCAATTTTATCAACTATGGCCTTGGTATAATTATCAGGGAAATCACCAGAACGAAACTTCCAACATTCTACTTCTGAATATACGTCTGGCGACTTATCGCATAAATAACTTTTACCAGTTCCCGGCCATCCGGCATAAACTCTGGAATGGGTGGTCTTCATTTCTCTTCCCTCCCGGTCATGCGTTCTCGGAGCCATTGGGAGATAATCTTGACAAACTCAAGCTCGTGATCGGTTGCTCCACACCATATCTAGTGCCGTAACTTCCCAAACGCCGCCTCAATCTCCTCACGCTCGGGAACTGACAAGGGTTGCTTAATGGTTCCTCGAATTGTTTGTTTGATCCGGTAATATTATTTTCATCAAATGGCTCGAACATATGCCAATACATCACGTTGGCATCTTCTTTTGTTTTACCAAGATATAATTTGTTCGGGTTCGGATCGTGTACAATAATCCCGTTAACGTCTAAAACGACCGAGTGAGTGCCGTCTTCAAACAATGACGACGGAACGGTAGCAAGGAAACAACCATTAACAGAGTCTTCTTCGCGTAGGCCGCGAGTAGATTTAATGTCACAGTTTCCAGCATATGAAAATCCGAAATATCCCATGAAATGCAAAAAGAAGAAAAACCAATCGTCCCCATACCTGATAAAGTGTGGAACCTGTTCAAGAGATAGGTCTAGGATTGAGGCCACTGCCGCCCTTGTGCAATCTCCGTCACCTTTGTCGATAATAGATTGATAAACCCGCTTCATTGTTCACAGTCCTCACGCGTCGTCATTGGTGGAATCCTCCTCGTGACATTCGTGCGGTCTTGGCACAAACCCACTAGTTGTTTTCGTGCCTGGATAGATACCGTGACACCGTGGGCATTCGCCAATATCGGAATAATATGGAGTATCTGTATAAGTCATCTCAGAACTACCAATTGTATATTCGCTCACCCCTCTACCTCCTCGCCTTTCGGCTTATTAGGCCGCTTGCCAGTTCCGTCGCAATCTGGACAATGGACTCTTGCTGGTTTGCCCGTTTCCTCGTCGATCATCCTGAGAAGATGATATCCTTTTCCGTCACACTCCGGGCACCTGTCCGGTTCCTCTTTCTCGGTGATGGCTCGGATGCGTTCCCGCGTAGCGTCGCGCACGTGGGCATCGTCGGCCATTTCTAATTCTACGACGGCAAGAAGTTCCCGCAGTTCCCGGTTCTCCTGTTCGAGGGCGGCGATGCGGGTATTATGTCCATAGATCCTTTCAACCGAATCAATCAAGACAGCTTCAATATGATCACGCTCACAAGTCGCATCGCAATCTTCAAGAAGCCACCAAACGTCTGAATCAATAAGCTTTTGATATGCGTCTCGGCTTAGTTCAATCATCCCTCAATCCTCCTTTGGGTTGCTTTCTAAAGAAACCCAGTCCGAAGAGGACTCCCACCTTTCGGCCATTTTTGCAACAACGTGATCCGGTATCTCGTGAACAGATCGCCATCGGCCGTAACATTCAATAATCTGAACATCGGCTCCGCTTTCTTGGGCCATTTCGAGATACGGCTGCGCCTCCCACTTCTGGGAAAAGGTATTCGCCACAGCGACATCTTCTCCACGCATGAGAGCGTCCCGAACCATCTCCTGACACCACTCATGTGCATCCTTTATCTCTTCTCGGCGAAATGTATACGTTCCGGCCACCATAAAATACTGATCAGCTTCGAAGTATTGAACACCAAGCGCTTTCGCAAGTGTCGTCTTCCCTGAACCCGGAAGTCCTCGAATTATAGTAAGAGTCATCACTCCCCCTCATCCGCAGAGTTAAATAGGCTGATTCCTTCCGAACCAACATATAGGCGAATTGGCCGGTTATATTTTCCTCGGCGATCAAGGTGAACCGTATATGACGGCCGACTTTCTCCGTCTGCGAAAACTATCAATGACGCTTTAACAACGTGCCCAGCTTCTGGTGTGTTATAGTGGCTTCTGTAGTTCTCAACGACAACCTTTGACCCGGGAAGAATTATTTCTCCAGAAACATTTTTCTTCATTTACTCATCCCCCTCATCCGCCTTGATGCGGATCGGCTTGCCGCAGTCGCACGGGCGACCACTTTCTATTCTGGCGTTGTGGTGAGTCACCGGATCATTGGCCCCACATGCCGCGACCCATATGTAGCGGATGCCGGATTTATCAAGATGCCGTTCACAGTATTCCGGCTCTTCTTGCTTGATGATTTCTTCCGGCGTTTCTCCAACATAGAGATCACCCTCGCTCTGTGGGACTCCGTTTTTATCTAATAAGCCAGAGTCAATCATTGCTTCTCGCCTCTCTTGTCATGAACATTGAGAAATGACTTTGCCCTTTCCTTCCAATATGGCCTATTTGCCATCTCTGGGTTCATAAGAACATCTCCGATTATCTTTACAGCTTCGGATATTTGGCCTTTGCGCAAAGCTTCTATCCTGTCGTTAAGGCTATCCAACAGTTCGTCAATGGTCATAAAAAATCACCTCCAAAAATAATCATAGACCACAAAAAAGCGTTTGTCAACAAAAACCCCCGACGTTGCATCGGGGGCGACCCTTCGGTCAATCATGGAGGTGATATCTGGAAGGCATAGCTAGTCTAGTTGATTAGGTTCGTTTGTGTCAATATAATATAGCCATGGCTACTTTTGCGAATATCAAGAAGGTTCGACTGGCGATTGATGACCCACCGGGGTTTGTGGATTTGATATCGGTTGCGACAAGCTCTACACTTCCGGCGTCACCAAAGCATCAAACTGCCTATTATGTCGTAGATGATGACGAATATCGAGCCACAGATGTGACTGTGGTTGCTACACCGGCAGACTATGAGGTGCTCGATCTTCGGGTATCAGACGAACGGATAGGAGACTGGATAGACTCGGATGGCGTATATGATGCCAGGGTCTATGCGCTCCGGGACATAACCCGGAAGCTTGGTCAAGAACTAGCTCTTGTCCGCACCCAGTCTGGCGCGGAGTCGAACGAGTACAACGCATTGCTCGATACCTATAAATACTACAAGGGCCTTATTTCTGATGCTGAAAAAGAGGCGCAGGTAGAATCGCTTAACTCTTCGGGTAGGCTACTTTCAACCACTGCCCCGGAGATTGCGGGGGGAAACCTTTGAACAATCGTTCCTTGCTTAAGCAGAAACGCGACGGGTTCAAGCGGGTCATTAATGAGAATCCGCAAACACTTGTCTTCTACAGGCATCCGGCCAAGGATGATGGATTCGGCGGAACTATCCCGGATTTCACAAAAAGCCCAACGGAGCACGTAAATAAAGTGAGAATGTCCCACCCTGGGCGCGAAAATGGACCATTTGACTATGAGATTAGTAGCGTTGGCGCAGTGCCTCCATCTGGAAGGTTTATTCAAGCTCTATGGAATGCAGACATAGCCGAGGGGGACCGAGTTGATAGCTACAAGGTTGGGTCTATTGATGAGCTTGTGGCGTTTGGTGGCGTGTTCGGCAAACAAGCCATACTGATATCAGCTAATGACGTGGAGGCAAGTTAATGAAGGTTCCAGATTCCGCAGACGCTACGCCGGACGAGGTTAAGTCGGAGACACCCAAAAGCGGAGAGCGATACATCATGAATCCATACCACGGCGTTGAAATGCTAACACCACACGAGGCCATGGACATGATCAGTTCTCTCTCTACAATGTTGGTTATAGATGAGCGTCATAGAGGACACCAGAAAGGTATTGTTAAGAACTAGGAAGATATACGAGCGGCGCAGGCTGGCCGTATATGCTTTGTCTCTCAACTATGCAGCACAAGCTTTAAGGCTATTTCAAGAAAGACAGTCCGGCGATCTCTTCTGGAACAACCAAACCAAACAGGCATATCAGCGCATGTTTTCAAATGCCGAGCTATCAGACAAGGTGGTTTCGTGGTTTATGGCCCACGGCGTTGATTATGGAATTTATCTCGAACTTGCCAACGATAGAAAGCACGAATCCATTAGGCCGATCATAAACGAGCTATATCCAAAGTTTCGCGAAGACCTGGAACGTCTATACGGCGCAAGGTAACTTGACTATACACATGTTAAGTGTGAAAATAGCCATGTGATAACCAAGATCGTGTCGCGTCTTAAAACAGGATCTATTTCCAACGTGGTCCCGTTTGGATGGCCCGAAATGCCGAACGCTCCGTATGTGGTTGTGAAACCTGAAAAAGACCCACTTGGACGCGGAAGGATTTTCCGGGTTATTCCACACTTTCCACCTGGTTCTCAAATAGACCTTGAGGCGTACACCTTCGAGGAATTATCTACACTTTTGGATGACTATCAGACAGACTCGCGCAATGGGAACACGAACGATGTGCTTTCAGAGCAAGAATGGACTGATTATGTCTCGAACAACGACGACGGCACGATCTCTATGGAACGCGTGTTTCTAGTGCCGATGATGTTACACTAAGGAGGTAACATATGGCTTTAAGGACGGCTGCCCGTTATGGGTTCGGGCTGAAGTTCGTTAGATTGCAGGCGCTGAATGACGACCTGACTATCCCAACCGCATCGCGGATTATTGGCGGGGCTGGCCCGTTTGATTTCTCCGGTGTGACCGATGATTCTGCGGTTCCGATTACTGTCAAGCTCGATGATTCTGCGGCCGTCAGCTTTACTGTTGATGTCTCTGGAGCGTCTTCGGCCTCTGCTGTTACGGTTGACGAGCTTGTTTCTGCGCTTGATACCGCATTCACCGGTGAGTCTTTGGAGCTTGATGCGTCTAAAAGTGTGACCGATGACAACAGGCTCAAGATCGAGACCACGGACACATCAACCACTCCGACCGTTGTACAGATTTACGGACAGTGTGCGGAGATTGCAAAGCTCGGCCAGGGCTTCGGAGCGAAGTACGTAAAGCTCAACACCGCGCAGTCACTTTCGGAGACCATGACTCGCAAGGATTCGGAACAGCTTACTATCACAGATTCCGAAGGCAAGGACACCGAGATCAATACCGATGACTACCTGAAGGGGTTTACCGCTGTCCTCACCGACACGGCGCACGATTGGGAGCTTCGCAGCCTTATCCAGGGTGGATCGCTCAATGACGATGAAGACGAGTATGACTACCCGACTTCAGCGTCCGATAAGATCTACTTCTTCGGCGAGGCGTACTACGCTGAGTACACTCAAGGTGATCACCTCGAATCCGACATTGTTGGATACGTCAAGAAACTTCTGCGGAAAATGAAGGGCAACCTGGGAGACGTTACCCAAGAAAGGAATTGGTCACAGTGGGCTTACAATCTTACCGGGACTTCGTATACCGACGAATCCGGTAACCTGCTCGGGGCTATTAAGGACTTCAAGCTGACCATTAGCGAATATGAAGCCCTCAGTCTCGAGTCGGTCTAATTTCGAGGACTCCGCATTCCCATTGATCTCTGTCCCGTTCAACGGGTCAGGGGTTTTTGCAAGAGCAAGGGAATTAAACGCCGTACAGATTCGGTCTTGCGGCGACTTTTCCTTGATTGACCTAAGTGGCGGCGACGGTATTAAGTCGAACCTTAGCTTTGCAGAAATGCGGCAGTATTCGGAGTATCAACACTCGATAGTGCGTGAATCTCTTGTTGAACCAACCTATGACGAATTAATGAAGTGGGTTTCTCTCGATGTTGCTGGGCATGAAGAAACGCTTGCAAATTTACGAGAGAAGATCAAAGACGTTCCGGCTGGTAAGGAGCGAGACGCGATTGTTGATGAAATAGAAAGCTGCAAGGTTCTCTTAAAGCTCGTACTTCCGCAAGACTTCATGGCGGCAATTATGAGTTTCGCCCTAAAAATCGATAGTAGCGATATCAAGAAAGTCACAAGGGACATGTTATACCGGGCGGCCATTCTTGCCTCACGTGGACACGATAACCCACACGATCACGTTGATGGGTTCTTTACACCGTTCAACCTTGAGGATATTGATATCGTAGCCTGGGGTATCTACGAGGAAGAGAAGGACAGGAAAAAGGCGGGTTAATGTTTGGCTGTTGATGCTGGTTCTATATTTTCAGAAGTAAGAGTCTCGCTCGACAAGCTCAGAGCCGACCTTTCAAAGGTTGATGCTCGGTTCGGGAAATTTGCGCAGACCAATCAACAGCAATCTAATAAGGTCCAGGGATTCTGGACCAAATCATTCGGGAAAATATCGGCCGGTGGAATAGCGGCCTTCGCCGGTATCGGTCTTGCGGTAAAGTCGGCAGTAAAGACGTTTGCTGGGTTTGAACAGTCTCTTGCAAACGTAGAGTCTGTGGCCGGTGCTACGGCTTCGGAGATGGACGAGCTACGAGCCGCAGCCATTCGCGCAGGTGAGCAGACACGGTTTACGGCGTCCGAAGCTGCGGACGCAATGTACTATCTTGCATCTGCCGGTTTCGATGCTTCCGAATCTGTTTCAGCCCTCGATGGTGTTCTCTCTCTAGCAACTGCAACACAGAGTGACTTAGCATCAACCTCTGCATCTGTTGCTGCATCAATATCTCAATTTGGCCTAGATGCATCTGCCGCGTCATTAGTTGCTAATGTTTTTGCCGCTGCTATTGGAAATTCACAAGCAAATATGGAGAAACTTACAAACTCCATGCGCAATGTTGGGCCAGTTGCCGGTGCGTTAGGAAAGTCTATAGAAGAAACAGTTGGAGTTCTTCAGGTCCTTTATGATGCTGGTTTTCAGGGGGAACAGGCTGGAGTCGCACTTAGAAATATATTTATTTCACTTGCGTCAAAATCAGATCCAATAACACAAAGATTAATGCAACTTGGATTAACTTTCGAGGAGTTAAATCCGCAGGCAAATAGCTTTGCAGAAATAGTCGATAATATTAACGCCAAAATAGAAGACCCTGCACAAGCGCTTGAAGCGTTCGACAAGAGGACTGGCCCCCAACTCATTTCATTGCTCAAGGCCGGTGGAGAGGCCATAAACGAATATACCACAGCAGTTACGGGGACAAATAAGGCCGTGAGTGCTGCGGCGACTCAATTGGACACGCTTCAAGGTTCGTTTGACCTGTTAAAAAGCGCGGCGCAGTCAGCGGCTATCAATATCATTAGTGAATTGCAACCGGCTATCCGTGGCCTAGTTGATTTTATCCGCGGGTTAATTGAGAGATTTAACGGCCTACCGGGACCGCTCAAAGCTTTTACTGGTGCGGCGGTTATAGCCATTCCGGTAATAGGCGCTCTTGCCGCTGCCGTTGCGGCCCTACAGGCTGCCGCGTCCGGCGGGCTGACTCTTATCCTTGCCGGTGTCGCTGGCGGCATAGCGGCTATCGCATCGGCATCAGCTAAGGCTAAACAAGCTAAGGTCGACGAGCTTTTCGGAGATGTTTCAGAAAGACTGAAAGGCGCGGCAGAGAACGGTGAAGATTTAGTTGAGGCAATCAAGGAGATATCCAGAGAAACCGGACTGTCTGTTGATCAGGTTATTAATCTTGCGGAAGAACATGGACTTGTAACCTCTGAAATATCGCAACAAGTCGCATTACTCAGAGAGAGCAACGCAGAGCTTGACGAGAACGCAAAGACAGCAAAAGAGATAGTAAAAGAAAACGAATATATTAGGGCAAATCTAGCGACAGCGGCTAATAGCATGGGCGATATGGGTGAAATTGCTCAGAACTACGCCAGAAATATGAATGTTTCGCTTGAACGTGTGATTTCAATAGCCCAAACGCTTAATAATCTTACGCCAGCTCAAGAAGAACAGTTGCGTCTACTCAAACTCCAGGCCGAAGAGTGGGCAAAGATCCGCGAGGAAGATATAGCCAGCCTTGAACGCGCATCAGGTAGGGCTGGCGAGAGGGAGAGGGCGGCAGCGGCAGCGAGAGCCGAAGCCGAGGCAGACGCGGAAGCGCTAAGGATAGACACTCTCAGGGCACAAATAGAAGACGAGTACAAAGCGGCACGGGCTAAGGTCCTTGAGGTAATAGACGCCGAGAGAAGCGAAGTTGATAAGATAAGGGAACAGGTAGATTATCTCAACGCCCACCCATGGAGCCTCACAGATGCCGAAGGGAGACGACTAGACGCAGACAGGATTAAGGCTCTTGAAATTCTCAATCAACAATTAATTGCCGCACAAAATGAGACAAGTGAAGCAGCGAATGCACAAGAAGAATTTAGGAAAAAAATAGAAGAAATAGGCATAGAAGAACGCGAATTATTAGACCTAGAAGAATCTAGGGCCTTAGCTTCCGCGGAACTATATGAAGGTACGGCAGATGAAATAAACGACGCAAGAAAAGCTATTTCGGATTATTACGATTTATTGCGAAAGGTTAGAGATGAAGAGGCAAACGAGGAAGCCGCCAAAACATTAGAACATTATTCCAATCTTCTTCTTGAGAAAACAGAATTAGATAAAATATCTATTGAAAACGAACGCCAAAAGGCCATTGAGGCGGTGCGTGGCCTTAATGCGTCAGATATTGCAACCGAACAAGCAATTGATAAAATAAACGAATACTATGATTCCCTACAAAAGCGAGACGCGTGGGACCGATTCATTGAAAACGCAAATAGTATCATCGGGCCTGTGTCGTCCATACTGGACGCCGTTGGTGGTCTATATGATGCACTCGCACAACAGCAGATAGATGCGCTTGACAGGGAGCTACAGGCCCGTTTGGAGTCTCTTGGTATAGCAGAGGAGACAACGCTAGAGAGTCTTCAAAGACAGCTTGACGAGGCGATAGCCGCTGGAGACATGGAAACGGCTGCCGACCTTGAGGATGAAATACAGAGAGAAGAGATAACCAAAGAATATGAGCAGAAAAAGGCGACAATTCAGTATCAAGCCGATCTAAAGGGCTGGCGGTTGAAGCTGCTTAGCGCTATAGCCTCCGGGGCGCTTGCTATTACAAATGCGTTTGCCACTCGTCCGTTTATACCAGCAGGATTGATAGCTGGGTCTCTTGCCACGGCCCTAACTGGCGTACAGATAGCAACGGTCAAGGCGCAGAAGCCACAGCCACCTGGGTTTCAAACAGGCGGTATTGTTATCGGAGGGGCCGGTTCTGCTGGCCGAGACGTGAGAGTCGCAGAAGGATCTAGCAATGAATTGCTTCTTAATGATTCTCCAGCTGGTCAGTCGTTCCTAAATCAGTTTGCAGAAAGGGTTGCGGATGTAATTGCTGGCAGGATTGGACAACAAATGATACAATTAAATCACAGCACAGTCTTAAATGGTAGGGTTTTGACCGAAGAGGTTGTACAATACATTGATAACGGGAAAGTCAGGATGAAGGCGCTACAGAGATGAGAATACTTACAACTAAAATAGCATCGGACGCAACAACCTCAAGTACTGATGAGTCGGCGAACTACCCGGCGTCTAACCTTGCGCACAATTTCTTATGGAATCGCTGGCAACCGACAACGGACGGTGAGCAGACCGCAACTATGGAATGGTCTACCGGTCAGTCGATGAATTGTGTGTTTGTTGGTTATATATCAAGCACGATAACGCAACTTGATATTAAGATATACGACGCTGGCGGTTTAGTTGAAACGCTTTCCGATGTCGATATATCAGATGGTGTCGGTGCTTACTATTTCAGCACAACACAAACAGGGATAACGAGTCTTGAACTTGTGATCAATGGGCCTGGGGTAATGTATATCGGCGGGTGTGAGCCGGGTGTCTATTATCAGATGCCGTTCTTCTTGGCAGACAGAGAGGGCGAGAAAATTGATAATTCCATTATTTCTTCGTCGTCCTGGGGACAGGCGCAACAAACACGGGTTCCATGGCTAGACGGAATCACGCTACCCTTTATAACTAGCCGGTCGGTTTACGATGAAGTGATAAGTCAATTATCAGCGGTCGGGACTGGCGGAACGCTTTGGGTTGATTTCTTTGAGGACGACCATAGCGTTAAAGCACCCGGCTATTACAGGCTTAACGAATTGAGTCCATACGAGAAGACAGAGGCAAAAAGATATCTTGGTGAATCATGGACTCACAACTGGTCAATGAATCTTTTGGAGGCAAGATAATGGCACTTGTTCGTGTCCCAGACCCAAACGATCCTGGACTCTCGGCGGCTGATTGGACGACATTTACAACACTTGTTAAGAGGAAGATATTAGACACAAACGGACCATTGCCACCGCAGGACTCATCTGGTGATATACCTAAAGGTTTTATCGCATACATTGGTGGAACGCTATATTACAATAACGCTGATTTAACTCCTAGTGGAACACCATCAAGATATATTCAGATAACGCCGTCTGGAGCTACGGCAACGGCGGCATATGTCGCAAACCTTTCTGGTGTTACTTGGAATTCGGAATATTGCGGTTGGTACGATGTATCGGGAAATC
The DNA here is from genome assembly GCA_050116575.1 of Gammaproteobacteria bacterium. Lineage (GTDB taxonomy): Bacteria > Pseudomonadota > Gammaproteobacteria > SZUA-152 > SZUA-152 > JAKEGK01. The sequence goes on along the minus strand of JASFOJ010000017.1, from coordinate 36,994 downwards.
TCTACGTTTTTGATGAAGTCTATGCAATTAGCGATAGCCAGATAACGGAAAAACATACGAGGTATATACAAAGCTCGATAGGCAATACAGAAAAACTTACAGGCTCTGGAAGTTGGACGGTCCCGGCAGGTGTCACTAGGGCTAAGATTATAATGTCAGGTGGCGGGGGTGGCGGAGGTGGCGGAGGCGCATATAATCCATCAACTGGTCAGCATACAGACGGGTCGGCTGGAAGTAACGGTGGAGATACAACGATGACTGGAGTTGATACGGCTTCTGGCGGCGTTGGGGGTGCTGGTGGTAACGCAAATCCGTCTGATGCTGCCATATCTGATGCACCAGACATGACAGCATACAACGGGATAGTGCCTGGTGCACCTGGTGGGTTTGGTGGACCGGCCCCCAACGGATCAGCTAATACACAGCCTGGGTTCCCTGGATTCCCTGGCTTAGTCGTAACCGACGTTCTGGCAGTGAACCCAGGGGATAGCATTTCGTATTCGTGCGGTTCCGGTGGTGGTGGCGGTGCACACGGGACAGGGTGGACATATCTTGGTGGCGATGGTGGCAATGGTGCAAACGGGTGGATTCTTATTGAATATTAATTTTTCCTTGCTTTGTGCTAAAAACAGCACTATGGTGTGATTGGAGGTGTATAATGAAGACTATTTATGTTTTACTGGTACTGTTTTTTTTGATTGTCGGCGGTTGTTCGGTGCACGATTGGCCCGATAGCGAGGATATTTATATCAGGCATGTCGAGTTTGGCATAGAAGATGGCATAAAGGCTCCTGGCGAAATGATTTGCATAGAGACGTCTTTTTCCTATGCCACAATTAGCGTTACCGGCAATGCAAGGATTAACGGTGAGAGTTCACTGACGATTGGGCCAAATGGATACTGGTGGATATGGGTAGATGTATCGTCTGTCCCGCCTGGAGGATCAATTGTTATTGATATCAATGGGGATATACTTACATGCTTGGTCGAATAGGGTATATAATCGCCACTAGATGGTAATAGTACAGATAGCAATAACAGAAGAGCTTGGCAATAGAATAACAAACATAGAGCCGTTTGTTTTTAAGATATACACAGGGCCATTTGTGTCAACCTTCCCCAACACGTTCGGATTTACGTTCGATGGATCGGGCCCAGCAATTGAAATCATAGATTTTCTACGCGCACCGGAAGCTGGCTATCAAGAAAAGACATCGTATTCTAGCGTTGTTGAGGATGAGGCATCTTGGTATTTTGACACAACAAACCAAATAGTCTATTTTCACGTTGAACATGATTATGGACGAGACACAACGTATCTGAGTGGAACGGCTTATGGTTATTGCTCGGATAGGCCAATAGGTATTGGCGGATTCCAATATCTTCCTCTGGTCAAAAGCGTACCAGATTTAAGCCAGCAACAAGATATAATAGATTATGACATACCATCTATGATATCTGGGGCAATAGAACTTGATAGTTCAAGCGGAGAATTGGACTTCTTTATAACGACTGATATTTATGGAAACAGAATCTATATATTTTTCCTCGATGATCTACCAACAATTGACATCTATGAATTCTCTGATCTTGTTCAACTGGCAGCTCTCTCGGTGGACGATTACGATTTTACGGTTTCTTCTGTATTAATAAGAATAAAGGATCTCCGCGAAGAGGGTAATGTACAAATACCCACAGACCTATTTAATGCAACTGACTATCCAGACATCAAGGATAACCTCATTAATAAGCCTATACCTTGGAGATTCGGAGAATTACGCGAGGTAAAGTTAATCTGCACAAACGGAAAGTCGACTAGCGGGAACGTCAGCTATAGGGCTGGTATAGAGATGACCAGCTTCGGAACTCCATATGTAAAGGATGGTGACACATGGACGTCTGTAACTGCCGTATCATCAGATACAAGCACGGGAGAAATAGTCCTTGCAGAGGCTGACGCAAGGAACGGGACAAATCCAAGAGAGGCGAAACTGGTCAACTGCGAGGGGATATCAAACGACAGATCAACCGATGTCATACGCGAGCTTAACTATCGTGCGCTTGGAACAACTTTTGATAGTTCAAATTATAACATTGGAGAGTGGGCATCGGAAGAACTATCGCTTGGTCCGATTGCCCTAAGCCTTGAAAAGCAAAAAAAACTCTTTGATGTCATAGCTGATATTCAGAACGGAAGCAATGTCGGATTTAGGTATTCGATAACGGCAGACGGCAAAAGAACCATAAGAATCGATAGTGAGGGCAGGACGCCAGTCTACCATGTCACAAATACCGACATCCAGAATAGAAACGAACTACCGGTTACGACAGACGCCACAACACTCGCGGCAATAGTTAATATCGATTACGATAAATCATATGTAGACGATGAGTATTATCGCTACACCGATGATTCTGAAGCCGAGACAACGTTTAATGCGTACAAGCAAAAGCCTACAACCACACTTGAGACGCTATTGACGACCGAAACTCTAGCGGCCGAGCGTGGCGATTTTCATCTTGAGAGATTTTCAACTATTCGCGGGATATTCTCTGGAACGCTGATGGGTGTCAAATATCTAACGCTTAGAATATACGATCTGATAACGATAGAGATAACCCCAGCCGATTTCGTAAATGTTGATAATAATATGATTGATGGACGCGAGTATTTCGGCATTAAGTTAATCAAGATTCTTTCTGTAGATCCTGACATAAGGGAGAAACAAAACAATATAAGCGGAGTAATAATCGACGACGCGAGGTTCCCAGAGCACCGTATAATGGAGTATGATGGTGGAGAAGAAGATTGGCTTTGGGATGACGGCGATTTCTGGGATTTCTATTAGGGGACATTATGGGTAAATCAGCTGGTGATTTAATAACAAATAGTCAAACGTTAACAACTCCGCCGACCGGTGCATATTGGTATTTGTGGGACCCATCAAAGGCGGTCGGACTTCGTGATCAAATGATTTTGAAATCAGATTTTGACGCTTATATAGGAACGCTGAAAGCGGCACTAAGATGGTCCGATCTTATTGGCGGAATTTGTTCACCAGGAACCGACTCTGACCACGATATAGATATCACGGCAGGGGAGCGAAGAGACAGCACAGACACAGCCAACATTGAATTCTCAAGCGGAACCGCCGCCATTGATGCCACGTTTAACGCAGGGACGAGCACGTGGGGACTTTATTCTGGGAGCTCTCTATCGGATGGTGATACGGTCCACCTTTTCGTTGTCAGTATAGACGCTGGCGGTACTGGGTTTTATTTTGATGATGATATAGGCGCGGCCAATCTTCCGAGCGGGTGTACTTATTTTAGGCGGCTTGATTCTTACAGAATAGCTACCGGTCCTGTCTTGTTACCACAAACGCAAGACGGTCACATAATCACGTCATCTGCCCCAGTCGCAACATATGCTGTAGATCTGAGCGGCGCACAGGTTACAACTGCAACAGCTTTCGAGCTGCCCAATGTGCCCAAGGGGATTACTCTAAACGTTTCGTGCGCTATTGGGGCGATAGAAGCGGATTCTCAATTTATTCACATTTTTGGCGCTGGCGAGGAAGATTATGTTCCAAGCTCTGCGGCTTATACTATATGCACAGCACCGGGGGCCGACAGAGGCCAAACAGAGATAGGGGCAATAACAAACACAGATGCACAAATTTATCGGCGCGCCGCGTCAACTGCCAACATGACCGTTTTAAATGTTTTCGCAAAAAGCTGGTATGATAGCCTCGGTGTATTTGACGGTGTATGAGCAAACGCAAGTCCGATATGGAAACATCTATAATGATGGCCGACCTAAGAAATGGGATGATACCTGTCGGCAAGTGCGAGGAAGAGGGAGACAACGTGGACAGGGATAAGGCAAGCGAGACGAACAGAAAAGAGGCAGATGAAGCATACCGCCGCCTTGTCCTTACCGAGCTACAGCGCAATGGTGAAGATATGGCCGCGTTGCGCGAGGCATTGGATAAGCTCAATACAAAAATGGACCACGTTGATGATAGGGTGTCATCCGTTATCAAGAGCCAATTAGACGATAGATCAGAATTCCTTACGCTCATTGGAGAGATAAAAAAAAATAACGAGTTAAACGCCGGAAGAATTCAGCAGAACACAGACACCATAGTGTCGTTGAGGGAAACGGTGAGGAAGCATATTTACGATACGGATGCCGAGGAACAGATAAAATTAGCTGAAAAAAACACACAAAAATCACAGAGGGTGTCTATTATTAGCGTCACAATCGGTGGTATGAGTTTTATATTCGGTGTGATAATGGCGTTTCTACAGTTTGCAGGAGGGTGATTTGATAGAATTCACGAAGCAAACAGACCTACCGCGCATGGAGTCGCGATGGGGGTGCTATCTAACGTCTGCTGGATTAACTCCTGTCGAGAATGAGCTTAACAGACCTTTAAACGAGTTCGAATTATTTGCGTGGCTCGGACTTGCTTATTCGTTCACTGTCCCAGATGAGCGAAGGCGTGGCGCTGTCCGTCCTGCGTATGCCATGTGCAACTATAAGGATCACGCCAATTTCAAGCCGCCTAGTAAACCTGAAAAACCGGGGTGGGGATGGGATTCTGACGCAGAATATCACGACTTTGCACAGGCGCCTGGTGATTTCTTGGCCGAAGCCTTCTACGTATTTGGTATCGAGCACCCACACGGTCGCTATGATGTCATTAGATATCGAACGCCGTACGGCTTCCACTTCACCTCGCTAATCAATGGAACAATCGAAATAAATCCAGACCCGTCAATCGAGTTGCTTGAAAAGAAGCAAGTCATCCCGATTAAGATAGGCGGCTAATGTCGCCAAATAGGAGACTCAATGGATGTTAGAATGTTCGATGTGCCATACAAGGCGTATGGTGATGTTGCGCTTATTCTTGGCCTTTTCTCTGACCTTCACCTGCAACTCGACGGCACAGATGACGATGTAAAAAGAGGCATAGATGAGGCGCTTGAATACAATGCGCGCCTTTCGTTCAATGGTGATAATTCGGATTACATCTACCCCAAAGACCCGCGTTATACCGGAAGTAGGGATAAAAAGGGCGCAGTGACTGCAAAGCTGAACATGGATGTCGAATATCAATATGAGTTCTTCCGACCATACGTTGATCACATAGATGTGATGGGTGTTGGGAATCATGAGACTGCGATAGCAAGACATAACGCCTACGACGTGGCAAGGGGTGTTATAACGCTTCTTAACAAGGACAGAAGCAAGAAGTTGCCACCAATATACCAAGGGGCATATCAGGGTTATCAGATTTACAACATGCGCAAAACTGGCGGTTGCGGGAGGCGGTTCGCGATGTTCAGACATCATCTAAAGGGGGGTGGTGCGCCAGTTACAAAGGGCATGATTGACCTATCCCGCCTGTCAGACGGGTGCGATGATGCTGACCTTTATTGGGGTGGACATAAACACACAGCGATTGCTGACAATGGCAGGATAAGGCGCTATGTAACACCCAAAGGAGTGTTACGCAAGCGCGTTGTAAAGGCGATCATAACTCCTGGGTATGGCGGCGGGGTTGGAGACACAACAAAAGAAATAGACGCCCAAGGGATTGACGACGGTTGGGAGGACTCTCACTATACCGGAACCCCGGAGGGTTGGGCGCTCGTGCGCGTGATACCCCTCCATAGCGACGGTGACCCAATGATAAGAGTCAGGCTGGAAGAGATGACATAGGCCGCATATAATTAGATAGGGGGATAGTCATGGAGCACACAATTGTTTTCATCATTGCTGTGCTTGTCGTTTTGTCGGGTTGCGTCTCGGTTGAAAAATACGAGGCGTTAGAGGAAGAAAGAGCGCTTTACGCCGAGGCCAACAGTAGCCTTGTCGAAGAGATTGGGCGGCTTAACGCGTTGCTTGATGAGAACCAAGTATTTTTCGAGGGCCACACGGCTGAGGGATGGGCGGCCACGGCCCTACAGTATTACAAGATAGCCGGGTTTTGGTATAATAAATACCTGGAAGCTGGAGGAGAGCCGGTACAATGAAGATAATTGACGACATAAAATCTGCGTGGGCCGACGCTAAGAAGGAAATCAGACACTTCTATAAGGTTGTCATTCCGTGGTGGGCCAAATCTAAGTATCTGACCATAGCGATATGGTTCGAACATCAGCTTGATAGGTTTAGAAAATGACAACCACTGGCCGAAAGTTCTATGTGGTGAAATGGCTCCTACGCATGTGGTTTATAAATTTTGCCGCTCTTGTTGTCCTGGGGGTTCTTGAAATACCGAATATCCCACAGGCACTCGGCCTTTCTCTTGGCGCAATCACAGCCGGAATCGTCGGCTACATTGGCGTCAACGTGTGGCAGAAGAAAATACAATCAGATGACGGGCCGGTATACCGGAAGGGTGGAGCGTGAAACATGCGAAGGTTCCCAGGTGCGTTCTTATCGGTCTTATTGCTGTTAGTGTTATTTCTTCTGTCGGTCTCGGCGTCGCATGGTTCGGAAATCGTGATCTCCGAAACGATGTGGAACGGCTTGAAGCTGGAATACGCAACGCTCAAGGACTCGCATCGGTTGTTGTCGGAGAGCTTAACGGAAGCCGAGGAGAAGTCGAGGAGCTTAAACGCCAACTTGGCGAGTCTTTGGCTACAGTTGAACGACTCCAAAATGACGGTGCTGAGCTTGGAAGCGCGATTGAAAACAGCTCAGACGCAAGCTGCCTTATTGCAGGATCAATTGATCGAATCGGAGAATGGATTGAGTCAGTTGAACGCGCAAATAAGGAAGGAGAAGATTAAATCGTATCTCATCGGCGGCGGGATAGGGGCCGGGATTGTTCTGCTGATATTCGGTATACTCGCCATAGGGGGATAGGTGGCCACTACTGATTATACCTACTCACAGATAGAGGGAGGACTCTCGGGTTTCTTCGATGATAACCCCGTCCCTGGAACTGGATATCGTGGTTTCTCTATTCGTGGTGTATGGGCTGGAATAATCACAGGAACCGAAGCCTCCTTTGCCATCGGAGCCGGTGGGGATTATCCACTTTCCGTTATTGTTGACGGCTCCTTCTCGGCAACACCAATAATTTCATCAGGCAGGATCACGCTTTTTACCGGCCTCTCCGACACCGCACACCTTGTTTCTCTTCACGTTCAAGGCGCTTATTCATCGCTGTATAACTGGATGGATAAAACCGATTCGGCGCAACTCCGCGTTGATGGGGCATCCCCAGTATATGCCGCCGTTCCTGTTAATTTTCCGACGAATCCCGATGCGAATCTTCTTAATTCACAGCCGACATCCGATTTCACCGGAGATGACGCGAACGTCATTTCAACATGGGATGGAACGGGGGATGATGGATATGCCGAAGGAAGCACGAACGCCAAGGGACAGATTATCTTCAGAGCGCAATGCTCGGATATCTATCTTTATGCTTCATCCGAAGATTTCTTCTACTCGGTTGACGGTGGAACGCCGGTCAGCGTCAGTCTGACGGATTTCAATACGGGTCAAGGAAGGCTTCTTCCGTTCGCAAGCGGACTCGATGATACGGCAATTCATGAGTACAGGATATGGCCGGATCTTCCTTCTGGAAGTACCGCATATATTCATGGCGTTGCGGTCTTTGATGATGGTGTTCCTGTCTCTCTGTCTTCTATCTCGCCTAAGACATTCATCATTCAATTCGGGAACTCTATAACCGATGGAGAGGAGACGAGCACCGGTGTTGTTGATTGTTGGCTATATGGTAATGAGAATGATTACCTCATCGCACAAGCTGGGGTAACTGGCGATACGTCCCTTGATGTAGCCGGACGACTTCCTGGCTATATGGACGAGCTACCGGCACCAGATTACGCCCTACTGGCTAGTGGGAGGAACGATGATCTAGATACTCAAGCCACATTTGAAGCTGACTATGAAGATCTCTGTGATGCTGTTGTGGTTGAAGGAATGATTGCCATTTGTCGTGGGCAGATTCCGGGAACGGTAACTTCAGAAGTTGCTACGAACGTAGATGCGTGGATAGGCAATGTTCTATCCAGTTTCCCAACGTTTTTACAGTTGCCAACGGCTTCATGGCCGACAACACCTACGGTAGGTGGTGGGGTGCATCCAACCGTTCTTGGGTTTTCTGACTACATAGCCCCAACGGAATCCGTGGATCTCGCTGCACTTCTTTCCGTTGGTGGTGTACTATTGAATGAAGGTATGTCCGGCGGAATGCAGGAACTTACCGGAGGGATGGACGGATGAAATATAGATGGTATCCAGGATTAACGGATAAAACGGTTCTTGTTTTCGTCCGGGATTCAAGCACTACAGACGGGTCCGGATTGACGGGGCTTACCTACAATTCCTCCGGACTGACGTGCTACTACATCCGGCCAGGTTCGGCCGCGGCGCAGCTTACCCTTGCGACGCAGACCGTGACAGGAGCGCATTCCGACGGTGGATTCGTCGAGATTGACTCCACGAATATGCCAGGATGGTATCGACTTGATCTTTCTGACGCTATTATAGCAGCCGGCGTCGGGATCGTCGGAATCGTTCTCCGGGGCGCTACAAACATGGCCGATTGCCCGATTGAAATCCAACTGGACATCGACGGAAACATTACAAGAGTTTCAGAAAGCGCGACCGCAGCCGATAACCTTGAGACTGCGACTCTAGCCTATTCGGCCACCCGGGGCCTTGCGGGAACGGCACTTCCGGCGGCAGCCGCCGATTCCGCCGGTGGACTCCCGATCAGCGATGCGGGCGGACTGGACATTGATACGCTCTTGGCTCATCTCAACGCTGACATTACAAGCCGCGCCGCCGCCGCGGCACTTTCTACAGTCGGCGGGAACGTATCGACGATTCTCGGGCGGATCATTGGAACCATCGCGGCCGGAACTCACGTCGCGCAAACCGGGGATTCTTTCTCCAGGATTGGAGCAAACGGGTCCGGGCTGACCGATCTTGCTCAAGCGGCAACGGCCCTCAGTAGTGCGATTTGGACAAACGCAAGGGCTGGGTATCTTGACAATTCCAACGTGGGTGGCCTTGTAGCATCACAGGCCGATGTTCAAGCGATCACGCAAGCCTCTCGGGTTCGAATCTCTGTCCCTGCACAACTCGAACGGCCGGACTCTGGATCTGTCGCATATCGGATCTGGATCTATTCGTATAACGAACTTCATCAAGCAGAAGACCTCGACTCGAACCCGACTGTCACGGCTGAAAATAATGCCGGGGTGGATCGTTCGTCGAACCTCGGAACCGTTACAAAGCCTGGAGGGACGACAGGTCAATATTATGTCGACTACACCCTTGCGTCAGGCGCCGCTATTGAAGGCCTTGTTTTCAAAGTAAACGCCACAGAGGGAGGATCCACAACTCAGTACCCGGCGTCTACTATGGTCGTCGATACGACGGCGGTTGACTTTACGGCGACGGATCGGGCGAACCTCTTGTCTATATTGCAGGATACAGGGACGGATATTCCAGCACAGATTGACTCTCTGAACGATCTTTCCGCTGCCGAGGCTCAATCTGCTGCTGCTGCCGCCTTGAACGCTTACGATCCACCGACGAACACCGAAATGGAAGCAAGAACAAAACCGGCCGCGTCGTATTTCGATCCGTCTACTGATGAGGTTACTACAGACGCGGCAAGCCAAGAGGCAAGTAAGGCAGATGTTAGCGGCCTTTCTACTTTCGACCCTGAGACTGACATACTTGAGAATTCAAAATCTTACGCCGATATATTCCGAATAGCCAAGGCTGTACTTGCCGGGAAATCAAACACCAATGGTACGGTATTCCGTGACGATGCCGATAGTAAGGCAAGGGCGACCTTTACAATTGACGAAGATAAGAATAGAATCAATGTTGTTTTGGACGGTGAATAATGTCTGACTTCTGGGGGATCTTCGCAGATAACATTTTCCCAACAGGGCTATTCCCTGATTATGTTGAAAGCGATATTGCTGCCGGGCTTGTCTCTATTTCATTTACTGGTTTACGTCCTGGCATTGCATTTTCGTCGTCGGGGCCAGGAATAGAGATAACAGGGACTAAGCCCGAAATTTCATTTAGTGGAGATGGATAATAATGACCACCCTTAGCGTAACACCAACCGAAGAGGGAACCTATGTCATTGGGTTTTCTATCACCGACGAGAACGGGGACGCCACAGTTCCAACGGCTTTGACGTGGACGCTTATGGGTCGCGATGAGTCTATTATCAATGACCGCGACCGGGAGGCCATATCGCCACTTGTGGCATCTGGTAGCGTTGTGCTATCAGGTGATGATCTATCTATAACCAACGGTGAGACGGTGCGTTATTTCCTTCTGGAAGGGGCATACGATTCGACCCTTGGTAGCGATCTTCCAATTAAAGAAGCGGCGACATTTGAGATAGAGAATCTCCCCGGCGTACCGCACGCATAAAACACACAATCTCCACAAACTCTACACACAATCTACACACAACACCGCGCCGTTAGGGTTTATGATTAGTCATCTTGTTAATCGAGGAGATTATATGAACGGCAAAACGGCACGAAGAACGCGGAAGTTGGCTATGAAACATGCCCCACAAGAGGTTATAGTGGCAACGCCATATTATCCTTGCCGCAGAGCTGTGTCTTTAACGGGCATTTCTGGTGTCTCGTTCGGCAGAGATGGGATTGCTTCAAACCCGCTGAAAAACTTCATCAGGAATTACAGGAAACACTGCTCGGCGGGTTCCATGGCTACAAAGAGGCCTAACGCGTAACCGTCAATGCGGTCGTCCCGGTGGCAGCGTCCTGGGCGCGTTATCCCGGTTGTTAACCGGATGATATTTTGTTAGTTGGAGTTGGAAATGGAAGGCAGAGACACATTTGTTAATCATTTCATTACCGAAAACGGAACAGAGTTCATGGTTGAGGCTTCCAAGGTTACGCTTGAGCGTTGCCGGAACCTTCTTTTGGTTGGCGTATATGCTACCAACAGGGAAATCTCAACGGCTCGTCTCGGTATGCGCACAAAATGACTGATATCTACGGCGAAGAGTTCAACGGCACAATCGTCGAGCGAATCGACATGTACAAGCGGACAACGGGCAAGATCCCGTTTATCACGGAGACCACCTGGCACAAGGTTGTCAAAGAGTGGTTGATGAGCGACGAGGAGGAAGCGTAATGGGTTCACCCAAGAAAATCGGAGAAGACCCAGGCGGTTCATGGTACTATGCGAGTGGCTCAAATAAGGGCCGCAAGCACAAGAACCCAAGGTCTGGCAAGTCGTATTCCATCAAATACCCCGACGGGAAGCGTAGGGAGAAGGTTAAACAAGAGGCGTGATCGACCAGAATCGCCCTAATGGCGGGTAGGGCCGTAAGCCTAACGATGGTCCGCCGACACCTAGTCGGCAACTATAGAAGCGGAGGGAGAGCCTTATTATTACCTTAGCCATCTGGCAGGGCGGCTACTAACTCGCCGGATAACGTAACCGGCATCATCAAGAAGGCGGATCGCATAACGCCATATAGAGTGCGGCGTTGAATTAGCGGCCATTACGTCAAGTCGGCGCCGGACACCGTAACCGGCAACTTCGTGGGGTAGTGTAATGGTAACATGGTGGCCTCATAAGCCATCGTTCCGGGTTCGAATCCCGGCCCCGCTAGCGCCGGTTTAGCACTTCCGGCTGTGCTTGTGTGTCGTAGCCGTGCCGACGGTTTGCGTGGCAAGATAACAAAAAGGCCGGGGCGACAGCCCCACATGGCCCCGTACCCCAATTGGCAGAGGGGACTGGCTTAGAACCAGTAAAGTCTGAGTTCGAATCTCAGCGGGGCTATATTGGCTCTTTAGCCCAATCGGTAGAGGCATCCGGTTTAAGCCCGGAACAGTGTCAGTTCGAATCTGACAGGGGCCAATAGTCGTCTGTAGACTTAATTAAATCAGCGTCCGGCACGAAACGCCGGGATCACAGAGGCCGCAAGGGTAAGGCGGCGAGTTTACTGCTTGTATAAGCCTCGCTATGGCGTGAGTCCATAGCCTATCTGGATCGATCGCCAGGACTGTGGTTTATGGAGAAAACAATGATCCTAAGAGACCAACGCGCAATAGTTAACATAATGGGCGCACCAGCGTCTGTCGTCTACAACTATCACCCAGGAACGCCCCCGTCGGCACAATGCGATGGTGAAGAACGGTGGTATGAGATAACAGAGTTGCGGATAGCCGGTAGTGATGACATCCACGAAACTGACCTTTGCGACTGGTTGTCAAGCGACATTTACGCGGACCTTGATAGACAGCATAAGGAGTATTAAACGGACATGGCGAATGTGTGGACCAACAAAGCCCGCGAATTGCGGAACATGGCCGAGCGCAGAAAGCTGGCCATTGCGACGCAGGTGAAACGATGAGCTTGCAACACGTTAACCCCTTCGATCCGCCAGCAAGCATCTACGCTCTTGAGTCTATGGAGTGTGAGGCTATCGTGATCCAGGGGCTACACAAACGGACATTGGAACAAGATGAGGTATCCCAAAAGTTGCAACTAGCGCAAATTGGGGTATGTGATATTTATTTGAGTGAGAGAGAAAGTTTATCGAGACGTAATAAACCATAGTAAACTTAGGTAAGGTTGATCAATAATAATCTTCACACAAAAAACACACAACAAATAAATCCTATCTGATAGAATGTTGATGGAGGGTATTAGTGGTTAGTTACAAATGCTATACGGCAGACTCTGGGAAAGAGTTCAACGGGAATATTATCAGTATAAAAAACGAAGACGGGAAATATGATATGTGCTCGGGCTTCTTTACTGTGATTCCAATCTCACCGTTGAGTCACAGGAAGAAGTATAAAACGAAGACATGTTACAGGTTAGAGAGGCTGGATGATTCTGTTATATTCACGCTCTTTGATGACTGGGGTAATGCTAACGTTTTCTCGGTAACGACTGACGACCCCGCTCTTGAACGGGTATACGATTATCTTGAATCTGAACAAATACCACTGGTAAATGGAGGGTAAATGTGGATTTAGAAATAGTTCCATCTGAACGGCAAAAAGACCAAGTTGCCGAGATTAAGAGCAAAAACGATGAAATCATGCTCCGTGCAATCGAAACGGGCAACGTTGACGCGCTTGAAAAGCTGATTGATCTTCGGGCTAAAGAGGAAGCGCGGCAGGCACAGCTTACATTCGAGGAAGAATTTGCCAATATGCAAGCTTCTTTTACGCCGATCAAGCGGACAAAGAAGAATAAGGGCACCTCTTCCAATTATGCCCCGCTTGATGAGCTTCAGAAGCATTTTGGACCTACCATTTCGAAACACGGGTTTAGCTACCGATGGGATGAAGAAAACTACGAAGGTGGGAAGAAAACCACTATGTTCATCTCCGGCTATGGCCACACAAAGGAAAACAGCTTTTTTGTGCCGCAACTTGAGGGGACTCGTGCTATGAATTCCGTCCAGGTCGCTGCGTCTATGTCTACCTATGGCCAACGCTATACGTTCGTCGCTGGATTTGGTATTACCATCGAGGGTGAGGATACCGACGCATCGACTGGTCCGGCCACCAACGGCAAAGACCCACACGAAGAATGGCGGCGTGAAAAACTTGAGGCAATTCGCAATCTGCAAATTGATGACGGATATAGAGAAAGCCTTGAGAGACGCGTCGAGCAGGTGAAGACAAAGGCCGACGCCGATAAGCTGTCGGCTGAGATTAAGGACGCACAGAGTGGAGTATAAAGTAGAACAGCGAAGCGACGAATGGTTCAAGCTCCGCATCGGCAAGATAACCTGTTCTAACTTCGGTATCCTCATGCCAACGCCCAGGCAAAAAACCGAGTGGAACGACACACAGTTGAAGATACTTCGAGAGATCGCAGCAGAGATTATCACGCAGGAGCGCGAGGAGTCATATACATCTTCTGCTATGCAATGGGGCATCGATCAAGAGGATAACGCAAGGTATCTGTTCCAGGCGCAAGAGTTCGAGACTGTGCGGACGTGCGGGTTCTTCGAGCTTTCGGAGTACGTTGGTGGGTCTCCTGATGGCATTATCGTCAGAGACGGAGAAGATTGGGGTAATTTGGAAACAAAATGCCCCACCAGCAAACAGCATTTGCTTTACGAGCTAGATAAGGACGAACTGTTCAAGGCATATAAGTATCAGGTTCTTGGTCAATGCCTTGTAACCGAGCTTCTTCCGTATGCGCTTTGTTCCTACGACCCGAGATTCCCAGACAGTAGGCAACTTATTATTATTCGCGGCGTTGCCACAGACGAAGACTTGAAACCATTGCGAGATAGGCTCGATTCAGCCATCGCGCTAATAAGGAGTTGGATATGAAGTTTGAGATTGACATTGAAGATTATTTGTCACACGAAGAAATTAAGGATTTGTGCGTTGAGTATGTACGTAAGACGTTAAGCGGTGATGGCAACGAACATCACAAGGAGCGCGTTTTGTCAAACATGGCATACAATTCAGCATTTGCCATAATGGATGAAGCCATTGATAAGAAAGACTTGCAGGAGATTCGCAACAAGGTTAAAGATATATTGCATGATCCAAGTTCTTATTCAATATTCCGAAAGAAGGACGCATGGTGGTCTGAGGATTCCGCCGCCTATCTTGAAGTAAAGAAAGCCATTTCAAAACACAAGCATGTCATAGATGGTCTAGTTCTGAAAGCGATAAATGAGCGTGACTATCAGAAAGACGTTTCCGATCCTGACTATCTAGTTGGCGCAATAATGGAGATTTTTAAGCTCGGCATAGAATGTAACAAATGACCATCACCATCAAAGGAGTTGGATATGATAGCATTTAAGATAATGTTGACAGCGCTTTTACCAGCACTTGTCGGGTTGTTGTTAGTCGTTAATGGCGGTAAATACGAGGATGCACCTGTAAGGAATGCGATTATTGTTATCGTTACCTTTATGGCGCTTGGAGTTGCCATCTTTGCGGCTCTAGTTTCTATCTGGACATATTAGGAGTTGGGTATGGATGAATATGAGGAATTGTCATGTACACAGGAATCCACAACGCACATCCACAAACATAAAGATTTTCCACTTGGTTTTGTTATTGGTTTCTTGGCCGGGTCGCTTTTTAGCATTGGGATACTTCTGGCCATCGTGGTTCAATCACTTTGACCATCACCATCATAGAAGACGTCTAACGTGAAAAAATTAGACATCATAGTCAAAATACCTAGCAATCGCGGAATCAGGATCCCTGACAAGTTTCAGCAAACGTTCCGCGACATCTTGGATTACTGCGAAAAGAAGCGTAACGGGTATCTACGGGTGCAAGTCTCGCCGCCATACGTTAGGCGATCAAGGGGTCAGCAGGGCCTTGTTCACGACTGGTTCCAGGACATAGCCGTGTTTACAGGGAACGACTTGGGACATGTAAAGATGGCGATGAAAATAATGGCGATGGATGAGGGATGGCCACCAATGCGCCACGCTGACGGATCGCCTGTAATAGATATACTCACGGGGAAACCAAAGCCAATGTCTGAGGGTGAAGCAAGTATAGAGGAGGAGCAGATACTTCTTCGGGTGACGGAAAGGTTTGCGGCTGAATATGGTATAGAACTGAGAAAGGGGCAGCGTAGATGAGCAAAAAAAAGACTGTAACAGACAGGGCCATGCAAGTGTGGTGGAGGAGGGCCATACTAGCCAGCCACAACAACACATGCGCCGTGTGTGGCCGCGTCCGTAGTTCATCGGACATGGAGTGCCACCACCTGATAAAGAGGCGCTATCGCATTCTTAGACATGACTACAGGAACGGCGTCCCCGTGTGCGTTGGCGACTGTCATAGAAAGGCGGATAACAACTCGGGTTGGTTGATATCAAAGCATCAGTACCGCGAGCATCTAACAGACATCACAAGCAACTACACAACCATAAAAGACTTTCTTATTGATCGCGGTATGACGCTTGCCGAGCATGATGCTCAGATGCTTGAGGAGTTGAAAGAGGTTGCTGGGCGGTTTGATAACGTCTAAAAATATCAACCATAAGTTGATTTGCGTATATAAATATAAACGTTAAGGGTGGTAATATGAAACTAATATCATTTGAAACCAAACCGACAGTTTTCGGCATTAAATCCCCTACGGTCTGGATTGAAACCGAAAAGGGAGGAATCGCTCCGCTGTGCTATTTGAGGAAACCAAAATGGGTAAGCAACAAATACTTCGATGAGTTTATTAATTCGCTTAATATTAGTGTAACAGACAAATTCTTGCGAATGTCGTCTGGATGTGGAGAGGAGGAATCATGAGCGATAAAATCTACGTCGGTTCGGCCAAGATTGTACCGACCAAGTACGGCGACATAACCAAGGTGACTATCAACCTCGGTAAGCTGAAATCTGCTGCTGAGGCTGGCAATTCATTCGAGTACGACGGCGAGGAGTATATCAAACTCGATGTCGTCAGCCGCAGAGAGCCTAGTCACGGGAAGACCCATTCGGTATCCGTTGATACATGGAGACCGGAGCAGGGCAGTGGCGACCAGAAAAACGAGTCGTGGCCAGCAGACAGAAACGATCCGGCTAGTCCGCAGTTTGAAGACGACGTGCCGTTTTGATCCTTGCCCATCTCCGCATATTGTGGTAGTATAACTATGCCCTTTAGCGGGGGCTTGCACAGTTAGGGACGGGCTTCGAGACTTCTTTGTTCTCCCTGCCCGATTTGGCATTCCGTTCCGGCCTTGTCGGGGCGCTACGGGGAGTACAAAGGAGTTTTTTATGTCTATTAAGCCGATACTTTTCAACACCGAGATGGTGCGTGCGATTCTGGATGGGCGGAAGACGCAGACACGGCGGGTGGTGAGTCCTCAGCCAGAGTGGGTATTTGCATACGGCGAACCAGAGAAGCCTGACGAAACGGCACCTTGTGAGTTCACGTGGTGGGTTCCTCAACCAAGTGGAGAAGATGGTTCTGACGTGGACTGGAGCGGGCAGACTATCAAGGCTCCAATGAAGCCCGGCGACCGCCTGTATGTCCGGGAGACGTTTTCCGTTGTTTCTCTATATCGCGAATGGGGCGGCCACTATCCCACTACTGTCCATTATAAAGCGGACAACCTCACGGTAGAACATGATTTGACTTGCGACGAACACGTCGACCAGGCTGAGAGGTTCCTTGATGGATCTAGATCGTTTCCTTCAATCCACATGCCCAGGTGGGCCGCCCGCCTGTTCCTGGAAATTACAGCCGTACGGGTTGAGCGATTGCAAGATATCAAGCCTCATGAATGCATCGCAGAAGGAATCGCACCGGCATCTTTAATAGGATACGACTTTGAGGTCGAGGATAACAAATGGGCTGAGTGGATTTCACTTTGGAACTCGGTGTCTAGGCCAGGGGAACAGTGGGACGACAATCCGTGGGTATGGGTTTACGAGTTCAAGCGAATAGATGGTCTTTGCTAATGGCTAAAGACCCAGCAGTCCTATTCTATACCTCAGACTTTCTTGTCGGGACAGCCCTAATGGATGACGCAGAGATTGGAAGGTATATTAAAATCCTGTGCCTCCAGCACCAGAAAGGGCGTCTGACAGAAAAACAATTTTTCGGCATAGCAAGAAAAGAAGACGTTGACCTGATAGAAAAGTTTTTGATTGATGACTGTGGTTTTTATTACAACGAGCGCATGGAAATTGAAGCGGAAAAGAGGCGCAAGTTTACTGAAAGCCGCAGAAATTCCCGCCTTAAATCAGATGAGGATAAGGTGCGGGTATATCTAATGAAAGATAGGGACACTGGATATATAAAGATTGGTAGTTCTGTAAATCCATTGCGCCGCCTCGCTGAGATGAGAAACCAATCTAAACCAGCTAAAACGGTTGGGAATAGAGACTATTATCTTCTCTATGTTACATGCATAGTAAAGAGGTCTGTAGAGTCAGAGCTTCACAAAAAGTTCTCGTCTAAAAGGATAAAGGGTGAGTGGTTTGATCTTTCTGATGGCGACATTGAGTACGTTATTAGAACGTACGTTAATACAGACGATAGAACATACGAAGTAACGTACGTTGAGCGTACGGAAAATGAAAATGAAATTATAAATGAAGATATAAATTCAAATGCAAATTCGGAAAAAACGAATAAGCCGAAAAAACACAAACACGGCGAATACAAACATGTTCTACTTACCGAAGCCGAATATCAGCGCCTTCTTTCCGAATGGGGAAAAGAGAAGTTGTCCTCAATGATATCCAAGCTCGATGAAGGGATTCAGTTAAAGGGCTACAAATATAAGGACCACAACCTAGCACTTCGGAAATGGGAGAAAAAAGAACCACAAGAAAAGCCCAAATACATCCCAGTAGCCGAGCGCCTAGATAAAATCATGCCGATTGGAGGATGGAAAGATGACCCTAAGTGACCTTGCCGGAAACCTGGAGAGGAAATACCCGAAACAAGCTGAGCAGGGCTTTATCGAGGATATAACCGCTATTATGGCAGGTCAGCCTGACGCGGCTATCACCGCAGCATTCGACGCCTATCGCACAGAGTGGAACGGCTTCGGGTGTCCGTCGTCAGGGTGGTTTTCAAAGAAGCTGGAAGAGTTGGGATACAAGACGAGCCGGGCCGCCCGTGATCACTCAACCGTTTTCCAAGGTGCTTGGCTCTGTGTCGACTGCGGAGCGGCATATTCGCTCAGTTCCTTTGCTTGCCCTCGGTGCGGATCCAGAAACACGAAGGGAGTCACTGATGCAGCCGGAACCGCAATGATCGATGTTCAAGAAGACTGCTGGCAGTGTGCAACGAAGGAACGTGGCACACGGGTCTATGGCCCTGATTGCGACAAGTTCGGAAGGGGCGAAATGTCATACGAGTATTGCGACGATTGCGTATGCCGCCAGTGTTGCTTATTTGCGAACCGCGTAAGGACGAGACCGGATAGCCTCAAAAAGATGCAGGGCGATGTAAAGAATCTTATGCCTTGGATGGGAGGGCCTAAAAATGGCTAAATTTTATATGTTAACGGAAGAACAACTGAAAGAATCGCCGAAGTGTTGCTATGGGTTCTTTGATAAGGATCTTGGTGAAATGGTTCAATGCGGAAAGCCTGCTCGCTACTCACTTGGGCCCAATTGTAAGCATCCGCTGTGCGAAGAGCACGGTAGATTCGTCGGATCTTTGAATACAAAGGGAATGGACGGTAAAACATGGAAGGAGTTTGATAATGGTCGTTGAATTAATTTGTGGAGATCTTGAGGTTGTTGACGAGGGTTCGTTTAAGCGCGTTACAGCTCATGCAGTAAGGGATGAGGATTTGAGAATAGACAACAGGCAGCAGAATAATATAGCGCAGATATTAATGCGCGCCGGGAAGAGGGAAGTTATCGAAGCTCTCAAGAGTACCGATTTTTCTCCTGGCGATATAGTTGACTTTGACCCAATGTGGGCATGAACACACACAAACAACAAGATAACAACACACAATCTACACACAACGACGAGCGATAAACTGCTAGGATTCTGATACACGGAGGGTAAATGGACATTTTCGAACTAGACCAAATCGTAACAACGCTTGAGGTACATGATTGTCCCCTGTGGGTATCTGACTACATCGCCATGATGAATCGCCGTAGGCGAGATTGGGACAGAATAAAGGAGATGGCATGATTGGGTTGCGGATAATCGGGTGGTTTTTCTTCGCCATTCTAATCGTCCTCCTTGTTTGGGGTGAAAACTACAAAGCGATGTCAAAGCGTGACGATGACTGCGATAGTTGACACAGACGAACGGGACGCCCTCGACTGGATCGAAAGCAAGGAAGGTCTGGAAGCGATAGCCGAGTGCAACGGTAGTCGGGCACGCGAAATAGTGGCCGCTTTCAAGGCTGGAATGGAGAAGGAGAGAGGAAGGCAATGACTGAGGAAGACAGGGCCAGAGAGGTCTTTGAACAGTTTGACGGAAAGAGTTTTTTTGCAAAGGATAAACATGGGAATTATACAGCATTCAATGTGCACAATCTGTGGGTAGGCTTCAAGGATTGGTACATAAGAAAGGATCACAAAATCTCCGCCCTGAAAGCCAAGCATGAAGCGGAGATGCGGGATGCGATGGAGATAATTAGGAAGTTATATGCCTATGCGGATGAGGGGATAGAATCACAATTTATGCTTACAAACGCAGAGTGTTTTCTGTCCGCCCACAAGCAAGAAGAACCGGAGTACTGCGAGTGGACGAAAACGGAATGGAGTGACAGCTATTCAATAGGGTGTAGTGATACTCAAATTCTTTACAACCCACAAGCGTTTAGGGCATGTCCAGAATGCGGCAAGCCGATCCGCATCAAGGCGGATGAGGGGGAGTGATGTACAATATGTGTCCGTATTGCAGAAAGCGTGTAAGGGATATGCCATCACATCTTGAACACAACAAAAAGTGCGGTGATCGACACGCAAAAAAATTATACAACGAGTTTATTTCTGTTTGCAGAATAAATACTCGACGCCTAACCAACTCAAAGGAGGATTGAGGGATGACTGAATTGACTTTAGAACTACTCGACCGATGGCAAGCCGAATCAGGCGAAACGATAGCCGAGGGTAATCACGACGTTACGTTTGATGATTTCCGCGCGATCGTTCGGTGCTTCCCCGGCGGCGTTTTTGTCCCAGATGGTCATGCCGAAATGAACAATGGCAATTTCAGCCATATCGATACGGTTTTTATTGACCCATCAAAAATAGACGCATCTGGGGTTGATGGGGAGCGTACATGGATAGTTGGTCCCGACGAATTGACCATCGAGAAGAGCGGAATGATCCGGGTTTGGTATGACTGATAAGAACCGCATCGCCGCCCTCGAACAGGAGAACCGGGAACTGCGAGGTATGTTGGGCGAGTCTCAGGACATCATAAAATCGCTGACATCTGGAATGCTCAAGCCGTTGGGCGTATCTGAGATAACGAAGTGGGGGAGGGATTTGATTGAACGGATTAACGCCAAGATCCAACCCCAAAACGTCAGCACAACCGAAGAGGAACCGGATAATATTCCGGAGTGCGAAATAGAGGCCCCCGGATCAGAGCTCGTTCGGTGTTTATATCCTGATTGTGGTGCTGGGGATATGACCGAGGAAGAATTTTATGAACACTGGGAAAACGAACATGCTATCGATGAACCGGAACCCATTTTTAGCGCCATGGGGATGGATGAGCCCGAGTTTCCGTCTGTCGAAAAAGAAGAACAGGATAGGTGCCCGGAATGCCGCTGGGGTCCATACAGTGTTGGCAATGCGGCAAAAGAGCCATGTAGCAACGAATGGCACGACAAGCCGAAAGGCGATGAGGTAGAGGGGTGAATACCATCGAAATGGATGGGGCAAAGATAGAGTGTGTTTCCTGGCCGCAAAACGCTTACGGAGAGGGTCGATCTCTCCCCAGTCACGCGGTTGATGAGCTTTATTTCTCAGCGGCATATCACGGTGATCGTTATGAGTTCTGGATCGTTGCAGTACAGGACGGCCAAAAGACGTTGCACAATCCGAAATATGTTGAATCAATAGTGTTTGCCAAGGAGGACTCCACCAATGACGATGCGTGAGAAAATCTATCATTTACTGCTCGAGTCCGCTTCCTTTGTCAGCAACTACGACAGAGAGAGCGACGGAGAACCGATCATGTACATCGCCGATTTCGTCGACAGGCTAAACTCCGCCGCCGAAGCCCTCCAATCATCCGAGGAACCGGCGGAACATACTGTTGATGATTTAGTATCCTTGAAAACAGCTATGACGAAACTCGGGGTCGCAAACGAACACGAATCAAACGAATGGACTCATGGGATGTTTTTATCGGGAGTTAGGCGTGTTTTAAGGCGAATCAGAGATGGATTATACGACGATTTCGGACGCCACCAGTTCCCGAGTGATGAGGAGATTGAGGCGGCAATGGATAAGTGGTGGATAGAACCAAAGGAACATGGAAGATCACCGGAAACGGCGTGGAAAGCCTGCGCCCACTGGCTCCGAGAACGCATGACCGGGAGGAAGGTATCATGAGCGCAGTCGAAAGAGTGAAGAGAGCCATGCTTGACAATAAAGAAAACAATTTCAACGTCTCTTGGCCTTCTCTAATGGCCAAGCAGGTCAACATTTCCCCGTCATACGCTTGCTCGATAATGCGCAAACTGATGAGTGAAGGCTTTTGTCGCCAGCGATATTGCCACGGCCCTTATGAAGTTATTTAGTGACCTGGAGGAAAGATAATGGATGAGTTGAATCCGGCCGACAAACTACCGGCAGATGTCGCAAAAGAACAGCTCAAGAAAATCTTAGGGCACAACTATCACAGGTATATTGAATATCGCCTAGCCGGAGATTTTGCTTGTGACCTCATGAAAGCCTGGAACGCCCGCTCCACCCCAACGGACGACCAATGGAGAGAGCCGGATGATGGCACGCCGGACAATGCTGCTGTGTGGGTGTGTGCTGGTCGTAATTATTGGGTGCTTGGTGAATATGCTATTTACCGTGGGCTCACAAACACAATCATTCTCGCCAAAGAAAACCAAGGACAGCCTCCAGATAACTGGGAGCCGGAAAAGCCAAAAGACCGCGAATAACAACGGATAACAGGCTATAAAGCCAATATATCGGGGGTAACATGAACAACTTTAAGAACCGAATGCGCTTTTTGTGGTGGATGATCACGGCCGAAAATTGGGAGGACAGATTTACGTTTTTCGCGTTTCTGGTTGGGCCGTCTGAAGACCTTGCGCCGATGGTGGAAGCTGAGGTAAAATGTAGGGAGTTAAATCATGGATAGGCAAGAAATAATCGACCTTATAGACGACAAGATTAATTATGCGCTTGAGTCTCGCGGGATTGTCGCAAAAGATAGTGAGCCCGAGAAGAAACCCGAGCCAATCAAGCCAGAGGTTGGGATGGTTGGGTGGTTTAGCGACTATATTGGTATCGGAACTGAGCACGGAACATTGGTCGCTGTTCATGATAAAGGATCTACGTATAGATACATTTCGGCCAATGATCGCTATGAGTGTTTCACCCCAGACGACCCCCAACCAGAACCCAAGATAGGCGACTTCGGGAAGTTTTGGGATTATGACGAATTTGATTGCGTTTATGGGTATTTGGGAGGAATGGGCTCGAATAGATATCAGAGAGAAGGTTGGGAAGCGTGGCTCAACTTCCGCCCCTGCCTCCCACCCGCCCACATAGATATAGAGGAGAGGTAATATGGAAAATGATGCAGTCGCTATATGTCTATTGTTAGAATCTTTGCGTGTGATTGACGAGTCTTATAGCGTGTGGGCCGGTAAAAGGTATTCAGACGAACACATACTGGACTTAGGAGGTTTGCCGGTCAGGATATATAAGTACCTCAAGTCACTTGGGATAACCGTTGATCGCGATCTAAAACCAATTAGGCCATAGGGAAGAGTGATGTGGATAGTAGTAAGAGGCCGTGTCCCAACTGTGGACGCAGAGGGTTGCACTATGCTAACCATCCAAGCGCGTTCGGATATAAAAATTATTCTGTTGTAGTTTGCCGATTCTGCCATGAGAGATTTAGCTCAAGGTGTGTTTCGCCATTCCTGACGGCTGTGGAGATGAAGAATGCTTTGGAGGACAAGCAATGAAACACTTCCAGCCCACACTTGCGTCAATGACGATGTGCTGGCTTGGCTGTTTTATTCCATTATGAGTGGTGGTGAACTGACGAAGGAGACGAATATGAATAGGTGGTTTTGGAACTTGCGTTTGGCGTTTTGGGCTATGTGGTTTTATCGGTGGCATCCCAAGCGGGCGACAAAATTTGCATTCCAGGACGCGTGGGACGAATTCTTTGAAGAGGACTTCGCGCCGAAAGATGCGATGGTTGAAGATATGTCATACGCATAATTTTTGGTGTATAGATAATGAACAAGCAAACGTATGACGGAAATTTTCTTGTAAAGTCAAAACCGTTCTTTGTGCATGTTATCAACGGTATCGCAATTGTTGAGGTTGACACCGTTTTATGGTGCTTTCCTGATTTTGTTGAAACGAACGAATTTCAGATAAACCAATTTGTTGATGCGGCTGGAAAAACAATACGCGGCATGGATTCAAGTAATTTTATAGACTTATGTATGCATTATTGGCTTAGAGGAACAGGCGACGAGGCTGAAACTGGGCGCGAGCTTATGAATCATTTTCTAAGAGCGGCATTGGGTAATATTGGGGGTACAGATGCCACCGAATAACCCAGACACCATAACACCATACCGCAGGAGATAGAATGACAAGCGAACTGAAACAGCACGATCCAGACAAAAACTTGAAATTCACTCCTTTCCAGTGGCTTGCGCTTGGGATAATCAAGAGCGCCAAGGACGACCTTAGGACGCCGGATGCCGGAAAGCCATATGATACAGCAAAGAAATTTTTTTGTAGTCAGTGGTATGAATTCCTCGAATCCGGCGTTACAATAGACATCGGCGATGGTTTCTCCGTGGACGACATCATAGAGTCTGTGCGGGATGAGCTTGATGCCAGAACCGAAGAGAGCGAGTTTGCATTTAGGTCATCTGATGCCTGAAGCAACCATGTGCAAGATTGTCGCAAACGCGCACATTGGCACAAATACATGTACAAGGTGGTAACATGAAAGAAAGCGTTAAGGCCGAATATGACAAGTTGGCCCAGAAGCTAAACGATCAGCGCGCACTTCATGAAAAACTACAAGAGTTCTTCGACAAACACGGACATATTCCAGATGAATACATCGGGGCATGGAATAAATATCAACAAAATACAAAGCCGTGGTGGGAACAGTCGCGAGTCGTGAAGCGACTCAGAAAAACGGCCAAGCTTATGGCCGCAAATACCAAGAGAACCAAAGAGAAAAGGGCTAAAATGGCCGACAAAGCCGCAAAGAAGGTTGTTGATAAGGCTAAGCGAAGAGGGCAGAAAGTGTGAAAATAGAATTAAACATTCCAAAATACACAGATAGAGAGCTAGAAGAAGCGGCCCTCATGCGTTACTGCCGGGACATATCAAGCCCTACGAATTTCCCGTTCTGGTACAATCCGATGAAGGACCATGTTCCAACCCCCAAGTCTGAATATTGGCACCTTTCTTTCGAGGAATTCACCGAGATGCTGAAATGGGCATATGGGGATAGCCCAAAATGGGAAATGCCAAGGTCGCTTAATGTCGCAGACTGGGTCAATCATAACGTGGGGTTCCCGTTTTTTCTTAAGACAGGGACGTTTTCTGGAAAGCACGACTGGCGTGATACGTGCTTTGTGAGGTCGGCCGAGTATATTACCTGGCATATCCGTCACCTCTACTACATGTCCGAATGCATGAACGCGCCAGCCACGCCAACGATCGTCGCCCGGGAGTTTCTTGAGTGTGATTATTGGTTCACTGCGTTTGGAGGAACCCCAATAACAACAGAGGTTCGCTTGTTCTCGAAAGAGGGTGGCCAGGTTGATTCTTGGCAACATTATTGGAGCGACGAAGCCCTTGAGGGAAGGCTAGCCGACGCTGACTGGGCAGTGCTCAGAGATATGCAGGAGAAGGCAAAGGCCGCTATACCCAAACTCATTGCTGACACGGAGAACGCCTTGAGAAAGAGCGGGTTATCGTATATGGAGTGGAGCGTAGATTGGTTACTCGGGTCAAATGGCAATTGGTATATGATAGACATGGCCGAAAGGCAAACGTCTTACGTTTCCACAGACATAATTAGAATAAAAAACAAATGAAGAAATGGATATTCCCGGTATCACTCATTGTTCTAGGCTCATTTCTTGAAATCTACTATTACGCTTACCGCTTTGCTAGGGATGGAATAACACCATGGCTCGCCATAACTATAGGGTGCGCGCTGACATTACTCCTTGCGCTTGCGGTTGTTCAGAGAAATAACCTGTGGGCGTGGCTTATCATTGTTCCGCTTGCCGCATATTCAATTATGGCGACATCCGCTGGTCAATCATTTTCTCTTGGCGCAGTCCTGGAAGAGCAAGCTGAAAAATCGGCTATCCAGCTCAACGCCCAGGACGCCATAGAAGAATATCGGGCGAACATCCGGCGACTGGATAGGGAAGAGGCGCAACTACTTGAATCAACCGAAGGTCTAACATTGAGAGATAGGGCCAATTTCAGGACATACGGCATCGCTCCGATAGAGGAACGGAAAGCCGCAATAGCCGATGAGCGCAGAATGTGGCAGAAAAAAATAGACGATGAGCGAGCTAGGCTCACAACACACGTTAGAGTAGGAGAGAAAACGACGAATATCTATGACTTCTATCATGATCTCTTTGGCCTAGATGCCTCATGGCTTCAATTCATACTACAGACCATACTATCGGCGTTTATAGCTGTAATGGCCCCTGTTGGTATTATGACGCTGCCGAAGACAACCAAGAAGCGGAAGCCAAAGAACAACCGCCAAGAGAAGAAAAGTATTGATTGGTCCCCTTACGTTGCACAGTGGGTCCGTATTAATTGGGTTGGCAAGCGCAACGGCAACTCGAATAACATCCTAGAAGACGAGACATATAGGACATATTGCCAGAAGCAGCGCATAAACTCGCCACCGAAAATAGCAAAGGCCATAACCCAAGCGGCAGAGCGGGCCGGTGTTATTGACAACAGAAAGATTGTTGTCGGCAATGAAGAACAGGCAAAGGCCCGGATAATGCAATATCTTACCTAATGCATGTACTGTGATTCCTTGCTCATATTATTATTTAAGGCTATCATAAGGTCGTGACAACCAAGCAAGAACTGTTTATAGATAACTATGTAGCCAACGGCTTTAACGCTACTCAGGCAGCAAAGGACGCAGGATACTCTCTTAAAACAGCGTATTCGATAGGACAGAACCTGTTGAAGAACGTTGAAATATCAAAGGCCATTAACAGTAAGATAAGGGAAATTCTTTCCGACGTAGACAAAGCCGCTTTCGATATAATCAAAGACCTAGACGAGATAAGGGAAGCCGACATCGGCGATTATGTGAATATTGAAGAAATCGTCGATCCCGAGACGGGGTCAAAGATTCAGCGGGCGGTATTTAAGCCAACGGAGAACCTTAATACAAAGGTAATTTCAGAGATTGCAGAAACCCAGAGCGGTGGGCTTAGAATCAAGATGTATGATCGGCTGAAGGCTACGGAGTTAAAGGGCCGGTATCTATCTATGTGGTCCGATACGCTAAACGTTGTTAGGGACAACGCTGGTAGTGCCGACCAATTGAGCCGAGAAGAACGCAAGAAGCGAATAATGGAACTATCTCGGAAAATGGATATCGAAAAAGATGCTGACTGACGCCGAAGAGGTTGAATTGCTTAATCTCTTAGAGCAAGCGGAAGCCGAGATGGTTAGCCCGTTAGTTGAAAACATGCGATCCGTCTCTATTGGTGGCAAATGCCCAGATAACATAATGATAAAGGGGGTTCGTGGCGGTAGGGGTGCCGGGGCTAAGTCTTGGGGCATGACGAGTCTCCTGGTACAGGAGTGCAATCAGACGCCTCATCGCGTAGCGTGTCTTAGGGAAATTCATAACTCATTAGAAGAATCTGTTTATGAGTTGGTACAGGCGACAGTGGACCGCCTAAAATATCCAGGATGGAAATTTACAAAGGAGTACATAGAGTCTCCATGCGGTTCTCACTGGATATTCCGCGGGCTAAAGGATCTACGGGCAAGTAGGAACATTAAGGGGCTTACTGGCTTTACGCGTTTCTTTGTGGAGGAAGCAGACCCAATATCTGCGGAATCCTGGGACTTTCTACTTCCTACCTTATTTCGAAACGATGGAGCACAGCTTATATTTTGTTACAACCAAGAGTCAGAAGCCGATCCGGTAACAACCAAAATATGGATACCATATCAGAATGATCCAGATGCCGTATTGCTTGAAGCTAGACCAGAGGGCTTAGATAACCCGTGGTGGAACGCAACGCTTCAAAAATTGTCTGACAAAATGAAGGAGACTGACCCCGATCTTTGGGAACATGTCTACGGCGGCAAGCCAAGGTCACAGGGGCACAATGCCGTCCTGTCCCGCGCATACGTTAGGAACGCAATGGATAGGGATCTTGGTGATTCCGACGGGGCTGTTGAGGTTGGTTGCGATCCAGCGGACAAGGGCGATGATAAAACCGAGATTTATATGCGCAAGGGATTTAAGGTAATAGATCATAAAGAGCTTCGTAAGATGGACGGAACTTATATAGCGAACGAGATATGGTCGATGATCAAGGGCGATCCTTCTATTGCCGTTAAGGTGGATGAAACCGGAATAGGGACATCAACGCGAGACAACCTCCGAAGGCTCGGGGCTAAGGTTGTGCCGATAAACTTTGGTAGCAACGCAAAGGATACCGACAGGTACCCGAACATAGTTTCAGAAATGTGGTTCGATTTCCAGGAAGTATTGCCTGAGATTGACATACCAGACGACATAGAACTCATGGCCGACCTGTCCGATAGGCTCTATGATTATGATTCTAAGGGGCGGCGCATTGTTGAGAAGAAAGCTAAGTTTAAGGACCGCCACGGGAGAAGCCCGGATAAGGGAGACGCACTCCTTCTTTGCTTCTATACTAAGGGCAACATACAAATGAGCGAAGATATAAGATCGGCCCTAGCTAACCGCTATAAGAACCGGAGGTAATATGGGAGTCTTTGATAAACTGATAAATAGGTCGTTTGAGAAGGCGTTACCAAAGGCGCTTAATTCGTTCGATTGGGATCAAGTCTTCTCGACCCAAAAAGAGAACAGCAAGATTTCCCATCTTGCCCCACGGCCAGCAACGCGTGATCTCTCCGAGCAATACACGATCAATTCCGATTTGACGCGTGGAATATGGCACAACACCATCCAGGGAATGAAGCTTGCCGGTTCGTTGGCATACACCCCGATAGCCGTTCCTATTGCCTTCATGGGACTCCCAATTCCAAAGACCAAATCAAATAACGAGGTAGAGGACAAGTATCTTGCAAGGATCGTCTCTGAGCACATTGATGAGCTTCGGCAAATTCATCTCCAATGCCACCGCGAGGGGACCATATGGGTATGGCCTTATTTCGACGCGCAACGCGGCAGGGTTGTGTGGGAACTTATACCGGACGAGACGGTTCCAACGATTATTAGGGATATTCAGGCCGGAGACCCAGTTGAGATAGTCACCGACGAAAACTTAACGGTCCAGGTTGGGACTGACCAACAGGAGACCATACGACGCAAGAGGACGTTCACTAAGCAGCGAATCACAATCGAATATACCGGCGCTAAAACGATTGACAAGTCGCTCATGTCTAAAACCTATCGAAATGTTCTTGGTATTCTACCTATCCCATTTGCCAACGATGCGGACGGCGATGAGGTACGCGGGCACTCTGACTATGAGAGGATATTAAGCGACCTTAAAGCCTACCATGACATTGAGTATTCGCTCTCTCTCCTTTTGGCGAAATACAGGCCGAAATTGGTTTTGACTGTCGAAGACGTTGACCAGTTCGTAAACAACAATCCGCAATACGGAACCAACCTCGCCGATCTCGATGTGTCGGCATCGGATCTCTTTCTGTTGATGAAGGACGAGAAGGCCGAAATTCTTTTCCCGCAAGGTGCTCATGAGTCGTATATAAGGCAGAAACAATATATTTTCCTTAAACTTGTAGAAGCCACCGGTGTCCCTGAGATAGCGTGGGGCGTGAAGACAGAGGGGAATCACGCATCGGCAGAGGAGCAAATGTCCGTACTTATCAAGAAGGTCGAGGATAAGCGGGCGCAGAAGAACGGGCCATATGCTCAACTGTTCTTTGCAACGCGACTTCTTGAGTCAATAGCCAACATATCGAGTACGCAACTTACACTTGACGACATGCAAGTCGACTGGAACATCTTGGAATCCGTCTCCGACTCGGTGCGTTCTGAAATATTTGAGCGGTTCAGCAAGGGCGTATCGTCGATGATGGATACCGCTGGACTTTCAATGGATCAGCTTTACAAGTTGTGGCAGATGAATTTCCCGCAGGCCACAAATGAGGATTTCGAGGCTTGGAAGGTTGGCCTCTCTCAAATGGCCGAGCATAAGAGGGCGTATAGCGCAAGTGTGCTTGATTTTGGTGAAATGGCAACCGGGAAGAACCCGATGGACGACGAATAATTTACTGTTGATTTAAGCGTCGCAACATGTTAAAATCAGCCCTGGAGGTGATACGTATAAGTGAAGCTAGTAACAGTCCAGTTTAACCACCACGGAAGACAAAACTTTAAGCTCTTGCTTGATGTTTTCGTTAAGTCTGTCCGCAAGAACATGCCCAACGTTAAGATAGTCCAAGAGTGTATAGATGCCCCCGAACGCGACACGTCACACGCTAGGAACCTTCTTAACAACTCTGTGAAGCTTGAGATATGGAACAGGCACATGCAGGAAGAAAATGAGAATGTGATATTCGCCGATTGCGACATTTTATGTAATGCCTCCGCGTGGTCTGCGTTCCAAACGGAGTTTGATGTTGCTTTGACATTCAAGCCTGTCAAATCTGGATTTCCCATGAACGGCGGCATTGTGTTTGCTCGCCCGACAGATGGGGCGCGTGAGTTCTTCGCTAAGTGGCTAGAGATCAACTCTAGGATGTACAACGATCCGAACTTTCATATTGACTGGAAGCAGAAATATGGCGGGATGAACCAAGCAGCGTTCGGATATATCTACGAAAAGAACGAATGTCCTGGTGTCAACATTGCGAGATTATCAACTAGAGACTATAATGCAGTGGAGTGTGACTGGGGACACATAACTGATGAGACGGCTTTCATTCATTACAAGTCCAAACTGAGGCACATGATTCTTTCCGGTCACAAGCCATACGGCGTTTATGCCGAAGCAATGAAGAGGTGGTATGAAGTTCGTAACAGCGGCGTTTGATTACCCTGGGAGGGATACGTATAAAAGATGCCTAGATGCTCTAGTTAATTCTATACGTGTCAATGCGCCGTATACGAGCTTTCATATCATCGACCTTGAGCCACCGGATGAGGTACCTGGTGTATTCCAGGGATGGATTAATAACCACATAAAGCTAGAGGCGTATTCGCAGGTCGCGATTGACGAACCGACTATCTTCGTTGATGCGGACACGGTTGTCTTACGCGACCCATCAGATTTGTTTGATGGTACGTTTGATATCGGCATAGGAGAGAGACCTACTGGGCACCGTGTTAAGTCTCGGTTCAATGGTGGGGTGGTATTGTTTGATGACACAGACAGGGCTAGGGAGTTCATGCGCCAATGGATTAGAACCGATAGTGAAATGCTCACCGATAGCGAGTTTCATAAGAAATGGCACAAAACATACAGGGGTCAAAATCAATCATCATTCGGATATCTGTACGAGGAGCGGCGCGAGATAGCGAGGATAAAAGAGTTTCCGACAGGGACCGTTAATGCCTGCGAGCAGGATTGGCCGCGCCTTGGGAAGATCAGGCCGTACATAGTGCATGTCAGAAAACAGCTACTAAGGGCGGCACAGAGCAATTGTCCCATTAGTAGAATGGGACGCAATCATAGAGAGGGTGCAAGACTTTGGAGAGAGTACGAGAAATGCGACCGGTAATAGCTTCAATGTGGACTGGTACGCCTAATAGGGAATGGAAATATGCCGAGCTTGCTAAGGTGTGGGAATATTCTGCGCATAAGGTGTTCGGTGATAGTGCTGAGATTGTCTGCAGGAACGCCGGTCGCCTTGACATGAGCGATAAGGTTCCAATCTTTAGCCGTGGCGACAGACGAATAGGGCCGTCAAAGACGTTGGCGTGGCGTGAGAAGATTAGGCGGTGGGATGAAATCGTTCAGTCTGTCCCCGTTGGCCGTCCAATCCTATTAACCGATATTGATGTAGCGTTCTATAACAATCCCTTTCCCAATGTGTTGTCAGAATGTGGCGGTGATTGGGATGTCGGGTTCTGCGCTCAGAGCACAGGGGCCGTCTATTTCTCTGGTTCCAAAGAAAGTCACGACTTTATGAGCCTGTGGCTTGGGGAGACCGAGAAGCTATCAAAGAACGCCAAGAGATATGAAGAATTAGACAAGAAGCACAAAGGGTTGGATCAGGCAAGTATCCAAATAGCAATCGCAAGAAATAGCAACGCAACCATAGAGCAACTTCCACTCAAGTATCACTCAACAATACACAATTATGACGAACTACCGGCATACTTGATGCATTACCACTCCCTAATGCGCGGAGTTATCTTCGGCCTGCGCGACATCAAGGATCTTCCGTCTCCGATGAGAAAATACGCTAAGGCATGGTTAAGGATGCAGAAACGTGCAAATTCCCAATAGCGACATCGAAAGGTTTAAGAAGCGGTGTGGTTATACTCCGAACATTGATAATCCGAAATCGCATAGTGAGCTGTTGCTTGTAAAGAAGTGGACCGATAGGAATGAAACCTTACGGGTTACAGCCGACAAGGTACAGTGCCGTGGTTATCTGATTAACAACGGCCTTTCTGATATTCTGCAACCCGCCATATATATCGGGACCGAGATTGACGACGCACTCATGAATTCAGTCCAGCCATGCGTTGTAAAAGCTAATAATGGGAGCGGTCGGAACGTCTTTATTTTGTCCGAGTATGACAAGGTTACGGTGGCTGGACTCCGAAAACAGTGGGAGAAACCTTACGGACAGGAAAAGGGCGAATGGTGTTATAGTGATATGGAACTAGCCTATATCGTAGAGCCTCTTCTGTGGGGGCTTGATGAGCCGCACATCCTCTATCGCTGGCTTTGCTTTGGTGGTGTCCCATGTGTTGTCGAGGCCCATGAGTACGCGCTGAGAAAGCACAGCGGCGGAAGGGTGAAGCCAGTCACGCTAACGCATACGGCCTACATGATTGCAAATGATCATTGGGTCAAAATGGATGTCAAATACGACGGCAGGGAGACGAAAAAGACGCCAAGGCCGGACAAGTATAGCCGGATGAAGAGTGTGGCGACGCAATTGTCAAAGCCGTTTGACTTCGTGCGTGTTGATCTATTAGAGCATCGCGGAATGGTCCGTTTTTCAGAGCTGACCCACTATCCGCGCTCCGGGATGTATAGGTTTGATCCAAGAAGTTACGATTACGAATTGGGTAAGCTATGGCCGTAGTCGTTGTCCTTGGGATGCATAAGAGCGGAACAACGCTTGTAGCTAAGACTCTACACGAGGCCGGAATTAATATGGGTGTCTCTGCTGGTGGGGATTATCCGCGATTCAAATATGAAGACCCGCGAGTATTGAAAATCAAGAGCGACATTCTTTTCGGCGGGAAGATTGTTCCGTCTTATACATTGCCAACCTCATACGCTGATTGTTCGGACCAAGTAAGGGAATATGTCAAGCAACGTAATTCAGAGAATGGTGATTCTTGGGGGTTCAAGGTTCCAGGAGTTACGCTGTGCTATAGCCGATTTAAGCAGTTCCTACCGAAAGACCATATCGCAATCGGCGTCAAAAGGGATCTTGATGGTGTATTGGCTCACTACGATAGACGAAGGAACAGAATAGACACAGAAATAATAGAGCGGGCATATATGGTCTATAATGGCTATTTGGCGTTCTACGGGGTTCCAATTATTAGGTTTGAGGATATACTAGAGAAAGGTCCGGTTGTGATTGAGCTCGTTACAGGGCTTAGAAGTCTACCAGATGTGAGGCGGTAATGGGATCAAGAAGTCGCGCAATATCAAGCCATTTCAAGGAAAACCAGAAACTAGTAGGCGTAGAGGTAGGCGTACGCTACGGCAAGAACGCTGAGGCTTTGCTTGGCCGTCTCCCGAACCTCACGCTCTGTTTAGTCGATAGGTGGGAGAAGCCAGTCCGGGGTGACAGCTATTACAACTCAGGAGATGGGATCGCCGATAGACCGAACGGCCACTTTCGTAAGTGCTATAATGAAATGCTTCACAGGACAAAGCGCTACGCTAACCGTGTTCACGTCAGACGCCAGGATTCATTATCTGCCGCAGCCGATTTTTTGAAGCGCGGTATGGCGTTTGATTTCATATTTATCGACGCGGATCACAGCTATGAAGGGGTGAAGCGAGATATTCAAGCGTGGTGGCTACTTGTGAAGGATGGTGGATATCTTTGCGGGCACGATTACAACCACCCCAGAATCGGAGAGGTTAAACGCGCAGTTGATGAGGTGTTTGATAGCGTTGAACTCATGGAAGATATGACGTGGTTTGTAAAGAAGAATGACAAAGGCTGAATACAACCGCTTATATTCACAATCCCGCAAGAACTGGCCGACGCTTACGTCAGCAACAATGCGCAACCTTCGATCAACGTACATAGAGGCATCGAAACAGGCCGGGGCAATTGTGCGAGAATCGACAAGGGCAGGTCTAGCGTCTGTCACGAGCGGACAATACATGCAACTACAGGCGCAACTTGAGCGGGCCGTTAGGCGTTTGAACGATGCGATAGACGCCGGGGTTAAATCGACGGTGAATGCTGGATGGTCGGCATATGCGAGGATCGAAACTGAATATGTGGTTGAGTCGGCAATCAAAGCGAACGTTCTTTCTGCTATCGGCGGTGCTACACGGATCAGAAACTTCTACACCGGCCTAAGCGATACCGTTATCACCAACATGGTATCGAGGATTTACCAGGACGGTTACATGTATTCTGGCCGGGTTTGGCGCGCCGCCTCAGACTACCAAACGCAGATTAACCGTGTGCTTTCCACGGGGATATCTTTAAACCGTGACGTTATTGAAATAGCGCGAGACATTGAGCAGTACACAAGATACGGTAAAGATTCTTTAATGCAGAGATATGGCGAGCTTGAACACGGGACTAAACGGTTCACGCGTCGCATTCGGAGGCGCGTTGATTATCGGGCGCTCCGGCTTGTGCGCTCAGAACTCGCCGCAAGCCTCCAGGACGCCGCTTTGATAGCTGGGCAGAATAACCCGGCGTCAAATGGTCTTTATGAGTGGATTAGGGTTAACGTCCAGGAGTGGGGGTGCGATTGCCCAGACAATGCGGCGAATAGTCCTTACACGCTTGAGAATGTTCCAGACTATCCTCACGCCAACTGCCATCCTGCCGGAACTAATGTTTTAACAAACAGTGGATATATTAGTATAGAGAGCATAGTTCCTGGTGATTTGGTCGTTTCTGCAGACGGGAACATGAAGCCAATTACCCACGCATGGAAACAGGTATATAGCGGAGATGTTGTTGAGATAAAGACAGAAGACGGGGTAATTGTGGCAACGCCTGAGCATCCTCTACGGTCTAGCGACGACTGGGTCCTCGCGCATACGCTTGAGCCTGGAGATAACCTCAGATGCGTACGCCCCAACGTCGAAACCTTCCCTTCTATCGAACCTAAACCTAACAACAGTCCATCCAAGACCTTCGAGAAAAGAGGTTTTTTTAATGTCTATAGCCTGCTTCTTGGGGGCGGAGTGCCAGTTACCGCCATCGACTTCGACGGCGAGCTTTACGTCAGAGAAGGCGAGGTCGATATTGTATCTACCGACAGCCAGGTTTGGGAAAGGCTTCTCTCCTCTGGAGGCAAGCTCTTCAAAGAGAATCCTTTCGTATGGGCTCCTGATGGTCCCGGAATAGAACTTAGCTATCTTGGATTGGTGTTCAAAAGAATTGGGTACACCCCGCTTAGCATCATGTGCGGGTCCAGTATTACTCTTCCTGCCGTTTGCAACGCTTCTATAGGCGCCCTCGGAAACTGTGGGAACTTTAAGCCCGATGTCAGTGAGGTTCCGACTAACACAGCCTCTAGAGACGCCGAAGTGTTTAGCTATCTGGTTCACGGGAAGGTATCTGTCAACAAAAAGCCGTCTCAGTTCGTCGATCGGAAGTTCTATTTTTCTACACACGATAGCGCTATTGTAAGTGTTGAAAAGAAAAGGGTCAATACCGTGGTTTACAACCTAACTGTTGCTAACGATCATTCGTATATTGCTAATGGGTTCATGTCTCATAATTGCGAATGCCAAATACGCCCATTACTTATCGATAATAAAGTATTTGTTGATGATCTTATCAGGTGGGACCAAGGCGAAGATGTTGGATATATCAATGCGTGGGTGGATAGAGTACGCGCCTAAACATTAATGCTTGACGTTTGTATAGTATTTCTTCTAAAATGCCATTGTGAAGCAGTCAATGGTTTGCAATGGCAAAACGCCAAAGAATCTAGTTGCGTTTAACTTCCTATCATCTCAGGTTTCAATCAATGCCGATGATGTTCCAACGCTTGTCTCCGACAAGGTGATGTCTGAGCTTACCAACGGAGACGAGAATCCGTATTTCAAGATTCAGGCAATAAATTATCCCGTTAACGGTTCTGGCATCTATCCTCACGACGAGGCTGTTTACACCGAAGAGTTTTTCGAGTCTTTTGTCAACGTGACAAAGGAGCGCCCAATACCGGGATCAAAGCGTGGTCATGAGTGGGGATCTAGGCCAAATAACGACTTTTACATGGTTGGCGGATCACTCGTCAAGAACGGCGACGGAAAAGGGACCGTTTACTTCAAAAACTACATTCCTCCAGAGGGGGATGGAACTTCAAACCTGGGGTTCCTGCGAGACCTGAAGGCTGGCATTGTCCACTTCTCTCTTGTCACAATGCCGGAATATAAC
Source organism: Gammaproteobacteria bacterium (assembly GCA_050116575.1). Taxonomy (GTDB): domain Bacteria; phylum Pseudomonadota; class Gammaproteobacteria; order SZUA-152; family SZUA-152; genus JAKEGK01. Next base: position 274 of record JASFOJ010000017.1, on the reverse strand, counting down.
GTTAGCGAAGACGAGAAAATGTACATTACTGGCTCCATTGGCCACGAAAGAAACGACGCTGTACAGTACGGCGACGGGGCCATGGAGCAGACAACCAATAGTAAGTATCAAGATGAATTCTTCGAGAGGGCAAAAAATCTTATTTCCGATGGCAAGATTGACATAAAGACTAGAGCTAATAGTGGAGAGCCCATCCAAAACGGAAAGGTTGTGCGTTCCGTGCTGCGACGAATAGTCGCCCGCGCTAACGTCGAGAACACTTCCGATTTTGCAG
>JASFOJ010000016.1:0-50237 GCA_050116575.1 Gammaproteobacteria bacterium | reverse complement strand
CACCTCCCCGGATGTTACCAATAACGTCCTTTTCACTGTCAGCGGCACCTACAGTGACAACGTGGCGGGCGTTGAATCCATCGTCGTGGATGGCCAGCCGGCGGCACTGGATCAAAACGGTAACTGGAGCGCGACAATCACTGTCACGCCCGGCGAAAACACGGTTTCCATCAGCGTGTTTGACTTCGCGGCCAACGAGACCCAGACCCAAACCACGATTTTCCTCGACACCATCGCACCTGTTATTGACACCAGTAACGGCCACAGCGAGGCTCGTTTTTCCAATGGATCCGGTGATTTTTTTACAGCACCGTTGCAGGACAACAACGCGGCAACGGCGCTATACATTGAAACCGACCGGCTCAGTCTCAATGGCACACCGGTCACCCGCACAGACCTGGACAGCAATCTGATACCTTATTTTGCATTTGGCGTCTTCGATGATCGAAACGCAAGCGATCCAACCCCGTTTGCTGATCTGCAGGTGCGTATGCAATATGAGAAAGACGGTGTGGTGCTAAGTCCCTGGCATGCGCTACCCGTACCAGACAATGGCAGCGAATACCTGATCCCCTTGGCATCGGAGACTCTGGCGTCTAACTGGCATCAGGCGTCTCAGGATGAAACTCATACTATCCAGCTGGAAGTCACCGATCCCGCCGGCAACACGACAACAACCAGCTTTTCCTTCCGCACCGATTTTTATGTACCGGCGCTGGATACCACCAATCTGGCTACCACCGACCTGAGTATGGATACATTTACATCCACTGCTTTTGCAGACCGCGCCAGTCTCAATAACCTGCCGTTTGCCAGTACCGAATACGCCATGATTGCCAATCCAGCAGATGCCGATATTTATATCCGGCCCCAGGATAGCGCCGAGCACACAATGGAGCAAACCGTGGACCAACTGGTGCAGGTCCATGAAGTCAGACTGATCACCTCCACACAGTGGCAAATCCGTTTAATGTCGCCGACCCTGCAATGTCCCGATCAAACAGCGTTAGCCTGGCAAATGGTAGCGACATTATATAATTGGGAAAACGGTGCCTGGGTGGCAAAGACGGTTCCCGCGCCAACACTGGGTGAAGTGGAATTTGCCCCTGATGACAACCTGCCCGCGGCACCCGACCCCACTGACTGGGTTGACACTCCGGATTTTGACAGCGAGTTCAACAGCAGGTCCATTACCATAAGCGCCACACAAACGCTCAACTACAATTTCGACTACGTGCTGGATACCGGATTATTACCGCAAACCGCATTAATTGCCAACTGGGAAATAAGAGACAATAACGACGCTGTTGTTGCTACCTGCCCCGACACCAGCTTTTTTCAGCAACGTCAGGTTTTTAACTATCAGTCTGAAACGGGTTATCCACAGCCCGTTATCAGCCAACAACAAATTACGGGCCTGCCCACGTTTTCCACGACAGGTTACGCGGTCTTTGATGTTACCGCCAACGCGCCGGTGCAACCCGTTGGTGGGTGGTATAACATTCCGGCAGGCCATGTCTTCACCGTCACCAAGCAGGTTACCACGCCGGCGCTGACAAATTATAATGATGATATTTCCGACCCCACTGTTGCTACCTACGACCCGCTTTTCTATGACCGTTCCATTGCCTGGTTCGTGAACCGTGAAATTGTGCTATCAGTCATTCATAACGCCGGCGCTTCCCGCATACCAGACATGTCACCACGGGCCAATCCATTGAGTAACGGCTTTATGACTTACACCATTAGCCGTTAATTACAAACGTAACCCCGCAGCAGCAACAATATCCTGACATTAACAGTTCGGTATTAACTGGCTTGTTAACTGTCGACATATTTTACAGACGTAAATCATAAGCGTATTTGTAAGATATTTAACACTCTGAAAACACACAACTAACCGCCTTGGGTGTATATATTGCATCAGTTTTATAGCAAATCAGGTAAGGCATTGATAGCTTCCTGGAGTACTTTAAATATTTTGAAGCACCAGGAATATAAGGAGGGTGGGATATGATGGCACGGAATATTTCACACAGTATTTTTTTTGGTATTGCACTAATGACAATGCTGGTTTGGAGTAACGCCAGCAATGCACTAGTTATGGTCTACGACAATGGAACGGACTACACCGCGGCCGTTGGCGCAGAACTTTTCTTTGTTGACTTTAATAGCAGCCCCGGTGCAACGGTCGATGGCAGCACTATCAGCAGCGATGTAGTATTTTCCTCACCCGAGGCAAGCAATCCGTCGCAGGTCGTCTGGAACAGTGATGCTTTGACTGATGCGGGCTCCACCATCGCCCTGAACAATGTCGGCCCCCTCGGCATGGACTTCACCACTGATGTATACGGCTTTTCACTGAGCTTTTCATCATCGGGGAACCTGCAAACTGTCGAACTCTATGACAATACTGACTCATTGATCGACAGCGTGCTTTCTCCCACGCCGGGTGGTTTTTTCGGCGTCACTTCCGATACCGCTATCAATCACGTCATTATAAGAAATGGTCTGTTTTCACCTGGCAACCGCGACCGTTTTTTTATTGATGACCTGCGCGCCAATGGTCCCGCCAGCGTCCCGGAACCGGGAACCCTCGCGCTACTAGGTATTGCCTTGGCCGGTATCGGTATTGGTCGCCGCAAAAAAACTTAACCCGTTGCGTTTCACCACTGGTCAGCAGCCCCCAATCCCGTCACTCGTGGCGGGATTGTTGTTTGGAGAGTTACGCCTTACGCCACCCCGATTTTTAGCCACCAACATTATCCGCTTACGACTGTGTAATGTATCTTGTTGTGATTGATTTCCCCATTAACTAATAATATTGATGACCCCGGCTCAAGGAATGCCACCCAGCAGCCGCTTATGTGACGAAATACCCTAAAAATCCAGCAACGTATGTTCATATCGCAACGTTTGAGCCGACACTAACTGCATGAACCAGAACGTTAATCCTGTTACCGCCGTAACTGTTATCCTGGTCGCCATCCTGCTGATCAGCCTGATTTTCTGGGCGCGGCAGGCAGCATTAATGGTGGGCGGCCCGGACCAGATGCAGGTCGACCCCGAGGGCAACGTGGTCATTCATGTTGCCGATACGTTATATAAAGTCAGCCCTGACCTGGAATTAATGGGCGAAATCGACCTGCCGTCGATGGGTGTTCATAACCTGGTGGGGGATTTTGCGTTTTTCGCCAACGGCGACCTGCTCATTCGACGCGGCAATTATGAGCCCGGTTTCATCCAAAGCCTGGTACGATATGCCCGCCTGCCGGACCCGGAGGAGCCCGTTGCTAAAAAAGACGACAAAGGGCTATACCGCTGCCAACTTGCTAACGGTGAATGCTCCCGTTTTGGCACCGGCGACCTGGACTTTGACGGCGCGTTTCACCTGAGCATTGACCGGGCGACGGACACAGTTTATCTCGCGGATACCGGCCGCCACATATTGCGCAAATTTGATCATGGCGGCAAGGAACTGGCGGTGCAAAAACACGGCTACCGCTTCCCCAATCAGCTTCAGATCCACGACAATGAATTATTGGTAGCGGACACTAACCATCATGCCGTCCAGATCGCGCAAACCGGCGACGAGAATTTCGGCGAAATAATAACTACCCATCGCGTTAGCGACGACGCATTGGGTGACGACAGCTGGACTTATTCCTTTGCCAAAGTGGGCAATCACTGGTGGGTCAACAATATGGGCCATACCATGAGCCATGGCACGGTTGCCATCTATGATAACCAGTGGCAATTTCAACAGGCTATTAACCTCCCCGCTAGCGCCGACCCCATTGACATAGCAGTGTTCCGGAACCGTGTTTGGATCAGCGACCTCAGCAATATCGGCATTTATCAACTGGATTTTGACGGTCGCTTGCTGGATACGCCGCTGCCGCAGACCATCGCCCGCCAACTGGCTACCCTGAAGGAAAACCAGGGATTCTACCAACATGTCAATTATGCGATGGTGGGATTATTCGTTTTGTTCCTGGTTGCCGGGTTTACCCTTGCCATTACCCAGGCACGCGGGCAGCCCGATCCTGCGCATCCTTCCTCCGCGGAGCACGCCCGCACCGACGCCGTTCACGTCAATATTAATGACCCGGCCATTGAATGGATTGGTTTCAACCAACAGAAAAAACGCCTGCTCAAACTGGCGATGGCTGCCCCGTTGTTACTGGTTGCTATTGTTCCTTTTATGTTTACCAAGATTGATGGCATGGAAGATATTTTGATGATTGTTGTATTGGTCCTTGCCATGGCAACAGGTCCGCTGTTGACCCGCAGAATTTTCGCCATGGGCATTGGCACCCTGGGTGATACCCTGATCCTCAAGAAATCAGACAACTCATTTGCCGCCGCCAGAGGCAAAAATATTTTTTATTCCGACAACAATATTCTAATTGGCGATATCTATGTCCCTTTCAACCAGCAGCAAATGCTCTTTGATACGCAGCAAGTGGTGGAAAAAGTAATGCCCCTGTTGCGCGAAGCCACTTATGTCAAGCCGGGACAAATGATAAATATGATTATCAAGCGGCAGAAACCGGCCACTATCGTAGTGATTGGCGCCTTTGTGTTGGCGGCGGTCATATTAGCCATGGCCAGCGTGGTGCAATAGGCACCGACTCACCACGATCCGATCAATTCCTGTTCGTTTAAATGACATTCGTCAGTTAAGCCAATAAATTTTTATTCTTTTATTACCGGCCAAAGATGTTAGCATAGGCGTTCCACCTGTCACGAGGAGGACACCTGCCATGATCGAACTCACCATTAATGGTGATAAGCATTCCCTTGATATTGATCCCAACATGCCCTTGCTATGGGCCATCCGCGATGTCGTGGAACTTACCGGAACCAAATACGGCTGCGGCATTTCTCAGTGTGGTGCCTGTACGGTACACATGGATGGCCAGGCGATTCGATCCTGTGTCACGCCGGTAAGCATCGCACAGGGCAAAAACATCACTACCATTGAAGGTTTGAATTCCGAGGTTGGCACCGCCGTCCAAAATGCCTGGCGAAAACTGAATGTCGTGCAATGCGGCTATTGCCAATCGGGCCAGATCATGTCGGCGGTGGACCTGCTGTCCCATAACCGGCAACCCACTGACGACGACATTGATAACGCCATGAACGGCAACATCTGCCGTTGCAATACCTACGTGCGCATCCGCGCCGCCATTAAGGAAGCGGCCAAAGCACTTGCATAACACTTGTGTGCACGTTCACATCATTGGAGACCAATCATGGGTAAAGACAACACGTTAACGACGGTGAATCTGCAACGCCGGCGATTTTTAATCAGCAGCGTTTCCATGGGCGCAGGACTGACCCTGGGCGTTTATTTGGCAGGCTGTAGCAACAAGAGCGAACAATCCGTGGAAAAAATGCCGGCGGCCGGCCCGGGCAAGGCGGGCGGGGAAATCGTCAGTGACTATACCTTTGCGCCCAACGCTTTTGTGCGCATCAATCCGGATAATACCGTCACGTTGATTATGAAACATTTTGAAATGGGCGAGGGAACTTACACCGGCCTGTCCACCCTCATCGCCGAGGAACTGGATGCGGCGTGGGACCAGGTCAGGGTGCAAGCGGCTCCGGCCAACGCGAAACTGTATAACAATAATTTTTGGGGCCCTATGCAGGGAACGGGTGGCAGTACCGCCATCGCCAACTCTTACATGCAAATGCGCAAAGCGGGAGCCGCCGCGCGGCAAATGCTGGTGGCCGCCGCCGCCCAAAAATGGAACGTGCCGCAGGATGAAATCACGGTGGATGCCGGCGTGGTGTCACACCCAGCCTCCGGTCACAGCGCCACCTTTGGCGAGCTGGCGGAACTGGCAGCCAATCAACCCGTGCCGGAAGACGTCATGTTAAAATCCGCCGATGAATTTGATCTCATCGGCAAAGACCTGCCCCGCAAGGATAATGTACCCAAAACCAATGGCACGGCGAAGTTTACCCAGGACGTCAAACTGCCGGACATGTTAACGGCGCTGGTGGCCCACCCGCCGCGTTTTGGCGCCACGGTAAAATCTTTTGATGCCACGAAGGCAAAACAGGTCAAGGGTGTCGTCAATGCCGTACAGATTCCAACAGGGGTCGCGGTATTGGCAAAAGATTTCTGGTCGGCACTGGAAGGACGCAAAGCGCTGGACATCGAGTGGAATAACGCCAATGCGTTTCGTAAGAGTTCGCAACAACTAATGAGCGAGTATAAAGCATTGGCCAAAAAACCCGGCGCCGTGGCCCGCAACGACGGCGACGTGAACAAAGCCATGGCAGGCGCCAGTAAAACCTTGACCGCCTCCTATCAATTTCCTTATCTGGCGCATGCCGCCATGGAACCCATGAATTGCGCAGTACAAATCAACAAAGACGGTTGCGAGCTTTGGTATGCATCGCAAACACCGACCATTGACCAGATGGCGGTGGCGAAATTGCTGGATATTGATACAGGGCAGGTGAAAATCAATACCCTGTATGCCGGCGGCTCCTTTGGCCGGCGGGCCAATCCGCACTCCGATTATGTGCTGGAAGCGGTCAATGTCGCCAAGGCCCACGGTGATGGTAAGCCGGTGAAACTGGTATGGACCCGTGAGGATGACATGCACGCCGGCCAATACCGGCCCATGTACTATCATGAACTCAAAGCCGGCCTGGATGACCACGGCAATCCGGTAGCCTGGCAACACCGGATCGTCGGTCAGTCCATTATTACCGGCACCGCCTTCGCAAAGGGCATGGTCAAAGACGGCATCGATGCCACATCGGTGGAAGGCGCCAAGAACCTGCCCTATGCCATTCCCAACATGCTGGTTGATCTGCATACCACTGAGGTTCCGGTGCCGGTGCAATGGTGGCGTTCGGTGGGCTCTACGCACACTGCGTATTCCACGGAAACGTTCCTGGATGAACTGGCGCGCACGGCCAACAAGGACCCCGTGGAATTGCGCCGTTCCCTGTTAAAAGACCATCCTCGGCACCGGGGGGTCATGGAACTGGCGGCGAAAAAAGCCGGCTGGGGCGAGAAACTGCCGAAAGGCAAAGGACGTGGTATCGCGGTTCACGAATCCTTTAACACTTATGTAGCACAGGTGGCGGATGTCACGATGAACGGCGACAATACCTTCAGTATCGACCGGGTCGTCATCGCCGTAGACTGCGGCGTTGCCGTCAATCCGGATGTTATCCGTGCGCAAATGGAGGGCGGTATGGGCTTTGGCCTGGCCATGGCGTTGACCAGCGAAATTACCCTTGATGATGGCAAGGTGCAGCAGTCCAATTTTAACGACTATCACGTCATCCGTTCCAAACAAATGCCCAGGCAAGTAGATGTGTACATTGTTGACTCGGACCAGGATCCCACCGGGGTCGGCGAACCGGGCACCCCGGTTATCTCACCAGCGGTGGCCAACGCACTGGCCGACGCGACCGGTAAACGTTTTTATCAATTGCCGTTCAATTGGGCCTGACAACAAGCCTGGTTTATGAAATAGTAATACGAAGCTGCACGCCAGAGTTGAACGTGGAGCCCGCGCCCCCTGGAAGCGGGACAGCGCCTGGCACGGCAGAGACTTTCATGTCCTTATAGTGTCCTTATAGTTTAGTAACCTGAGAATACACGGCCTTGACGATTTACAGCACCGATCGTGACATTCTGCAAACCGCCATCGACTGGCTGGAACTGGGTCATCGCATTGCCCTGGTCACGGTGGCCAAAACCTGGGGTTCCTCTCCGCGTCCCCGCGGCTCCATGCTGGTCATGCGAGAAGACGGTATCCATGCCGGTTCCGTATCCGGGGGCTGTGTGGAAGAAGACCTGGTCAGCCGTTACAGGAATCATCAACTGACGGACCACTACCCAAACGCTATCAACTACGGCGTAGATCGCCAGGATGCGTTGCGTTTCGGCTTACCCTGCGGTGGACGGCTGGAACTCGTTGTTGAACAGCCGGACAGCGCAGCGCCGCTTAAAACACTGCTACAGAAAATAACCCGGGGTGAACTGGTCTCGCGCCGTGTGTGCCTGAACACCGGCGAAGCCAGTTTGCATAATGTTGGCAAGATTGCCGATTTCCATTATTCGGCCGATGAAATGATTAAGGTCTTCGGCCCCCGCTGGCATTTGTTGTTAATCGGGGCCGGCCACCTGTCGCGCTATGTCGCCAACATTGCCTTGATGCTGGATTACAATGTTACCGTGTGCGATCCCCGCGAAGAGTATCAATCCGGCTGGAGTATGGACAATGTTAACTTCAGCCGCATGATGCCCGACGATACCGTCAAAAAAATAGCCGGTCACCAGCGCAGTGTGGTAGTGACATTGGCTCACGATCCCAAGCTGGATGATATGGCCTTAATGGAAGCCCTGCAGGCCAACATGTTTTATGTCGGCGCACTGGGCTCCAAACGCAGCAATGACCAACGCCGGGAACGGCTGCTGCAACTGGGGGTCACCGAGACGCAACTGCAACAACTGCACGCCCCCGTCGGCCTGGATATTGGCAGTCATACCCCGCCGGAAATTGCCGTGTCGATCATGGCGGGCATCACAGCGGCACGCAACGCTTCCCCCGTACATCTATAAAACACCTTAACAAGCCCCCAAAAAAATATGGACTCTATCACCAAACCCATTGGCATTTTATTGGCCGCAGGTAGCAGTACCCGCTTTGGCAGCGACAAATTATTGCACCGGCTACCAGATAACGAGACCAGGACCGTTGCGGAACTGGCCGCGCGTCAGCTACTGGATGCCCTGCCTGACAGCATTGCCGTCATCCGCGAGCATGATAGCCAATTGAAAGCATTGTTCTCCCACTTGGGAATGCCTGTCGTTACGAATGTCGACGCTCATCTTGGCATGAGCAGCAGCATCGCTTGCGGTGTAAACAGCCGCCCCGACGCCACCGGCTGGGTTATTGCGCTGGCAGACATGCCCTACATACCGTCCACGGTGATAATCCAGGTGGCACAAGCGCTGCAACGCGATGCCTTGATCGCCGCGCCGGTCTATAAAGGGCAACGGGGGCACCCGGTTGGCTTTTCCCGACACTTGTTCAATGAACTGGTCAACCTGCAGGGCGATGTGGGAGCAAAGTCAATTATTGAACGGCATCGCAATGAACTACAATTATTGGCGACAACGGACGCCGCAATATTGCGGGATATTGATCGAAAAGCGGATATTACCCAGTAGCCGGCATCAGGATTCCCGAATACCGGGAAAACGGTTACTTTGAGCGGCTACTGATAGGGATGATTGATCGTGGTTATTAAAAGTAATGACTGATAACGACTATTGGCTGTCGTGCTCCCGGAGTAACATATTTAATTCGTCAACTGGAATTGCCCAGTCGGAGTCCGACTGCAGTGCTTCCTGAATAAAGCGTTTTTGCGACTCATTCCACCAATGAGCTTCCGATAAAGTTACCTCCTCGTTCAGCGGACGATGCACCTTGATAAACTGGGTAATACTTTCGCTGTCATCCGGCAACCCCAGTTGGGCAAAAAGTGTACTAAGCGAATGTTCCGTTGTATCCATGTATCTCTCCAATAAGGCATTCCGCAGTTCAGTCTATCGCCGTCATCCTGCTCATATGTATTTACACGTTTAACTATCATTTATACTTTTAACCATAGTGTATCGTGGGTCTTCGGTGATTGAATTGACATTTATTAATAAAAACAGCTTAACCCACCCTCGCGCACGCTGAAGATACAAGCTACCGCCTGATGTGGTGGTTATACTAGTGCAGTGTACAAGCCGTCTCGCCTTGTACAACAGCAACACCAAACAAGGCGACCCTTGTATACGGGTTCTCACACAAAACCGCGAATCAGATAGACACCCAAGGCAACACCTAAAAAACCGATAACACCGTTGACAATCATACCCATATTAAGATTATAACCTTCGGGCACCTCAACCGGCCTTATGGTCTTAAGTATCCGCCGATGCTGCCACACCGAATAAAGCGCCATGAATGCCCCCAATAGCACGAGCGACTCCCCGACAAAGAACGAAATATTACGCTGAAAGACCTTTACTTCATCGCGGCCGACAATTTCCAGAAACAGGCCGAAACGTTCCACCACAAAACCAAAGGCCATTAGCGAAATACTGGTCCGGTTCCAGGCAAACAGCGTGCGTTCTGCGGCAAAAAGCACGCGTGGATCATTAAGATTTGACATAGCGCGAAACATTCACCTGTTAACCAATTATTTCAGTCCAGTGACTCAGCCCGTTAAGCAATGCACTGACCACCGCGGATTTGAATTACGCATCGTAGGCCGGGTGGCCGCCAACAACACGATGACCTAATAAACCAGACACTCAACCCCCTGGCTAGTTGCATGCAATTTTGTAAAACCGACAACAGGACCGCTGAAAAACGTCACGTTACCCCGGGTTATCGCGGCTGTCGACAGCCTGTATCGCCGTTCCCAGCCGAGACCAGACATACTGCACCTTGATCCGACTTTGATGGCTAGTCGATTCACTTTAACCATATACTCGATACCCAAAATTGCCAACCTGACTACCGGATTATCAGCACAAACCTACTGACGCGACGCCTCAAACATTGGACAATATTTGGGCAAGGCCGCCGCAAGAACGGTTTTTCCGGCAGATTAGTTTTATGTCGTGAGTTTGAACCCTGGCTCAGCCACCTATTGTATAATGCAATGTGTACTACACTTTGTTTACAGGCAATCATTGCCGTTATTCACGCGTTGAAGACTGTAACATGCGCGTTAATAACCGCAATACACCCGTTCATGACGGTAATACAAACGCGTGTGATCTTTAAATGCCGCTCATCAAATCAGTGCGTCGTATTGACAATACATTAAAGCCAATTTAACTCAGCAAGGTTAGCAACCATGAAAAAAGCCATCATCGCCGTCGTCGTGGTACTTGTCATCGCTGTAACCGGCATTCTTTACTATGTGTTTACCAATCTCGATGCCATTGTCAAAGCCGCCATTGAAAAATACGGCAGCCAGGCCGTTCAAACACAAGTAAAAGTGGATCATGTCGATATCGAACTGACCGCTGGTAGCGGCACCATCAAGGGACTTACCATTGCCAATCCGCAAGGATTTTCGCAACCGCTGGCGTTTTCACTGGGAGAAATCACCACCAGGATTAATATCAACAAAACCAGCCAGAATCTGATTGCCATTGATCTCGTCAGTATTGACGCACCCCATGTGTTTTATGAAATTAACGCCGAACGCCAGGGTAGCTTGAATGTGCTCAAGGATCGTCTCGCCAAAGGAACCTCTAAAGGGTCCGCGCCGACGGAAAAGGACAACGGGCCGTCATTGGAGCTGGCGATCGCGAAGTTCCAGTTGAAAAACGCTATGCTACAGGCCAAAGTCGTTCCGCTGAAAGATAAGATGTACAAGCTAAAGTTACCGCCGCTGACATTGACAAATCTTCGGGGAACACCGGAGCAGATTTCCCAACAGGTCCTCAACCAATTGATCGACCACGCGCAAACGGCGATCAAAAAACAGGGGCTGGACAAGGAACTGGCCGAATTAAAAAACAAGGCTAAACAGCGCATTGACGAAGAAAAAGCACAGCTCAAGGAAAAAGCCGACAGCAAGCTCGATGAGAAAAAAGACAAAATGGAAGACGAGTTAAAAGGATTGCTTAATCGTTGACGCAGCAAGCCTCTTAATCACAATCGCAGCGATTGTGCGCGGGGCCCATATCCCTGCGAACTGGCGCAATACCCGACAGGATCGCCTTACCACGGTATCGCAAATGGGCATTACCGGCACCCCGAGAAGGCAACAGGTAATTACCTGTTGCAAGATTAAAGTGTTTGCGCAATTGCCGCATGACAAGCGCACGCCTTTAACGTAACCCAACAGCCACTCTACTCAAGCCAGCAACGCTCGCCACTAGTATTCATCTCGTTATTGCATCAATGGAAAATGATAATTCAGCATCAATACCCATCAATGCGGGGTTTGCTGGTGAGTCCTGGCGTGCTTGAGGATTTGACCTCGGGCGAAATACTTGGACACGCGACAAATTTCGCAATGGGAAAAATGGCGAGTGATTAAAGATTTTTATGCTCATCGTTGTTTGGCATCCACAAATCGTCTCTTTACCTGAATTAAAACATTTGATGGAAGATACATTGCCAGTCACCGAAACAGCCAGTATGCTAAATGGAGTATTTCCCCTTTTTTTGATTCAGTAGTGTTTGATGAGCGATAATTTCTCCTTAATGATTCATGGCGGTGCCGGAAATTTCCGTCATATTAACAGTGACCGGGACGCCGTCCGTTACCTCGAAAGCATCCGCATTATCCTGGAACATGGACGATATGTATTAAGCCTGGGCGGATCAGCCATGGAGGCTGTAGAAATTTGCGCGGTTATGCTGGAGGATGATCCGCTGTTTAACGCCGGTAGCGGTTCGGTGCTTAACGAAGACGGCAAAGCGGAAATGGATGCCGCTATCATGGACGGCACCGATCTTTCAGCAGGCGCCGTGGCGGCCATCTCAAATATTGCCAATCCGGTCATGCTGGCGCGCCTGGTGATGCGCTATTCCGGTCACGTTATGCTGGTTGGAGATGGTGCAATGCGCTTCGCCAAAGCGCAAGGAATGACATACACGCCTGATGATTACTTTGCATCGAAACCCAGGCTCGCACAACTGGAGCAGGCTAAACGCAAAGCACAGGTGGTACTGGATCACGACAGCAGCGGAGAGGAACAGAAATTCGGGACTATCGGGGCGGTGGCCCGGGACAAACAGGGTAACCTGGCGGCCGCCACGTCAACCGGCGGGATGACCAACAAAATGCCGGGACGGGTCGGTGATTCGCCCATCATTGGCGCCGGTGTTTACGCCGATAACCGCACCTGCGCGGTATCCGCCACGGGTCACGGCGAAGATTTTATGCGCACGGTGTTGGCCAAAACCATGGCGGATCTCATTGAATTCAAAAATCTCAATGCACAACAGGCGATGCAGCAAGGCATTGAATATCTGGTTGCAAAGGTCAACGGCAAGGGTGGCGCCATCATGGTTGACCACCAGGGACAATGTGCCGGCGAGTTTGCCACCCGGCACATGGTCCACGGCTGGATTGAAAACGGCGGCGAAACGGTTTGCCGTTTCTAGGATTGCAGCCTAGCCCTTGTAATCATCCGGCTTGGGCAGTTTGTCGCATTCGTTGAAAATCCGTTTATGGCAGGTGGCGCAAATCGACATATCGAGCTTTTGCTGCGCAATAATGCTGATTGCCTCTTCTTTACTTTGGAATATATTTTCCTGACCGATTTCGTCCAGTGATTTATCCTTCCGTAATTCCTGACAAACACCTTCCTTGACCCGGTACATGTACAAACCGCCGTTTATTGCTCGGCGCCGCTTGGCTTCTTCCTCGAGAAATTCCGCGCCCGCCAGGTCCACGAAATTGATCCCCTGCGCCAGTATTAACAGATGTTTTTGATTAGGTTCCTGGTGTTCCAGATCCGCCAATGCTGAGCGCACGTTGCTGATGGCACCGAAAAACAGCGAGCCGTCGATGCGAACCATTTTCAACTGTGGACATTCATCCAGGGTGGAATCGGTATTGAATTTGCGGTTCGGCAAGCGTGGATCAGGTACACGGGAATAAATTCGCGGCCGGGATGTACGGTTGAGGTACATAATCAACGACAACGTCACGCCCAGCAAGATGGCAAATTCCAGTTCCAGTAACAGGGTGGCAAAGAATGTTGTCAACAAAATGGTGGCTTCGGACTTGCCGTGCTTCAGGATACGCTTGATATGATGAAAGTCGATCAGCCCCCAGGCGACCAAAAACAGGATGGCCGCCATGGCCGCATTGGGCAGATAGGATGCATAGGGGGCCACCAGTACCACGATGATGACCAGCAAGCTACCTGCAAATACCGCCGCCAACGGCGTCTTGGCACCGGCTTCGTAGTTTAAGCCACTTCGATTAAATGAACCCGTCGCCACGTAACCGGATAAAAAACTGCCGGCCACGTTTGACAGACCCTGCCCCATGAATTCCTGATTACCATCAAGGTGTTGTCCTGATCGAAGCGCCAGTGACTGGGCAATGGACACCGCTTCCACCAATGCGAACAATGTTGCGGCAAAGGCGGCAGGCGCCAGATCCTTAATTGTCTCCAGGCTGAAATCCGGCGAGGAAACTGGCGGCAACGACGCCGGTAACGCCCCGACGGTGGCGATAGCGGTTTTGTCATGACCAAAAATAAGATCCATAACGATAGCCACGACACTGCCCACCAGCATGGCAACAATCATATAAGGAATTCTGCGGAAAAAACGTCTTGATATGATACCTACAGCCAGGGTAACAACCCCAACAGTGGTGATATATGGATTGGCATTGGAAATATGGCCGAAGAATTCCATGATAATTTCGTAGAAATGGGAACTGCGGGGTATTTCAATACCAAAAAAATGTTTCAGCTGGTTGGTTGCAATCAGGATGGCAGCCCCGGCGGTAAATCCGATAACCACGGAATGGGATATGAAATTCACCAGTGTCCCCAGCCTGGCCAGCCCCATGGCAAACTCAATAACGCCCACCATAAAAGTCAACGTTAACGCCAGTTGTACATAATGCACTGAACCCGGTTCGGCCAGGTTGCTTAACGTCGAAAACAAAACGATAGACGCGGCCGTGGTAGGACCTGAAACCAGGTGCCACGACGACCCCCACAATGCGGCAACAATGGCCGGAAACATGCCGGCGTATAAACCGTATTCCGGCGGCATACCGGCAATGGTGGCGAACGCAACACCTTGCGGCAACACGACGATGGCACCAACCAGGCCTGCCATGACATCACTGCGAAAGGATTCACCATTAACGCGGTGCCACCAACGAATAGAGGGAAATAGTCGCACTAACCAGAGTGGAATAACGATTGAAAGTTTCTGCATTACACTGTTTCTCTTATTTTTTAGTTGCTCGTTACGCAGCGCCGGCTTCTGTATACCGGCTGAGCGGTCGCCGGTGACACTGTCGCAGTGGAATACAATTGTTGGATGGTTACTGGTATTTTTATTTTGTTATTATAGCGTATCGAGCCCGCTAACGGCCTGAAAAACATCCATTATTGTATAATTTTTTGTTGCGATACGAATTCCAACCGCGGGGATGGTTGAAACCGGGACGTGTTAAAGGGTTTTGCTAACCTGCCCGCCTGAATTTAGCCGGCTTTAAATCCCTTATTTGATCCGCGAAGCACCGGTGAATGGACGCTTTACGGACAACTTATCATATCTATCCCGCAACGCCTCGCGGTTGCGGTATATTCGATGAAATTTGTACATCCATCGATTCGTTAGTTACATCAATGATCGCTACCAGCAAAGCCTCAAGGTTATAGCGACCGGAATCCGCTAAGGTTTATGGTATTTACAACACTCGACTGTCTGCTACTACGACGTTTTTAGTATCGGCTCTTACGACTTATCCACTGAATTGAAAGTAAAAAGGCGCTTGCGAGAAACGCCTTGTCATTAAAGGGCTTTACCGTATCAGGTAAATGCCGGCCCGGATTTACGGCCTACCGCTTTGAGGATCTTGGCCAGCGGACAAAAACCGGTGAATGCGCTTTGCAGAAGATTCAGGCCAACAAATGCCGTCAGTGCCAGCCAATAAACAGAATGCACTTGTGACAGCACAACACTCCCTACAATCATGAATCCGGCAAACGCCAAAACGAAACGGTCTATATTCATCAGTACACCTCTTTCCGTGGAACGCTAAAATGAGGGTATTATATTAGCAATTTCTTATATTTAAAAGTCTTTTACCCGTTTATAGCGCTAATACGGTTATATAACTTATTGTTTCAGGTATAAAAATATCTTTTTGGGGACATCAGGCGCGTAGCGGCGCAACCCAAAATTGCCCATTGCTGACAGCAATTTGGGATGACGCTGAGCACGAGACTGACGTGATCGGGCCGTGGAGCCGGCGCTTTTTATCGGATGGGTGTCGCATTAGCGGTTACTCGCTGGCGTAACACAACTGCACCACGCCACTGGAGAAGGTTTTGGTATCGGTCAATCGCACAGTCCCGTCGCCAGTCACTGATTGAAACAACGGAATTCCATCCCCCAATATGACGGGAACGATGGAAATGATATATTCATCGATCAACTGGGCGTGTTGAAAGGCCGATGCCAACTCGCCGCCACCCACCAGCCACACCCGTTCAAATTTCTCTTCGACAAACAGGTCCTCCACCACATAAACGCTGCCCGAAATCACGCGCACGTCGTCGTCAGCCCGCGGCAAGGTTTTATCCGACATGACATAACTTGGTTTATCAGGATAGGGCCAGTCACCGGCATCCAGAATTTGCTGGTAGGTGTTGCTCCCCATCACCAGGGCGTCCACCGATTGATAAAAATCGGCGTAACCATAATCTTCCTGTTCGTTTTCCACCCGGGACAGCCAGTCGACCGATCCGTCCGGCCGGGCGATGTAGCCATCGATACTGGTCGCGATATACAAAACTATCATAATGGGTGTCCCCGCTGTGTCGTCAACGTCGCCACAACCGGCGGATGTCACCGGCTAATGTTATCGTCTCTTGCTCTATAATAACTTAACAGGGAGGTTCTTAACTATCATGAACAAACATTACCCACTTGCGAGGGGAGCCCATGGCGCCCGTACACCCAATAAGCGGGCGCTGTTGTTATATTTTTTGTTGCTGACGTTATCACCCACTACGGGATTTTGTCAGACGACGATTGCGGCGAACAGTGCCGTGATGGAGTGGATTAACTCCCTGGTGGTCCCCAATCTACCCGGCGCCCTGTTGTTACTGGTTATGAGCACCCTGATCAGCATGCTTACATTTTATTCTGATATGAAACGCTCCCAGATCCCCGGCAGAGGCAGCATCCGTTATGTCGCCCTGTGGATCTTCGGCAATTATATTTTTGCCCTGTTGTTACTGGTGTTAATCATGCCGGAAGGCAAGGGACTCAATGAACTGGACCGCACTGTGTTGCTCTACTGCATTATCGCCGCCGGCATGCCGGAACTGAGCGCTTACCTAAAGATCCAGTTAGGCAATTCCGAGCGAGGAATCAATCTCTATAAAATACGGGAGATGTTTACCAGCTATATATCCCGACGAGTGGATATCCTGTCCGAACGCAGCGAATGGCAGGATATACAATTGTTCAAGAACACTTTTTCCGGACTGGCGCCGCAACTGGACGAAAAATTGATCACTTTTGCCAATGTTTGCGATTTTCCCGACGAAGAAAAACGCGCTATTCTTGATTGTCTTCCTTCGGCCAACGATAACGATGTCGACAAAGCCGTCGATAAATTATTGTCCCTGGGCGACCACATTCAGGAAAAGATATGCATCTATTTCAGGGAGGATATCCGGCGTTATCAGAGCTCCTCCCGGGCAAAGTTATTAAAAACCCTGTATCCGCCCATCAGTGCAGTAGAAGCGGACAATCTGGTCATGAACGGTATCATCAGCCCGTATCGCTTTTTCATCAAAACCATGGGGCCATCCCGCCGTCATAAATTGTCCGACATGACTCACATCGACGACAACAAACTGGCATTGATTCACAATGAACTTAAAAGTTCGTTGCGTGGCCGTGTGCGGCGTTTTATGCTGGGTATATTAATGTTCTTCATGTTTCTCATCGTGTCATCGTTAATCGTGGGTACCCAGATGGAAAAATCCCTGACCACCGCCAACATTGTTGTTGAAGAACAACAGCCGCTGCCGGGATCACTGCCCGAGCGGTGAACAAAGTACCAAAAAACGGCAATAAAAGGGTATTTATGATTTCAGGAAAAGATTATTTTATTACAAGGATCTTACAGATAACCGCATTGTTAGTATTGCTGGCGCCAGCACAACTGTTTGGCGCGGCACAAACCGACACCGAAATTCGCAATTACTCCAGCAAAGACCTCACTATTGAATACAAAGAGGTGAACCTCAAGGGCGGCGTCACCTGGGTACCCATTGGAACGATTTCCAAAAGAAATTCAAGAATGTTCCGGAATATCACCATTGGCAGCGTTCTGCGCGCCAAGCACAATAATCAGGTGATTGAAAAATTTATTGTAAGGTCCCCACCGTCGAACAGCTCCCATACCATCATCGACATCCGGGACTGATCTTCAGCGCATTTAAAGATAGCGAACTTCAATAGCTATTTTGTATATGCGATTAACGATGCACGGGGTAACCGGAGCCGCTTGCGAATGGTTTTGGAAAAATCATTGTTATATTCGCTGAAGACAATTGCAATGGAACCATCCCCTTTACGCATCAAAAATCCTGATACGATGTGGGTAACGTTGCTGGTTGCCCCTTTAACCGCTACCGCCAATTCCAATGCCGAGTTCTTTTTCAATGCATAAGCACGGTTTTTAATAACCAGCTTATCCAGGTCAATATTCCGGGTTTTGGCGCGCAGCGCGCCGTCTTTGGTGTCGATAACAATGACATCTATTTCGCCGTTGTTACCGGAAAAATTGCGGTATTCCATGGCGATGACCCGCTCCGGTTGTCAATTAACTGCTCTCGTATTGGCGGCAGGCTTTATACCCTCACCCCGTTCGCATGCCAGCGGCTCATCATCAGGCCGCTGCCTCAGATTTGATATTACTCGCATACGCTGAACGCTTGACGGTCTCGCTATAGACGTACCCCAGCATCATGCGCGAAATTTCATTTTCGTAGGAATCGGAAGAAACAAATCGAAGCCCCATCCCAGTTCGACCGGAAAAAACAACTTGCGCCGGTATACGGTATCGTCTGTTGCTTCCCTGAAAAAAACCTTCAAATTCAACTTCCAGCCTGGTGTTCCTGTGATAGGTCACCGGGCTCGATGTCACGAACATCCCCCCCGGTCCCAGGTTTTCCGTATAACATGTTGCAACCGGAAGCTTGTTGCGATAAATCAGTACTTTGATATGGCCGGGTTGACGGGTGGATTCGCGTTTTTCCATACACTACCCCTTCGTGAAAGCGTCATAGAAATTTCAATATGGACTACAAAGTCTATAAAATATATGCAAAAAGAACATTCGTAGATCTACTTAAGCACCGTCTGGCCTGCTACAGGATACAACGTGAAGACCATCTCGATGTGGTGGTTTTATGGAAGGAGTATAATCAGAGCCGCAAACCAGGGACCGGCTGTTGGTGACCCCGGCCAGGCGATTGTAGCCCCTGGTGAGGGAATGGGGAATACTATTCGGCTCGTCGTCGCAGTTTGTCTCGTGGGCGCAGTTGAACCGGCGCAGTTGAAGCTTTGCAAGTCACTGTTTGCTGGCAATAGCAATGCGCACAACATCTGACAGTGAATTTGCCTCGAGTTTATCCATTAAATTGGCCCGATGAGCTTCCACGGTACGTACGCTGATACCAAGGTCATTAGCGATCACCTTGTTGATTTTACCTTCCACCATCAGTTCCATGACCTGGCGTTCGCGCGGCGTCAACAAATTAACCTTCTTACATTGCTCCGGTTTATGATCGTCATCGCGAACGTAATGTGACTCCTTTATACAGTCATAAACACGCGCGATAAGTTCGTTGACGTCAAATGGTTTTTCGATAAAATCCATCGCACCCAGGCGAATCGCCTGCACGGCCGTGGGCACATCACCATACCCTGTGATAAATATAACGGGTAACCGCACTTTGATTTCCCGCAATTTCTCAAACAACTCAAGACCGCTAATATCCGGCATGCGAATGTCCATCAGGATACATCCGGGCTCGCCCTGTTTATACTTCGCCAGGAACTCCGTTGCTGATCCAAAGGTTCTGGTCTTTAGCTGCTCGGATTCCAAAACCATGCTCAACGAATTGCGCACACCGTCGTCATCATCAATGATGTAGACTACTGGTTCAGCGGACATAGGATTTTACGTATACCCCCAAGGCGGTGGTTTCAATGGAAAACGTAATATCGTCCCTGGTATGTTGTGCAATCCATGGCTTGCCGTCAAACCCCCCCTTTGGCTTTCGGTTCAGCGATATAAAACCGGCACCGGAGAATTGCCACGAAACGACGGGGTCATTTAATAAATTGCTGGTTCCTCAACGATGTTTTTCGCCAAATCCGTTTCTACGACCATCAGCCAACAGATGTGGTCTTGGGTTGATACACGTGAGACTACGAGACCGGACACTCTATTGCTGATTATATTGCATAATCAAGGCAGGTATTGCATTGAGGCTTGCCAATAGCCGGTTCCCGATTTCCCGCTGCGAGCTACCACAAGTGCGTTCCTTATCCTGGTTCTTTCATCAGTAACTGCTTCGCCAGCTGACATACCAGTTAACCATTTAAAGTGGACGCACTGCGTTTTTCTATAAACAGTTTAATCTATTTTTAGTTATTGACAAAAGTCATGTCGGTAATAATCAAAACCAGATAGCCTTTAACGAACAAATCACATAATTTGTATAATTTCTGATCAAACAATTCGTGATCGGCCGATAAATCCTGTTAATTACCGACGAGTACAAAGGCGTAATCTACGTAAAAATACGTATTTATATTTTAGATATCATGTGTTGTTAAACACGAAGGTTGTGCTGTTACCTTGTATCACACAACCTGGAAAACGTAGGTCATTATACTTAGCTGGAGTTTCGCCATGGAAGAAAATATCTTTTTCCCCAAACTTGGAGAGTGGTACAAAACTGCTTACGCTGATCCATTCCGGGTCGTAGCCATTGACGATGACAACGAAACCATCGAGATACAATATATCAATGGTGACCTGGAAGAATTTGACTTCGATTCAGTACAGGAGCTGAACCTTGAAGCGTTGCCACCCCCCGAAGACTGGTCCGCCCCTTACGGGGAACTGGAAACCGATGACCTGGGTTACGGCGACAGTGAACAGAAGTCAGGGATCGACGATTTTCTAAGCGGGCTAGAGCGCGATGAAACCTGACACTTAATTATATATACCAGGCGTAATAAAAGATTTTTCTTTTAGTTGATCATAGCCTGCAAGCATTGCTGCACCCCCGCCATTAGCCTGTCACGAACCGCGCAACACTAATCGTGCACGTATACCCAATCACCCAGTCTCTTCACAATGTTCTGACCGTCCTGTTGCGGCGTATCGGCTACAGGTAAATAAATAAATTTTTCGGAATGCTCATCGTTCAGTGGTATATCAATATATAAAACCCAGGGCCGGTGTAACCACTGCCGGCTTTTGGACGTTTTTCCTTTGTTAGTCAGTTTATATTGATAATGGGGATAAGCGCCCAGGCCGGTGTCAGGGACCCGGGCAATATAGGCCGGCACGAGATCACCCAGGCGAGACGGTGGATGCCCGTTGTCCTTTTGGTATTGACGGATTGCGTTTACCAGATCCCCGGCCTGATCCGAGACCGTCTCGAACCGGCTTATACGATACATGCTACTGACCTGAAACAGCGACCAGCCAACGACACCGTAGATAGCACACGCTGCTATTAGTATTAACGCCCTTGCCCGTAAATGGCGTACCAGCAACAGCAATAACAGCAATGGAATTGCCAGCAACGCCAACATGACGGGAACAATCAATATGGAGGAAAAATGGATATATTGTTGGCTTCCGCCTGGCGACAACGCGAGCCATTGCGTAACTAACACCAGGCTATTTATCGCGATCGCGGCAATCAATACATTACGTAATATGGTTTTCGGATAGCGCATCGTTTTATCTTAGTTGTCAACATGTCAAATTACCATGCGTTTAAAACCAAAAAATGCTTGTTTTACGCCACTGACATGGCACAATAGGTGAGGCGACCGGGAACCCGGTGCGCTGCCATTCCCGGAAGGACCATAACCACGTCTTGAATCCAATTTGACTCAGTAACGATTACTGGCTGGCACGAGCACACGTCGTCGCGACATGGGTGCTAAAACCGCCTCGCAGCACGCGACTTGCGCTGCCAGCCGGACGCCATCCTTCATATATTCTGCTACTGAAAAAACGTGCGCCGTTACAAAAATGAATCCTGTTATTGCATAAATGAGAACCGACGATGCAGTGTAAATGCCTGAATAAGCGGGTTTCCCCGCCAGACCTTAGCGCGATTCAGCATTTCACCCTGGGTGAAAAACTGAAACACACGGCGATAGCTACGTGGAGAATTTACTGTGAAAACTAGTCCGAGCCTTTCTGGGGCGTTTTCTGCAATTACGGGGTGAAATTTACTAAGGAGATCTCTTTTATGAATCGATTGATGCTGTTCGTGGTCATGTCTGTATTTTCGATAAACACCTGGGCCTACAGTTATACCATTGAATTAACGCAGCAACAGCTGCAGCAACAGATCAACGCCATCATGCCCGTTGAAAAAGAGGCGTATTTTGTGAAGGTGATTCTTTCCGGCCCCCGCATTGATCTTGCGCAAGGCGGCAACCAACTTGGTGTGTTTACCAACATCGAACTTGTTGCACCTGGGGGCATAAGGGGAACCGGTCGCGCGCGCATTGCAGGCACTATCAGCTACCGAAAGGATAGCGGCAGCTTTTACCTGAATAATCCCAAGCTAACGCAAATGGAAATCGACCAGATTCCACCACAATATCACGCCAAAGTCCGCGAATTAGGTCAATTTGCGCTGGACAACGCGATGAGTCAAAGACCGTTATTTACCTTAGACGATAATGATATGAAACAGAAGATGGCCAGGTCAGCGCTGGAATCGGTCACCGTCAATGACGGCAAGCTGGTTATTGTACTTAATATTACGCAACCATAATCGTAAGTGTGTGCACTTGATCTCAATTTAGCGCTCAAATTGCCGATTGATCAACTCAACCGCGCAAGATACGCCCTCTTCTGTGCGCATGCGCCTGGCAATTTCCTGAACTCTTTGACGCAACTGCACTGAAGCTATGGCCTTTTGAATATAGCGCGCCAGCTTTTTCGCGGTAAGTTTTCGCCGGGTCAGCACACCGGCTGCCACGCCGAGGCGTTTGAGTTCAACCCCCCAGAATTGCTGTTCCGCAATATGGGCCACTACCACTGATGGCACCCCGGCCAACAGGGTTGTCTGCACGGTCCCCGCACCACCATGGTGGACAATGAGTTCACAACGGGGAAAAAGACGGTGGTGATCGCAGTGGCTGACATAATATATCGTCTCGTCAGAATCGACACCGCATTGATCCCACAGGGAGGCCTGTATCACGGCCCGGCAACCGGCGAGTTTAACCGCTTCGACTAACAGTGAAAGCGTCTTTCTTTGGGTATCGACATCATTAACCAGCATACTGCCGAAACCGATAAAGACAGGGCGCTCCCCCTGATCAATAAACCGCTCCAGTTGCGGTTCGAAAGGGGCACTTGTCGTCTCTGGTTGAAGATTGAGAAAGCCGCAAACTTTATGATATAGCGGCCAGTCCGGCAACGGTTGGCAAAGCTGATGGCTCACCGCAATCAGATTCAACTGATGCGACGTCCAGATGTCTCGCAACAAATCACCTGCGACCGGCAAACCGTGTTGCCGCCGGAAGTTATCCGCAAAAGGCTTGATACCATTGTTCAGCACCTTGCGTAGCAGCCACCAGAACAGGCGATTTGCTATCGGGCCAAGCGCCGGCATGCCCGCGGGCGGCAGATAACGGGTTGGTATCATGTTGTGTTGTAACATAATACTGACATAGGGCGCGCCTGTTATCTCGGCCGCGGTCTGCAATGGATAATGGAAGAAATGACCCACCACTAGATCATTATCACGACACAGTTGTCGGGCCGTCTCGTACATCGGCGCCTCTGCGGGCACCAAAAAGCGGTCAATGATAAATTTCGCTTGCCTGATGGGATTGGATTCGTTGCCTATTTGCGTAGTGGCCCGTAACAACTCATCTTGACCCTCAATGACCGGAGTAGCCACATGCTGTAAATGAATACCAAGGCGCGCGGCGGACTCGTCATAACGAATACCATCGACACTGGTAACCCACAACGTAACCTCATGACCGGCTGATTGCAGCCCTTTGGCTAACGCCATAAACGGCCGGATATCACCATTTGATCCCCAGGTTTGCAATCCGATACGCATTCAACCACCATCTGCTATGCTGGGGGCTTTCCAGCCTGGCTCAACGGCAATATTCCTGCAGTAAATCATTGGTTAACGCCAGATCAATACGGTCGGCGTCGAAACTGCCGCCAAACCAATCCAGCATATCTCGATGGTGAGGATGGGATTTGTCGGATATGGCCTCCAGGAATGCTAAATAGCCAATAGCACCCCCAACGTCTTCTGGCGGGCACGCACGACTGGCTTTTATGCAGGTGGGTAAAACCGCGTTGATGTCGTAGGGCAACTGCTTTTCCAGTACGACGTTGTGCTCCCACTCGTCGCCAAGATCATAGATATAATGCAGTGCCTGTTTGTTCTCCTGCAACAGGTGTTCAAGACGGTATCGTGATTCATCAACAAACGTGGTGGGCGCATTTTCACTCATCTCACCGTAGCAAATATCATCTTTCACGAAGACATGCATATGCGCGTTGGTCCAACCCATGGCAATCTGGATGGCCTGGTGTAATTCCTCCAGTGTCGCTGAGCTGGCAATCAACAGGCGCCGCCAGACCGGTGGCTTGATACCCAGGAGGGATATTTTAAGTTGGTAGATCTTACGCAGTACTCTTACGGTCATTTTGAGGGTGTCACTTCAATGCCTTGTTATCAACTATAAACTCTATAGCTACGAATTAAATGCGCCCCACATTATATGACGTCCGGCCTGAGTTCCACAATCGGTTACCGATCTGAATGCGCTAACTATCTGAATTATTGCAGGTTGTTGCTCGCGGCGAATTACCTTAAACAAACACTGGTAAGCAATAAACTAAAACAATAGCCGCGAATAACTTGGGGGCAACAGCGTCAAAATTTACCCACATTATTGAACATCTTGACCGACGAGGCCTTTTTGCCATGGTTGAACACCGGATCCGACACTGTTGCCGATGACACCGCGGAAGCAGTTAAATGAATGTTACATATGGCGGGTGGCAGACACAGACCCGATAAACATCAACCAGCCAAAAAGGACAGCCAGACAGAGTTTCAGCAGCACATTGAATGCAACTTTAACCGTTGGAATGACGCGACAGGCTTGTGTCCGGTTTGCGGTATCAGGCTGTTTACCTGCTGAAAAGCGGTTCGCACTGGGCGTATCTGTTTGCTTTGACTTTAACATGGTACCACACTGATGAATTATACATTGAACAAAACATGTATTTAATATATATGTTTAGTCGCTAAAAACAAAACTGTCAATGTATTTTTCCCGGATTATAGACGAGTACCAATAATAGATCGGCCGTGACACACAACGCGGAAAATGGACACAAAAAAAATGAAATAACGGTGGGCGAGATCAGCGAAAATTGGCTATTGCGATTTTTTTCAGGTTGCGGTTCGAGATCACATCCTGCAGGGAATATTGGTCAAGCTCAGTGAGAAAAGAATCGGTGGCCGATTGTAATACCCGTTTTAATTTACAGACGGGCTCGATACGGCAGTCCTTATGTTCTTCGGCAAAACATTCGACGATATTGAAATTCGGCTCCACGTTACGCACCACTTCCCCGACATTGATTTCATTGGCAGGATACGCCAGGTACATACCACCGCCCTTGCCGCGAACCGTGGTAATATAACCCAGGTTAGCAAGATTATTGACCACCTTTACCAAGTGGTTACGCGATATGTTGTAGTAGTCCGCGATTTCGGAAATCGTAACCGATTTGTTCTGTTTAAGGGTTAGATAAACCAGAACGCGCAGGGAATAGTCGGTATAATGGGTTAATTGCATTGATTTATAAACTCACACGCTAGATACTGTATATTATATATTAAGACTATATTCTATACACTCTCCAGTTAAATCCCCGCCTCGCCAATAAATGCCATACAGGCCCGTTTTATCAAGCAAAACAATGGATTAACCTCATTATACCGGTTATCCGCACCCTGGAACTTCCCTTTCATAATCATCGTAATTACGAAATATGCTGCCGTTGCTGCGCGTTTTAACCGGAACTCCATGCGCGCGGCCGTTTCATACCAGCGATTTTGCAGGTTTGCTTAACATAGCCATAAGGGAAAAGTTCATATAACCGGGCTCGCGCTTTTTTACGGCCATACCCCATGTCATCACTTAATAGTTTTATAATGTAGCGTGCGTCAGCAGCCACTCTATGCTGATCATAATAATCGCGCATAAAGTGGATAATTTTCCAGTGATCATCGGACAAATCAATATTTTCCTGTCCGGCGAGCTTCTCGCTAATGGCTTTAGTCCAGTCATTGGGATCAACCAGGTAGCCTTCTTCATCCAGTTTGATATGTGAATCAGATATCTTCAATTCCATCTCAAAACCTCGCTTTGTATCATGCCCTCAACAGCGCACCAGACTATCGCAGACTAATGCGTCGAAACGTTTCGCTTTTTTACATTGACAGTATAGTAGTATATAAAATACATCTTTAACTATTTCAAGCAAAACGGTTACCCCTTAAGAGATAGATAAACGCTCAATTGCAGCACTTGACTCTATTTTCAATAGGTTATAACTGTCATCTCAACGCCAGTTAGTTTAACGATTGACGTGGTACGGATGACTCTCGTTGCGATGACTTAACTGAGCATGCAGAGCGTGTTATCTGGCGGGTTTCCACCTCGCCCGATACGGGTATATACTGGCGTGAAGTGCACATCTGGTTGCAAAACGTTAGCGGAGAATATTCAACAAAATCATGGCGACCTCAATCATTCAATACAAAGGTGAACATAACAATGCCTGTTAAACGCCGAAATGTTATCGGTTTGCTGATCGCCCTGGGGCTGGCGACCGCTACGGCACTTATCATCACTGGAACACACACGCCAATTCCGGACATCAAAATGCCGGGGGTCCGTATTTTTTCCGAACCGGTCGCCATTAAACCTTTTGAGCTGAAGGACCACAACGGAGAAACATTTAACCTGGATCGGCTTGAAGGCCAATGGAATGTGCTGTTTTTCGGGTACACTCATTGCCCTGACGTGTGCCCCACAACGCTGGCAGTGATCGATAGAGTTGCCGGCCGGTTACCTGACTCACTGCAGAATACTACGCAATTTGTATTTGTTTCGGTTGATCCTTACCGGGATACGCTTGACAAGCTAAAGGAATACGTCAGTTACTTTAATCCGTCTTTGCTGGGCGTCACGGGCTCCAAGGCAAACATTGACCAGCTCGCTCAACAGGTTGGCGCTATATACGATTTTGAAGACGCCAATACCCATGAGCTGATTCGCGATACGGCAACACTGGGGCCAGATCGGAATTATCTGGTCGGTCATTTTGCCGGTTTGATCATCATCGATCCGGAGGCGCGCCTGATAGCCCATATCCTGCCGCCACACGATCCGGACAAAATCATCGATGTGTTGAGCCGCCTCCGGAAAGTGGAATGAATTGACACGATGTGATTTGTTTTTGAACAATCAACCATTATCCTCCATCCTCGCTCGAGAACGGTTTTATTTTAAGACTTTACCGCTGCTGCAGTATGACTGATCCGATACTGGTTACCATATCACCACCAGCTATCAGAGACTCACGCACCGCATTGACAATGCAAATTAAAAGACCCAAAACTCAAAAATCGCAAAAACAGCAACCGCCTCATCGAATCAGCCTACCCCGTTTAAAGTCGCAGTTGACATACATCTTTTGACAGTCTAGCCTTGAAGATGTATCTATAATACATCTTTTATGAGGTGGCCATAATGATCCAAACAACTGCTCTAATTATTACCTTAGCAGCGACACTAGGATTGGCAGCGGCCTATTTGTTCGTCGTTGCCAACGCGTCCGCTAATGAAGATTTCAGTGCTGTAAAAACACGCGCCTACCGGCTTCGCACCCCGTTGTTCTGGGTGTTGGTTGCCGTCATTGCACCGGTAACGCTCTATACGCTGGTCGACCTGCCCTATACCGAGGCAGCCCGCCAGGGAAGTGATGCCGTGAATGTCGAGGCTACCGGACACCAGTGGTATTGGCAGTTGAGCCAGGATAGTGTCGAAGCGGGCCAACCGGTGGTGTTTCATGTACGCAGTGCCGATGTTAATCACGGTTTCGCAGTCTATGACGATAAAATGAATCTTGTTGCCCAGACCCAGGCGATGCCCGGCTATACCAACAAACTGGCTTACACGTTTAAACAACCGGGCACATATCAAATCCTGTGTCTGGAATATTGCGGTTTGTCCCACACGCGGATGAGGGCTGAATTCCACGTAACCGCAGCGCGCTGATAGCAACCAACGAGGAGGTTTAATAATATGTCTACATTAACTGAACGCCGCCCGCTGGGAGCGGCCGAACGCCGCAGCGTTCTGGCCTATATGGGAGTTGCCGGGGTCGTCATTTTATTAATGATGCTGGCCGGACTAACGATGCGGATGGCCCAAGGGGAAGTAATTCATCTCGATATGGACGTGTTTTATCAGATCATGACAATTCATGGCACGGGCATGGTGGGGATTGCCGGCCTCGCCGGGGTCGCCATTATGTGGTATTTCCTGAGCCATTATGTCGAACTTTCCATCAAAATCTTTTTGCTCAACCTGGTACTGTTTTTGGTGGGTGTGGTGATGATTCTGGGTTCAATCATTTTTGGCGGTTTTGCCAGTGCCTGGACTTTCCTGTACCCACTGCCCGCTTCATCCATGGGCCAGTGGAGCCCAACGGCAGCAGCGTTTTTTCTGGGCGGCCTGGCCGTCATTGGGACATCATTCCTGATATTGCACCTGGATATGGCTCGGGGTTTAATCAGCCGCTACGGGAGCCTCACCAAAGCGCTGGGGTGGCCGCAGTTGTTTGGTCGCGATGATGGCAATGCGCCACCGGCGACGGTTGTGGCCAGCGCCATGGTGACTATCGTTAACCCGATCGGTATCACCGCAGGCGCCGCAATTCTCATCATGAGCCTGATAAACCTGTTCAAACCGGACTTTACCATCGATGCCCTGCTGGCCAAGAACCTGATCTTTTTCTTCGGTCACGTGTTTATCAATGCCGTCATCTACATGGCGGTGATTGCAGTCTATGAAATACTGTCCCAGCGGGCCAATCGGCCCTGGGGTGTTAATAAATGGTTCCTTGGCGCGTGGACGGCATCCACGGTCATGGTGTTAATCGTTTACCCTCACCACCTGTTAATGGACTTCGCCATGCCCCAGTGGATGGCGGTCATGGGACAGATTATCTCCTATCTGAGCGGCCTGCCGGTACTGGTGGTAACGGCTTACGGCGCGCTGACTATTGTTCATCGCTCCGGGATCCGTTGGGACCTGCCGGGTGCATTAATGTTGCTGGCCACGTTTGGTTGGGCGGCCGGCAGTATCCCGGCAATCATCGATGGCACGATCCGCGCCAATACGGTATTGCATAACACATTGTGGGTGCCCGGCCACTTTCATTTTTATCTGCTGCTCGGCTTTGGCTCCATGGTATTCGGCTTTATGTATTACCTGGCCAAGCGCGGCGAATTGGCCGGCGACAACGGCCTGGACCGTACCGCGTTCTGGAGTTTTGTGGTGGGTGTACTGGGTTTTATCTTCATGTTTCTATATTCCGGTGTACAAAGTGTGCCACGGCGGTACGCAGAACACGCATCGCAATGGATCAGCTACGACCAGATTGCTTCGGCATTCATCGTACTGATTGTGTTATCGGTACTGATTTTCGTAACGCGGTTCCTGACCCGACTCAGCGGACCTCAAACCGCCTGACATCGGCTGTCGATATAAGATGCGAAGCGTCATTGCCACACTCGCCGTATTGCTGACGGGACTGACAGTATTGTGGCAAGCCACCGATGGGGCGCGCGCTTTTACTACCGAAAGCGCGCGCCGTTTGGCGGTAACGCAGCAAATGCCCGCCATACCGGATGTGTTGTTGCAGGACCAGACCGGCAAGCCATTTCGTATCTCCGACCTGCAGGGGCGCATCCTC
Organism: Gammaproteobacteria bacterium; assembly: GCA_050116575.1. Lineage (GTDB taxonomy): Bacteria > Pseudomonadota > Gammaproteobacteria > SZUA-152 > SZUA-152 > JAKEGK01. The sequence goes on along the minus strand of JASFOJ010000016.1, from coordinate 20,144 downwards.
GTGGTGGATTTTATTTATACCGGTTGCCTGACATTCTGCCGCATCATGGGCAACACACTGCAACAAGTGCGACATGCGTTACCGGCAGACGGTGCGGGCAGCAACATGCTGTTACTCAGTATCAGTTTCGATCCGGACAACGATACTATTGAACGACTGCGCGCCTACGCCAAACACCATGGTGCTGTAGCTGACAACTGGAAAATCGCCCGTGTCACAGAGGCTGACGCATTAACGCGACTGCTGGACACTTTCGGCATTACCGTCATCCCCGACGGCGAAGGCGGTTTCGAGCACAACGCCGCGGTGCATATCGTCAACACCGAAGGGCGATTGGTACGGGTTCTGGACTACGATGATTCAAACGCAGCCATTGTCGCGCTACGGGAGTACTTGTGAACAAGCCCTCACACTCCAGCTCAGACTTTCGAATGTCGAACTTTGCGGGTCCTTTGTTATGGCTCGTACTGGCGCTGCCACCTCTCCGCATGGCAATGGAAAATGTCATGGTGTGGCATATGGGCGTGCAAATTCCGGCGCTGGTGGTGGCCGGAACGTTATCGGGCCCCCTCATTGTGCCCTTGTACCAGCGTTATCTTGCGCCGTGGAATGGCTATGGTGTAGCTGGAATCGTGCTGACAATCATGACATTGCTGTTCTGGATGCTGCCCCGCAGCCTGGACGCCACTTTGGATGATGGCGCAATGGAACTGGCCAAATTCATCACCCTGCCGTTACTGGCAGGACTGCCGCTGGCTCACAGCTGGCCACGGCTGTCATTAATCGGTCGTGGCATTGTTTGGAGCAACCTGGTTGCCATGTTGTTCGTCCTGGCGTGGCTTTATCTGGCGGCACCGTTAAGAGTATGTAATAACTACCTGGTCAACGATCAGGAATTACTGGGCTGGTATTTATTTAGCGCCGGCATTGCCGCAGTATTGTACGTGGGATGGCGAGCTCTATTCGGTGGCAATATCTGCGTTGTCGATGAACCGCGCCGCAACTCGTTACCCGTTCACCCGCAATGCAAATAATAGAAGACTCTATTCTATATAGTTGTGTAAGTCATGAAAACTTGGAATTCATAAAGGTAACAAAAAGTACGGCTGTCGCCATCTTATCAGGGCTTCATGTCAGAGTCATCTTTACCAAGACCGTATAGAAAGCACGCACCGGTAAACGTTGTCAACGCATGCAACTTGCTGCCATATCGTTAAACCTCAGCGATGTGTTTGAAACTTAGTAAAGATCATTAGTGCCTGTTGTTACTGATTTGAGCCCTAACGAAGCGGAATGCAGCGGATGATAGAAAACATATATTTTGTCATGTTTTATGATTTGCACCCAAATGTTGCAAAATCGTGCACCAAAAGTTCCCATTTCAGAGCAACTAAGCTATAGTGGCATACCAAATACATCTTTAATTTTTAAAAAATAGAGCAGCTATCCCATCAGAGATAGATAAACAAATTTTGCAGCATGGGCCGACAATAATTCGGCAATAATGAGTATAAATATGCGGTTTGGAAGCATCGTTGAGCATTGTTTGCGTTTACTGGGTATTCAGGAAAACAACAGCAGCCACATTGAAAGGATTGTATCCACCACCGGAGGCTTTATCGGTATTATTGCTGTCATTTTAGTCAGCCACGATTTTCTGGGAGTCAATGGTTCCTCGATGATTATTGCATCCATGGGCGCGTCGTCGGTTTTATTGTTCGCAGTTCCCCACGGGCCGTTGTCACAACCCTGGGCCGTACTGGGCGGTCATACGCTGTCAGCGCTGATAGGCGTCACCTGCAGCGTAATGATTGCGGACACTTTCGTCGCCGCGGCTCTGGCGGTGGGATTATCCATCGGTGTCATGCACTACCTGCGCTGCATACATCCCCCCGGAGGCGCCACGGCATTAACGGCGGTAATGGGCGGCAGCGCAGTTCAGTCTTTGGGTTACCAGTTTATTGTTACGCCGGTTCTTATCAATGCGATCATCATTATCATTGTGGCTATCGGGGTAAATTTTCCGTTCCGTGCGCGCCGCTATCCCGGCGCCCTCAATGAATACATTGAACGGTTTAAGCGCAGCGGACAAAGAAGCTAAATTTTTCAACGTTCTTTCATCGACTATGAGTGACAAAAAAGTTACCAAAGAAGATTTGGCCAAAGCTTTGAAAGACATGGACACGTATATTGACATTAGCGTGGATGACCTTATGACCATCAACCAGAAAGCCAACCGTCATGCCCAATTCCGTTTCACACAGGATATTCCGGTGGAACAATTCATGACACAGCCGGTTCACACCATTTTATCAGATGCCACAATAGTCACTGCGGCAGAATTGATGCTCGCCAGGCATGTTGCCGGACTGCCGGTCATCGATAAGCAGGATAACCTGCTCGGTATCTTTACCGAGGCCGATTTGTTGGTGGCGGCGGGCCTGCCCCGGCACAAACCGCCGCAATCGGTATGGAGCCGGCTGGAGACCATTTTTTCCCATGAACCGGAAGTGGGCAACTTTGACAGCACCGTCGGCGAATTGATGATCAAGGATGTGGTCACAATTGGCAAAAGTAATACCCTGGGCGACGTACTAAACAAGATGAAAACCAATAACATCAAGCGGCTCGTGGTTACGGAAAGTAACAAGCCAATCGGTATTGTGACACGCTCTAATCTGCTAAGAGTGTTTCTTGAACAACTTTCACAACAACAATAGCACGTAACAAAACCGCACAGCCACCCACATCAAAATAACTGGCAGGCATTGTTGAGTCACGCTTGCAATGACGCTGTTTTATTGAATTATTGCGAACCAGGCCAACCGATCAGCGAGCGCGGCTAAACAAAATAATTCCGGTAAAGATCAACACCGCCCCCGCCCAGTGGTACAACTGCAATCCTTCCCCGAGAAAGATAAATGACAAAACCGCGCCAAACAATGGCATCAAATGTAAAAACACACCAGCCTTGTTCGGCCCCACGTCGACGACGCCGCGGTTCCAGAAAAAATAGGAAAATACCGACGCAAACAGGCTGATATATAAAAGACCGCCTATCGTTCCGGTACCCGCCGCCAACATAGTGACCGGCGATTGCCCGAACGCAAAATATACGGGCACCATGATGGCAACACCTACGGTAACCGAAGAGCCCAGCAATGCCTTTTGCTCCATGTGCAAGGGTTTGCGCTTAAGCGCCACGGAATAGATGGCCCACAACAACATGGCCGCCAGCATCCACAAATCGCCCCGGTTGAACTGCAATGCAACCAATCGCGCCACATCGCCACGACATATAACAACAGTTGCCCCTGCCAGGGACATGGCAATGCCCGTAGCTTGCCGGGATGCCACTTGGTCGCGATACAACAGCCAGGACCCTAAGACAATAGTAACGGGAGTCAACGATAGAAACAGCAAAGCATTAATCGCCGTCGTGTCACGCAGTGCCTGATAAACGCAAACATGGAACGCCGCGATTCCCGTGATCCCCAGCAAGACAATCAAGCGCCAGTTCTGCAAAATAAGCGCGCGTTGTTGGCGCATCGCCGGAATACAAACCGGCAGCAGTATCATCAGCGCAATCAGCCACCGCCAGAAATTCAAAGTCACCGCAGTGGCGGCATCCCGCAAAGCGCGCCCGACAATGAAGTTACCGGACCAGAACAAAGAAGCCAGACTCAAGGCTACATAGGGGTTTAGCAACAAATGGCGTCCGGCGGACTTCAGTTTGGCAATCATTGTTAATCTAACGCACAACCAAACCACCCAGGCAGGTGTTGGTAAAATGTCTCCTCGATCCTGAATAATTCAACTTGCAATATACAACAACGCTGGTAGAGAAAACGTGGCACACCTTTAATAAATAACCAGAACAGCACTCATTTTTCCTGTTCAACCAAAATAAGAACGTAAAGCTTAACCATAGAACAGCGATTACCCGCCAACCCGGCCACCGCCCCATCATACTCACAACATATAACAAGACCATTGGCCATGCTCTCGTATTGATTGAGAAAAATCAATCCCGAACGAATATCATAAGTGCTAGTATATTAGGGTCTCTGTCATTTATCGCGCCGTATATACCGTCGAGCGCAGTTTACGTTATCAAAATAATCATGAATAAAAAGCGCACATATCTTTCATATTGCAGGCCGGCGCTGACGACAATGTTGGTCCTATTGGCGCAAGTCGGTAATGCGGCCGACGTAAACACCGGAGTTACGGACAATAAAGGCGGCATCGCCAACAAAAGATCCAGCACAGAACTTGACGATATTAAATCCCGCATCAAATTACTGGAAAGCGAACTGGAACGTCAAACCGGCACCAGCATCGATGAAAAAGAGCGTCTGTCAGAAACCGCGTCTCAGGACAGTGAAAAAACCAATCCGGTTACCTTTGGTGGCGCCCTGCGTTTCAACTATTTCGTTAAAGATTTTGATGAAAGCATCAGGACCCGGCGGGGAGACATGGGTTTTGACATTTTCCGCATCAACGCAGACGGCAACTTCGACCAATTATTTTTATCGGCCGAGTACCGTTTTTACAGCTATATGAGCACCATCCATCACGGCTATGTGGGGTATAAATTTGACAATAATCGCCAGGTCCAGGGTGGCATTACCAAGGTACCCTTCGGATTGCTGCCCTACGCGGCGCACAATTTCTGGTTCGGCGTTCCTTATTATCTCGGCTTTAGCGACGACTATGATTCCGGTGTAAAATATATCACGCAGACAGGTAGCTGGGATCTGCGAGCGGCGTTTTTTAAAAACGCTGAGTTAGGGGACGCGGGCAATCTTGAGCGCTATTCTTATGACCCGGTCACTACCGGCACTGCCACCAACGAAGAAACCAATACCTTTAATGGCCGTGCCGCTTATACATTCAACAAGGGTTCCGGCTGTGAGCATGAAGTTGGACTGTCGGGCCAGTGGGGACAACTATTTAACATTGATACCGGCAAAAAAGGCACGCATTGGGCCGGGGCCGCGCACCTTGACAGCCACTGCGGACGTTGGAATTTCCAACTGCAGACATTACGGTACGGCTTTGCCCCCAAAAACCCTCCTGGCATCCCCAGTGATACGGTAACGCTGGGTGCATTTGCCGGCAGCTATGATGCCGCAGCCCGCGGTAATGTGTATCTTTTCAACGCCGCTTACAACGTCCCCCCACCGTGGCCGCAAATAAAATTGTTGACCTGTTACAACGACTACAGCGTTCTAAACAAGGACAAAGCCAGTTTCAGTAATTCCTACCTCAACACCACGGGATGCCTCATCAATACCGGTCCCACTTATATTTATGTTGATATTATTCGGGCACGCAATATGGTATTTTTCAGTGACGGATCACTGGCCGGTGGTGGCTCGGATGACTGGCATACCCGGTTTAACATTAACTTCGGCATCTATTGGTAATAACCGGTGACAGACCAATGACAACACAACGAGACAAATATTCCATCAAAGTTACCGCTTTTTTGCTGACCATTGTGACGGTTACAACCATGCCTCTTTACGCCGGCGGTGAAGAGTCACTGACTTTCGTCACCTGGGGAGGCGCCTATACCCGCAGCCAGATGCTGGCATTGGTCCGCCCCTATGAAAACAAGGCCGGCGTGCGTATCAATGTGCTGGACTATAACGGCGCACTGGAAGATATCCGCAACCAAGTGCGATCACTGAACGTTAAATGGGATGTCGTGGACGTGGAACCTACCGATGCCATACGTGGATGCCGGGAAGGTCTGTTTATAAAAATCAGCCCGCAACAGTTGCAACCGGCACCGGGTGGCACCACTATGGAGGCCGATTTTATTCCCGGCAGCCTGATGCAATGCGCCGTAGGTACGGTGGTATGGTCCAATATTATTGCCTATAGCCGGCAAACCTATAAAAACAATAAACAAAGTCCCGAAACGCTGGAGGATTTTTTCGATACTGGCCGCTTCCCCGGTCCGCGCGGCTTGCGGCGCACACCAAAAGTGAATCTTGAATGGGCATTACTGGCCGATGGCGTACCGGCTGACAAAGTTTACGATACATTAGCAACGAAAGACGGTCTGCAACGGGCATTTAACAAATTAAGCCGCCTCAAGCCCAGCATTGTCTGGTGGGAGGCCGGGGAAGAAGCACCACATTTGTTGAAAACCGGCCGCGTTGTCATGACCACCGCCTACAATGGACGGATCTTTGATGCAGTAAGCCGGCGCAATGAACCTTATAACATTATCTGGGACCGCCAGGTGTGGAACCTTGATCTGCTGGCCATACCAAAACATAGCCGGAATCAGCAACTGGCATTGGATTTCGTGCGCTTTGCCACGGCTCCAGCGCAATTGGCTGAACAAGCCCGGTATATCCCTTACGGACCGGTGCGACGCTCTTCACTGCAATATATCCAACCTGCGATGAAACCTCACTTACCCACGACCCAGGCGGGCTTTGCCAAGGCTTTGCGCATCAATGCCCGGTGGTGGGCACAGCATTATGATAAGATAAATACGAAATTCGAGAAGTGGATAGAGCGGCCGGTGCAGGTGCCCCGCCAGTTACCTCATTAACCCGTATCGTGAATTACGCGGCTTCAATATGCCGAGATATGCAGGAAGTGCATATATTTTTCGTATTGATGAATAAAATCGGCAAGAATCTGGTCACGGTTGTAACCCATTATGTCGTAGTTCTGGCTGCCTTCCAGTAAATGGACCTCAGCGCGATAATAATGTTTTTGCTTGTTTTCGCCGACCTCGACTTCGGGAAACGCAAAATCGGGCATCAGGTATTCCATGAGGTTTACACTGTAAACGAACTCCGGCTCATCGGCATGGAAAACCGTAACACCAATGCCATGATCGGATTTTGACATCTCCACGGTTCGACCCAGAGCGCGCAACTCATCAACCGCTTCCTGCAGGGCGGGTTTAACCTCGTTAGCCAGAAATTTTTCCACTTCTTCACGTGGCGGATGACTGATGAGCGTGCGTAACCGTGCCTGCCAGGGTGCCCTGCTGCCACCCGACGGCGTGGGCGGAATCCCCAGGGCGATACGCTTTAAGCCTTCCATACGCAATCCCTTGAACAAGCCATAGGTAACAACCAACATCACAATGGTAAAGGGCAGTGCACTGGCAATGGCCGCCGTTTGCAGGGCAACCAAACCACCGGCCACCAACAACACGGCGGCCACCACGCCTTCACTGGTGGCCCAGAAAATACGCTGCCAAACCGGTGGATCCTGATCACCGCCGGAAGTAATGATATCGATCACCAGGGAACCCGAGTCCGATGAGGTCACGAAAAAGGTAATCACCAGGATGGTCGCCAGCACCGAGGCGACGGTGGTCAACGGCAAGTGTTCAAACAAACGGAATATCGCAGTGGGTACATTATCCTGGATACCGGCGCTGATCACGCCAAGCGTTTCGTGCAATTCCAGGTAAATAGCGGTATTGCCAAAAAATGTCATCCACAAAAAAGTAAAACCCACCGGTACGAACAAAACACCGAGAATAAACTCACGTATGGTACGGCCGCGGGACACACGCGCGATAAACATGCCCACGAAAGGCGACCAGGCGATCCACCAGGCCCAGTAAAATAGTGTCCAGCCGCCAATCCAGTCTGTGGGTTCATAGGCGTATAGCGTAAAGGTTTTATCCACAATTTCGGTGAGATAGTTACCGGTGTTTTCCACCAGTGTCTGCAATAAATAAAGCGTTGGCCCGGCAATAAGCATGAACAATAACAGGATCACGGCAAGAAACAGGTTTAACTCACTTAAGCGCCGGATACCGGCATTGAGTCCAGCCACAACCGAACCGGTGGCGAACAGGGTAATAACCGCGATTAAAATGATTTGTACGGTCAGGTCCTCGGGAACATCGAACAGGTAGTTAAGACCGGCGTTGACCTGCAGCACACCCAGCCCCAGCGATGTCGCTACCCCGAACATCGTCCCCAATACGGCAAAAATATCCACTACGTGACCAATGGGGCCATAAATACGTTTACCAATGATCGGATACAATGCCGAACGCACCGTCAGCGGCAAATCGTGGCGAAAGCCAAAATATGCCAGCGATAGCCCCATAATCGCGTAAATAGCCCAGGCATGTATGCCCCAGTGAAAAAATGTAATGGACATGGCTTCCCGCGCTGCAGCAACGGTATTACCCTCGCCCACCGGCGGATTGGAAAAGTGCATAACCGGTTCAGCCACTCCGAAAAACAACAGACCAATACCCATGCCCGCGCTGAACAACATGGCGAACCATGATAGATAGCTGAACTCGGGTTCGGAATGGTCCGGTCCCAGCTTGATATGGCCGTAGGAGCTTAGCGCGATCCCCACGCAAAACAACAGAAATGCGGCCACCGCCAGCAGATAAAACCAGCCGAAACTGTGAACAATGTAAGCCTGAATTTGGGAAAACAACTGTTCGGCGGTGTGGGGGAATGCGGCGCCAAATATAACAAAGGCAAGAATCAGCAGCGCCGACCCGAAAAATACCGTCGGGTTAATGTGAGACAGGATCTCGTGTCTTGTATTATTTTGCGATTTAGACAAAACACTGCCTGTAAAGAACGAATTTGGTCATACCGGCTCCTTTTCCCGGTAGCGCCGGGATTGGATCGCATTATTAGTTTTATTGGTCAATGGAACAGGCTACCAGATAATGAACACGATTTTAATCCACAGCTTCGAGGATTTGATAGATTTCAAGAAATCCCATCAAAAAAACCGACAAACTGGTTAATAATTAAACCTTATTGGTAACCGAGTTTGGGCGTATCCGTCCAGGATAGCGCTCATTCATCGTTGATACAGAGAACAATCATTCAGGAAATCGAATTAAACCAATTCACAGCACCACGTTTCAACGCTGACGTAATCTACCATTTTGTTGTTTTAAAAAAATCAAAAGCCAAAGCGCAAACCCCATGGTCACCAGGTGTTTTTCCCCGACACAATTGGTGAAAAATCACTTTCCCAGGGTGATGTAATTCACAGGTAACAGCGGATCGCTAGCATTACTATAACCTGCTAGAAGACATCCAGCATCTGTCAAAACTTGCCGTGCGGGGCTGCATGGATCAAAGGAGGATCAACACATGGATGCAATCAATCGTCTGCCAGACCGCTATCCCTGGGGTGCAATCCACGAGGCTGCTATACGCACCACGGCCACGTATCTGGGAGTGGAGCTGGAGCGCGTGTGGCGACATTACGACGAAAAGATTCTTGCCAAAATCGCGAAAGATCAGCTCAGTTTGCCCCATGCAGCGTAACCCGGGCCATGGGTCAACAAAGCACTCACGGCCTGTAGCGGCACAAAGAACTTTTTCACGCCAGCGATAAAGCCAATGTTAACCACGACAGCGCAATGCTGAAACGTGTTTCAGGTTTCGCCTGCACTGAATCCGCACTTGATATCGCTTTACCGCTAAACCATGTCACGAAAATCATGTTCCATAAACCTCGTTCCATCAACAACCATAGATGACACTGGGTTGAAGCTGCGGTGTTATTCAGAAGGTAAAGCTGATTCCAGCATGCGAACAAGTTCCCCGGTATTATTCAACACCATCAGGTCTTCATAACCTCCTACATGATAACCACCGACAAATATCTGCGGCACAGTAACCGGGCGCGTACTGCTGCCCATTTGCAGGTGTTGCAGAGTGTTTTTATCCACCAGAAATTCGACATAGGGAATACCCTGCTGCTGCAAAAAATGCCGGGTCAATCTGCAAAAAGGGCAGGTCACTGTACAGTAAACCTCAACAACGACCAATGGATCTTTCTCTGTTTCTTTTGCCTCACTCGGTTGGTGACCCTGTTGGTACATGAACGTGCTCTCTCCACAAATATCAACCCTTAAAAAACCGAGCATCATAATTTATATGCAGTTATTGAACATGTTGCATAGAAATTTTGACAGCGCATGTGTGCCCTGTTGTTACACTACTGGCACGCACACAAATCAAAATTGCGCCGTAACCAGAAAGGACCAGCCCGGGGACACCCCGGACCGGTCAATGCCTTTGCGTATTCACGCTATAACTTCAAGGACTCGTCAATCTTCCTCTTTAGTTGTCCCTCGCCCCTTCCAGTATCCAGCGAAGAATAAGCGAGTATTTTTCGCTAGTGGGCGTTTCAAACCCTGCGATGGTACCGCCATTGTGGTGGTGACCGGAGGGCTTGGTCAGGATGCGGCTGTTGCTGGGGTCATCGTGATTGACAAAATTGATGACGTTGTCATACAGCGTCCCCAGATTATTGAAGCGCGGATTATCAAAGCCCAGGTGACATACCGCACATTGATCAAATACCGGCGCAATATCACTAACGAACGATATCGGCCGCGCGGCGGGTGAAACCCGTATCACCACTTCGGCCGGTGGACTTGGCGGCGTGTTGGCAATGCCGTCATTGACAACCAGTTGCACGACATAATCTCCGGGTACGTCGGCGTCGAAAAATGCATCAGGTTGATTGGCGTTGCGCAACACCGCCAGGCTTTCAGCCGGTTTTGACACCAGCGTCCAGTTAAAAGCGGCTCCCCCGCCGGTAAACAAGCTCCCATTACCATTGAGGTCCACGCGTCCCAGGGCGGCTTCGCGGAATGGTCCGGCATTGGCAAGAGTGCGCCCGGGGGTTAGCAGCTCGTTATTTTCCAGGAGTTTTGACGAATCGAGATAAACCGCCAGCGTTTCCGGTATGTTGATGTTGTCCCAGAAGCGACTGAAAGTCTGCCGCGCCAGCGGCATGGTACTTTCATCAAACACCAGTTTTTCAATACGCGGTTTGTAGCTAATGAATTTTTCGTAACTGGCAAAATCTATATCGCTTTGCTGTTCACTGCCCCGCTGCACATGGCATGCACGGCAGCTGCGGGCCACAACTTGCAGATAAAGCTGAGTTGCGTTGTCCGGTGCCGCCGGCGACCGCCAGCCATCCGGTACAAATCCGCCGTTAAACGTATTGGCCGGCAAGCCGGAGCCACCGTACCAGCCTTCAATCAACTCCCGTTGCGCTGCAGTGGGGTTGGTTTTTAATACCGTTTGATTGAAAATCTTGAACTGATCCTCCTGATCGGCGCGACTGACACTGGCGGTCGCATCTGAAAAAAGATACGTGTCAAGGTCCCAGGGAATATGACCCGCCCCGGTATCACCGGCGTCCGGATACACGCCATCGACCAACGCCTTGGGACGCCCACCGTGACAGGTATTACACAATCCCGGTACGAACTTAAATCCCCGGCCGTCGAGGTCGGCGCCAAGATCGCGATTACCATTGGCGTCAAAAACATAAAACGTTGTAAAACGACGCGCATCGGGATCCTGGGGATCCTGACCAGGAGCAACCGTATATTCCATGGCGACCGTGGCAATCAGGTTGGTTTGGTTCAAGGCATCCGCTAATGTCGGATAGTTCTCCACATATGAAGACACCACACCGGTGGTCTGATCGGTACGCACAAACATACGCCGGCTGAATCCCAGGTCATTGGCGTTAATATAAACCGCCGAGGCATCGGCACCTATGTTAAAGCCGTTAACCGTGCGCCATGCACCCAGTGTTGTACGCCGGTTGGTGGGGTCAATCGCCGCGTAATAGGCACGTGCGCTATCGGCGTCTTCATCATGTAACGGTGAAGTTTGATTCAAGAAAGCCAGAAAACGGTTGTCATCACGCAACGCCTGTTGAGTAACCGCAATGTTGACCGTAGCCGTCGCGGTGCCGCCCCGGCCATCGGAAACAATGTAGCCAAAACTGTCATTACCTTCAAAGCCGTCAGGTGGCTCATAACTGAATGTACCGTCTCCGTTATAGGTTACGCTCCCGGCCTGCGCGCTGGAGCTGTCAAATGAACTCACCGAAAGTATGTCGCCATTGGTATCCCGGTCATTTTCCAGTACGTTACCGGTATTGGCTATGAGATCAATATATGTGTAGACCACATCACTGACGGCTACAGGCTGCGCATTGATATCCACTTCGACCTGCGCGCTCGCGGTGGCAACGCCATCGGACACTGTATACGTAAACCGATCGAGGCCGGTAACGCCCGTTGGCGGCGTATAGGTGACCGAACCGGCATTACCCAATTGTACCCGCCCGCCTTTTTGGGAAACATTGTCGACAGCGATGATGTTTAACGCATTGCCGCTGCCACTGCGATCATTGGCCAGCAAGTTACTGATAACCACGGAGGCATTCTGGTTCGCCTGTACTTCGTCATCAGCGGCCAGCGGACCGTTGTTGGCTTGCACCGCGATGGTAACGGTCGCATTATCAGTGCCGCCCTTGCCATCAGAAATCGTGTAGTTAAAGGTATCCGATCCGGTAAACCCCGACGGCGGCGTATAGGTAAATGTACCGTCCAGGTTGTTAACAACGTTGCCGCCTCGTCCGGATACCGTACCAGCAGCCGAAATACTCAACGTGTCATTGTCGGCATCGCTGTCGTTTAATAATACATTGCCGGTGGTTACCGGTACATCTGTTATGGTGCTGTATAGATCGTTAACGGCGATGGGCAAGCGGTTATTACCGGTACCGGTATCCGCTGTTGCCAGTATCTGTTGCCATTGCGCAACGGCATCTTCCATGCGAGCCGCGTTACTGACACAATCAGACCAGCAATTATGTTCTTTGTCTGCCAGATAGCTCACCAGTTCCGAATTCGCGGGATTGTCCAGATTCACCAGACCGCGGTTCAGGGTTACTTCGTGAGCCGTTTCCGTATCCGGGCTGGCAAATGCTGATAAACCAGCGGTTCCGCCGTCGTGGCAGGCCGAACACCATTGAGTAACGACCGGATAAACGCTTTCGCCAAAGGCATCAACGCTGGCTTTAGGCGCAACGTCCGTGGTTTTTCCACCGCCATTGTTGTTGGCAGCCAGATCGTTCCAGCGCGCAATCGCATTAGTCACGGTACTACCGTCTGCCGCGCAATTGGTCCAGCAATAATGCTTGTCAGTAACGAGACGTTCGACGACGCGAGACAGCTGCGGGTTATCGCGGTCCACAAAGTCCCGGTTAATCAATACAGCGTATGCAATCGCCGGGTTACTGTGGGCGATTTTCGCCAACTCAATCCCCGGGTCGCCTTGTTCGCTGTGACATGAACTACAGTTGTTGTCGAGAACCGGGTAAAGGGTATCGGCAAATGCCTGTTGATCAACATTTAATGACGTGGTTCCACCGGTGCTACCGGTATTTTCGCCGCCTCCACCTCCCCCGGAACACGCCACTGTGAAAAACAATATAGCCAGCACCGCCGTAGCGGACCGGCATGTCTTGTACGATTTCATGAATTTTCTCCCAAATATTTTATCGTTTCGTCCATCTCACCACGCGCCTGTTACCGAAGGTATGACGCGAGCCGCCCTGAAATAACCGCCTGTGAGTAATTCCTTTACTCCCCGGCCGGTTAACCGAACCAGAAGTCAGCGATGCACGTTGTGGAATGGCCAGCAACCTTTATCAATCGGCATACCGGATCGTTGGGACACTGTACGGCGAGGTCGGCGCCCTATCGGTATCAGCCGCCACATTCCCTGCATCAATAACTTTTAATTTCTAAATGACCGTACGAGGTACCTGTGCTCCTTTGACTGTTGTGAATGTTACGCGCGCAACTGTACGCGCCCCATACAACCCCGATGATATTTGGAAGTTCGGAACTGAAGACGTTCCGCTTGACTTCGGTGAGAAACCACTGGAATGACCGCGCAGCTGGCCAAACGGTCCCGCTCCGGGCAACCGTTGACAAAGGCGGCATCAATGCGGTTTTTGCAAGTGAAATGAAAGTGTTGGATTGATCGCCGATTGAAACTAAATACTGGCATTAGTAGCGACAACTGGAACGCCGTTGCCGTCATTTTTTTAATGTTAACGATGTTAAGGCGGTACGTATGTGGAATTTGACATAAAAGGCGGGGTACTGCCCAAACATATTCGTTTCGAACGACAACTTTTTTACAATCCCTGTACTGCATACTGCGGTTTCCTTAGTGATAACACTTTTGTTAGCCGGGCTCATCTTATGACCAGAATCACTACCCGGTATTCTGTCTTGGCGCAATAAACCGGCTTAACGTCAATGCAACTTTCCGTTACCGGAAATTGTTACACCATACATTGTCCCGCTGTTGCGCCTATGCTGCCGGTAGTTCTTGGTACCGACTTTATGGTTATATACTAATAATTGTGGTTGTGACACACCTGACAACACGACAGGTAGATCCATTTGTTAATGACGAGCACTGATTCGGATACTGCCAGATAGGGCTGACATTTTTAGCTACGGCTGTAAGCCGCGATGTCTGTCTATGGGCCCGGGTCCTGAGCTATCCGGAAACCTGGCTGCTACACAGTCTTTTAACATACCACTCGCGGCTCGGGACACCGATCACACTAACCAATTAGATCAGCCACTGTGATAAACCATAGTCAATGGCCTGGCGCGAGTCAATACGTAGTTCGCTAATAACTGCTAACTGACCGAATCAACCACATTGCATTCACATTGTGTTGAAACGACCCCTGCACCTGATACGCCAATGAAATATCCAGCACGTTGTTTTAGCTATTCGGTGATTATGACCGACCGGATGGGAGTACCGTTATTTTCGCAACACATCATTCAACAATATCAATTACCGGGTAAATAACCAAATCAAATAATCCAGGCTGCAAAACCAACACCTTTTGTACCGTTATACCTGGGTCACAGATAACTGGGAATTTGACAATAACAAACTGGCGTTTATTCTAGTCTGTCGGCGGCGGTGACAATAATCCCCAACCATCGTACTGTGCGCCTAGCGATTTCGCCAATCGCGTCAGTTCATTACCAAGGCGCTGCAGAGCAGCCACGTCTGGTGTCAAATCTTTTATAGCACGTATGACATAGCGGGGATTGTCTTCGGTATCGGATACATAAACCTGGAAACCACGTTGCTCCAGTTCCGCGGCTAGATTATTGATTGCACTTTGACGGTTGGTAAAAAACCAGAACTCCAATGACTGCGGTTGCGTGGTGTCCACCCCGGATTGCTCCAGCTTTTGCACTGTGTTGCCATCGACCGTACGATACTTGTGTTTCTTTCTGGCGTAACCGTATCCCAGGAAGGCAACAATAATGGCGATTATTAAACCGGCGAAATCCATCATGATAAGTGCGGCAACCTTATTGTGACACTGAACTTGTAATCATCTCGCGTTGGCGTTCGTAATATAACCCGAAAATCCAGCATAATTTATTTCGCGCGTCAATGTGGCTGAAAAATACTGTATTTGCCATTGTTATTAAACACTAACGCCCTTTGTAAAAGCGCGCGCCAGAAGTTTTTGTGTCTTTTTTATATTGTAGATCGACTGACTTAGCAAGCAACGGGTTCAAAATAGAGCAAACTAACCAATCCATCCGAAGCGGCAATAATCATTTCCGTATTGGTCTTGTGCACCACGGTGCCTGGCTCGTGAGGATGAAGCTGTTGCCAACCTGCCAAACCATAGACCACCCAGTGGCGGTTATCAAAATCGGCGAAACAGCCGAATTTGCCAAATGCCCGGCACGTTCGATCCAGGTCCTCGACGGAATGATGCCAGTTCAGTGTCCGTTGCTCTTTTGACGGCTGGTTCCAGACGCTAACCTCACCGGTTTGGGGTTGTGCGCTTTGCCAGTAACGATCGAGGTTGTCCGTCACCTCTACGATCATACTTTTTGCCATCATTTGCACTTTCGCCGACAGGGATTCAAGGCATTCGTTGGTGGCAATGGGAAACGCTTGTTGTAGCAAGATATCACCGGCGTCGTATTCCGGCGCCAGCTTATGAATGGTGACACCGCTTTGCGATTGACCGGTCAACAGGGTCCAAGGCAATGGCCAAACGCCCCGCCCAACCGGCAGCAATGTGGGATGAACGTTAATGCCCTTGAGTCCGGTGGCGGACAAATCCGGGATTTTATAATAGTAGGCGGCGGTGATGAGTAACTCACAACCTTCCGATCGCAGCTGGTTAAGGATCTGGGCATCAACCTGTTGTTCAGTAACGGGAATTCCGTGTCTCTGGCCGATTTGGTAAATATATTGATTGTAATTAAACCGGTTGTCGCACGATACTGTGAAAATCCGCTGAATTTCGTGTTGCGTTACGAGCAATTCCTGTAGCCCGGCGCTAAAGAAATCATAGCCGCAGTACGCTATTTTCATCCCATCTTCCCCGTCAATGAATGATTACTACGCCAGCAATGATCATTTAAAACCAATCACTGCATCAACGCAAACGTACTGAAATATCGTCGACTAATCCACCACCGGGAGCAGAACTGGTTAGCGTATGTAAGCGGGATCGAAGACAGCGCAGACAGTGGCTCAGCATTTGCGATAGAAATTTCGCGGCTATGCATTAGCGTTTTCGCCACACGACGGGTCGTCCACGGTAACACCGGGGAACATCGCCGCTCCCGATGCAGTTCCAACACTGAAACGGTTCGATACCCCGCCCGTCTGGAAGCCACGTCCGGGTATTTTAAATAATCAACGAGTTTTTTGGTAGGTGCCGATCAATTCAGCCTGGTCGAGTATATGTCCATCCATGGCCTGCAACAGATCGCTTTTAGTGGGTTTATTCAAATCCTGCAGCTTAACATCAAGAGCATATAACTTGTGAAAATAACGATGCGTGCCAATAGGCGGGCAAGGGCCTCCATAGCCCGTCCTGCGCCAGTCATTCACGCCTTGTAATGTTGCCGGCGCGTATTGGTCAAGGTTCACCGCTTCCGGAAGGTTGGCAGTGTCGGGGGGCAGGTTATAAATCACCCAATGGACCCAGGTCATTTTCGGCGCATCCGGATCCGGCGCGTCCGGATCATCCACGATAAGCACAAGACTCCGGGCATTTTCCGGCACCCCGTCCCAGGACAAAGGGGGAGAAATGTCGTCACCCTCACAGGTAAAGGCACGTGGAATGGACCCGTTGTGTTCAAATGCGTCGGAATAGAGCACCATAGTCATCGTTATTACTCCTTGCCGGTTGTGCAATTACGTTTACGGCTAGTTAACGGCATTTGGTTCAATCTCGCATTGATAGTTATCAACCTCTGTTCCGGACAGGCTAGTTTTGTGGCCCAGCAACGGCTTTCCCGTACTCATCTTGCACCTTATCTTGTACACACCGCTGACCAGGGACACGTGTTAAAACAGCTTACGCAATTTTAAGACTACCTCGAACTGTTGTTTGGCCAGGTGTAACAAATCCGTACCGGTCACGACTTCCAGCGGTGCGATTAAGACGCGGGATGTAGAAAGCAAAAAGGACAAGTTCGGGACCAGTACGACACGATCACATTTTCATCGAACCTTTTAATCCGCGGTCCGGCTGAGGTTTTTTAGTTCATCACGCAACGCCCAACACCGTTCGAGCAAATTATTGGCGCTGACTTTTCCGAACAATGATTCCGCGGCGTCGAGTTCCAGTTCCACACCATGGATATCGGCGTCCGCCATGAACATCCTGGCCAGGCGTAAACGACCATGTGCAACGTTGATCAGTGATTCAAGTTCCTGCCATAAACGTATGGATTCACGTTGATTTTGAATCGCCTTGGTAATCTTGCCGTCTGCAAACAATACTTCGGCACGAGCTCCCGCTTTTGCGGCCTGCAAGGCCGTTGTCGAGATATGTTGGGGATTGTCATCCAGTTCCTGGATCACCTGCTTTGCCTTATTGAGATCCCCCGACTGGGCGGCGATAACAGCAAGTTGTGCCAGCATCATGCCCCGGCGTTGTTGATTAGCCCAGTTGCTATCCAGCAACGAACGCTCCAGGCTGCGGATAGCATCCATAGGTTGGCCGCGTTCGAACAACAGCATTGCATACCCCGGTTGCGGATCCCAACCCACTTCATGGGAACGGCGGTACGCCTTGTCCGCTTCCTCCAGGTCGCCGCGCAGCAGATGTAGGTCGCCTTTGATGCGATGGGCGTCGCCTTGTGCCCAGGGTGTCGTGTTTGACAGCTGAATATGGACACCGGCCAATTCCTGTTCCGCCTCCTTGAGCAGTCCCTTTAATGTCAACACTTCCGCCCGGTGCATCCGGCAGGTCCCGGGAAACGCGGTTAAGCCACTGCGTTCACACCAGCGGGTAAAAATGTCGGTCCATTCAGCGGCACGACGCCAGTCACCCCGATTTCGGCAGCACCATATAACACCGCAGTAAATGATACCTGCAACCAACGGGCTCACTTCTCCTGCAATCGCCGCGGCCGCTGCCTCGTCCTGAAACTCTACGCCGCGCTCCACATCACCAATGGCGAGCAACGCCACGCCCCAATACAACAAACCTAATGTCTCGATATCACGGTCACCCAGTTGCCGCCCTATCTCATGCGCCCGCTGCGCATGTTGAGCCGCCTCCTCCAGCCTGCCGTCTGCTGCGGCAAAGCGGCTTGATATCCATTCCCAGGAACCGTGTTCTGCCGTTACTTCATCGGGATTTAAATAGTTGGCTGAACGGCGTAACCAGCCTTTGGCCACTGAAAAATTCCGCTGATCGAAATGGATCTGTGCCAACAAAATCGCATTATGTGCCGCCGACTGTCTGTTGCCGCTCATGGCATGGGCAGCAACCGCCCGTTCAAGGGGTGCAATAGCCTCCTGCGAACATCCTGAGCACCTCGATGCGTAAACCCAGCTCTCGAGGTCGTCCGCACCGAGTCCCTTTTGTTGATCCGACTGTTCGAAATACTTGGCGGCCTGATCCCATTGCCCGGCATCGTAAGCTGTTCGTGCCAATTGAAGAGTGGTTTGCCCGGCCTGGTCCGGGCCTGGGAACACTGCCACGCAGGCGCGGTTCTCGCCAGCTGTCTCCACAACGTCAAGACAAAACCGATAACCCTGTCTGGCATAGGTCCGAATGCCATCCTCGATTCCCGCTTCCCGCAATGCACCCCGTGCCAGGCTCATGGCCCGCTGCAACGCGCTGTCTACAACCACCATGCCGGGCCACAAAGTCGCCAGCAATTCATCTTTGGGGACGACGCGATCACGGTTTTCTATAAGAAACACCAGCAGATCAAAAACGCGGGGTTGCAGCACAATCTCCTGGCCGTGTAAACGCAGTTCCCGGCATTCATCGTTTAGCTGGAAATGTGAAAACTGGTAAATCATAGCGCCATATTACTCGGTTTTTGCCGTGCAATCGATTAATTAATTGATAAGCATTTGGTAAGGATGTGGAAAGGACTTCCACGCGAGCCCATTCTAGACTTTGTAGCACCTTTAGCGGTACGAACATTCGAACTGCATGGGTACGAAAAATCCGACGAGTCACTCAATCTAACTAACTTTGCAGGAGAGAACCAATGAAACTATATACAATCCGCCGCCGTAACGCCTGGAAAGACGCCAACGAACTGGAAGCGACCGCCAGTGTTTCCGCTCGTGTGGGCAACGAGGAAATGCCCGACAAGGTTCGCTGGATCCGTTCCTACGTCGTACAGGAAGCAGATGGCACGTTGGGAACCGTCTGTATCTACCAGGCCGTCGACATTCATGCCATTCGCGAACACGCCGAGCGTGTAGGCATGCCGGCCAATGAAATTTCCGAAGTGGTTAACACGGTTATTATCCGCGACGATCCGCAGACGGAGTCACAAGCGGCCTAGCGGGCAATGGGCATTTTATCAATCAGCAAAAACAGGGGATTATGTGGTCACAATCCCCTGTCTTGAGCTGGAGCCGGTTATAGCTTATGAATAATTCAACTTTCGATAAGGAAATCGTGACCGCACCGCTGCGGGTTCGTCCGGTACCTGACATTGCGGTGCGCACATTGATGCTGACCGCCATCGCTATGCTGGCGTTTGCCGCTAACTCGATCCTCTGCCGGCTGGCGCTTGGTGGACAGCTCATTGACGCCGCATCATTTACCACTATCCGGCTATGCAGCGGCGCTATTACCCTGGCACTCATCGTCGTTCTACGCGAGTCATCCATTAGTAGCCGGGCTATCGACATCCCATCGGCACTGGCATTATTTTGCTACGCGTTATGTTTTTCATTTGCCTATATCGATCTTGCTGCCGGCACCGGGGCACTTATCTTGTT
>JASFOJ010000015.1:0-50937 GCA_050116575.1 Gammaproteobacteria bacterium | reverse complement strand
CCGCTGTCGTTGTGCAATCCTTTGTTACGCAATGCCAGGCGTTGATGCACCCCAAAGCGGTGTTGTTCATCGATAACCACCAGACCGAGCTGCTTGAAAACCACATCGTCCTGAAACAGCGCATGGGTGCCCACGACAACCTGCGTGTCGCCGGCAGCAAGATGTTGTAACGCTCGCCGCCGGCCAGCCGCCGTTAGCTTGCCGGAAAACCAGTCCACATGAACGTTCAACGGTGCCAACCACTGCTGGAAGTTTTGCAGATGTTGATAGGCGAGCAATTCGGTTGGCGCCATGATGGCGGCCTGCATACCGGTATCCACCGCCTGCAGCGCTGCCAGTGCCGCGACGATTGTCTTGCCGGAGCCAACGTCACCCTGCACCAGCCGCAACATGGGCGCGCTCTTTTGCAAATCATGTTTCACTTCGCGGTACACCCGCTGTTGCGCGTCGGTTAAGGCAAAAGGCAACGCGTCAATCAACTGTTGCTCCAGGTCACCTCGGGTGTTAAGTACCGGCGCCTGATGGTGGCGGTATCGGGTGCGCAGTTGTCGCATCGACAACTGGTGTGCCAGCAATTCCTCGAATGCCAGCCGTTGCTGGTAGCGGTGATTGCCCCGTTGCAACTGATCCACCGGAGCATCGGGCGGCGGTTTGTGGACATAGGCAATAGCATGGGACAGGGAGGGAAACTGCAACCGTTCCCCGATCGTGTCTGGCAACCATTCCGGGATATCGATAGACAAGGTTTTTGAATCGATGACCACCTGGTCGATTAAGTGGCGCAGGGAAAACTGGCGTAAGCCTTCCGTGGTGGGATAGATGGCCGTTAAATACCCCTGGCCCGGGCGTTGCTGTGACTCGTTTATGAATTCATATTCAGGGTGCACCATTTCCAGGCCCTGTTTGCTATGGCGCACCTCCCCGAAACAACGCAGCCGTGTTTGGGGCACCAGGCTTTGTTGCTGGCGGGCGTTAAAATGAAAAAAGCGCAGCGTTAAAAACCCGGTGCCATCACTGATACGGCAAAGTAACATGCGACGCCGGGCATATTGGATGTCCGTCGCCAACACCTGCGCTTCGACGACGGCTTCATCGCCGTCGCGCAAGCGGCCAATGGGCATTACCCGGGTGCGGTCCTGGTAACGCAAGGGCAGGTGGAACAGTAGATCCTGGACAGTATAGATATTTAAACGCGCCAGTTTTTCCGCCACGCTGGGGCCCACGCGCTTTAACAACCGTACGGAAGCGTCAAAACGTAGCCCCGTTGGCCGCTTGTTGGTTACCGTCTCGATAGCACACCCCGTTAGGGTTCGCGGGCAGCGCGCATCAACCGCCCAGTTCCATAATGGCGTCCATTTCCACATTGGCGCCTTTGGGTAACGATGCCACGCCGATGGCCGCGCGGGCGGGATACGGCTGCTGAAAATATTCCTTCATGATGTCATTCACTAACGTGAAATTTCCCAGGTCGGTAAGAAAGATATTGAGTTTCACCACATCGGACAAATCACCGCCGGCGGCCGTCGCGACAGCCTGCAGGTTATCAAATACGCGCTTGATTTGTGTGCTCATGTCACCCGTCACCAGTTCCATGGTGGCCGGGTCCAACGGAATCTGCCCCGATAGATAAACGGTATTACCGGCCTTGACGGCCTGGGAATAGGGGCCGATGGCTTTTGGCGCATTGTCTGTATGGATGATTTGTTTTGTCATGACTTTGCCGTCCCTTTGGTTTCAGGTCATTGGTTATAAGATCTCGTGTCGCTGTGATTATATTAGAACTGTGAGCGAATGAAAAAATGCGGGTTGTCACGAGTTTGCCGTACGGAGAAGACGTACGTGGCTGTCGACTACGCGGCTCTCAATGACGGGTTCTCAATATAGTCGATGACTCGTTGCTCTTATGTAGATTTGTATGTCGAGTCGCAAAATAGTTTTTTGCCGCCAGGGCGTTTATTTGATCCTGACCATGCGGACCACGCTGTCAATGCTTCTGACCCGTCGAATAATATTGGCCAGGTGTTTGCGGTCCTTGACGCTGATGGTAAATTTCATGGATGAATACGTGCCATCGCGCTCATCCATGGAAACGTTTTCAATGTTGACGGACATTTCCGCCATGGCCGCGGCCACCGTGGCCAGCACCCCGCGACGGTTTTCGGTATCGACGCGCACGTCCACCGGAAAGGTTGATTCCACGTCACTGTCCCATTGCACGTCAACCCATTTGTCTGGCCGGGAACGATAGTCCTTGGTGTTTTTACAGTTGTCACGGTGAATCACGATACCACGGCCGACACTGATAAAGCCGAGGATGGAATCACCGGGGATGGGGCGGCAACATTTTGCATAGGACACAACGGTGCCTTCGGTGCCCTTGATCGCCAGCGGTTTGGATTCCTTGATGCCGCTTTTCATCCAGTCGGGTGCGTAACGGCTGAACACGTTTTTGATACCCAGGGGCCGGCGCGTGGAACGTTGAAACGTTGCCGTATCCGGCTCGGTATCGGTCAGACGCCGCGCCACCAGCAGCGCGACACGATTACCGAGGCTGATTTGTGCCAGCAGATCATCCACCGATTTCAAATTATATTCTTCCAGTACCCGGCTCATGCGCGACTCCGGGATATCATCAATGCCGGTGGAAAACGACGCCAGGGATTTTTCCAGCAGCCTCCGGCCCAGTTGTACAGCCTCATCGCGTTTCAGGCGCTTGAGAAAACTGCGGATGTTGGTACGCGCCTTGGCGGACACCACAAAATCCAGCCATACCGGATTGGGCTTGGCGCCCGGTGCGGATATCACCTCCACCGTCTGACCGTTTAACAACTGGGTGCGCAGCGGCGCCAGCCGGCGATCAATTTTGCCCGCCACGCAGGAGTTACCGAGATCGCTGTGCACGGCATAGGCGAAATCCACGATAGTGGAACCCCGGGGCAGGGTCATGATTTCGCCCTTGGGGGTGAACACATAAACTTCATCGGGAAACAGGTCTATTTTGACGCTTTCCAGAAACTCCTGGGAATTACCGGCGTGTTGCTGCATTTCCAGCAATCCGCGCAGCCATTCCTGCGCCAGGTCGTGGCGCTGGCCTTCGGTGCCGGACTTATATAACCAGTGCGCCGCGATGCCCACGTTGGCCACCTTGTCCATATCTTCGGTCCGGATTTGCACTTCGATGGGAATACCATAAGGCCCGAACAGACCGGTATGCAGGGACTGGTAACCGTTGGCCTTGGGGATGGCGATGTAATCCTTGAATTTACCGGGCACCGGCTTATAAATGTTATGCACGATACCCAGAACGCGGTAACAGGTATCGGGCTTGTCCACCACAATGCGAAACGCGTAAACATCAAAGACTTCGGCAAAGCTCAAGCCCTTGGTGCGCATTTTTTCATAAATACTGTAAAGGTGTTTTTCACGGCCCAACACCGGAAACTCGATGCCTTCCTGGGCAAGCCGGTCCTCGATGTTCTTGCGGATTTTTTCCACCACTTCTCTGCGGTTACCGCGCGCTTTTTTGACCGCTTCAGCCAATATGCGGTACCGCATGGGATACGCGGACTTGAAACCCAGCTCTTCCAGCTCCAGCCGCAGGTTGTGCATACCTAGCCGGTGGGCAATAGGGACATAAATTTCCAGGGTTTCACGGGATATGCGCCGGCGTTTGTCGGGAGGCATGACGCCCAGCGTGCGCATGTTGTGGAGGCGATCGGCAAGCTTGATCATGATGACGCGGATGTCCCGCACCATGGCCAGCATCATCTTGCGGAAGTTCTCCGCCTGGGCCTCGGCCCGGCTTTCGAATTTAACCTGGGTCAGTTTGCTGACACCGTCGACCAGTTCGGCAACTTCCTGGCCGAATTCATTGGCAAGCTGGTCTTTAGCGGTGGGGGTGTCTTCGATGACATCGTGCAGCAGGGCGGCAATAATGCTGTTAAAGTCCATGCGCATTTCAGCAAGAATGCGCGCCACAGCCAACGGATGATAAATGTAAGGTTCGCCGGTAAGGCGTTGCTGACCCTCATGGGCGTCAGCGCCGAACAGGTAGGCCCGGTAGACTTCTTTTACCTGGTCCGGCTCAAGGTAGCTTTCAAGTAACGCGCATAAATCACTAATGAGAAACACCGGGCCCTCGGAGTTATGACATGAGTTGGTTGGACTCCCCGGTGTCTTCCTGTAGTTCTTCAGCTTCGGCTTCGGCTTCCTGTTCTGCAGCGTCCAGCACCTCTTGGTTAATTTTGCCTTCCGCAATTTCGCGCAACGCCACCACGGTAGGTTTATCGTTTTCCCAACCTACCATGGGGTCTTTGCCCTGGGCGATTTGGCGGGCGCGCCGGCTGGCCAACAACACCAGCTCAAAGCGGTTATCCACGTGATCCAAACAATCTTCTACGGTTACTCTTGCCATGTATACACCTCTAAAGGTAGATTTACCAACACTTACCACCGGCGACGAGCCGGTTAGCCGCGCTCAGCACTGATATTCAATTTATTGGGTTACCCCGATGTTGTTCCGCTGTGGGTTGCACTGAGCTGACGGGACTAATTGTAAGCTTGTGTAAGCTGTCAGCCGCACGCGTTCCCAGCACCCGGGAATATGTGCTTCAAGTTGCGGGCCAAAACCATCGCCGACCCCGCTGTCTTGTTCATTAACCGCTTTCGTTTACCGTTGTCTCGATCAACCCCGGCGTTCCCACCAAAAACGGCCAGCGAAACCGCCCAATTGTACATGATCGATCCCAGTCCCGCTATACAGCGGTACCCCGAATACGAAGCTGCCTGTCCTGCGATCACGACAGCAATTGGCGCAGCAACTGGTGGTGGCGGCGGTCCTGCACGGCGGTGCGTTGCCGGCGCGCCAGGATTATTGCCTTTAATTCCTCAAGTGCCTGATCAAACAGGTCATTAATCACTAAATAATCGAATTCATGATAGTGCGATATTTCGGTGATGGCGTCCTTCATGCGACGTTCAATGACCTCATTATTATCTTGACCACGGGAGCGCAGACGTTGTTCCAATGCATCACGGGACGGCGGCAGCACAAATATACTGCTGCACTCGGGATACAGCCGGCGGATTTGCTGCGCCCCCTGCCAGTCAATTTCCAGAATCACGTCCAGTCCCCGGCCCAGCGTCTGTTCCACGGCCTGGCGGGAGGTTCCGTAATAATTATCAAACACCCGGGCATGCTCCAGGAACTCGCCGGCATCACGCATTTGCTCAAAGGTGGCCTTGTCCACAAAATAATAGTGTTCGCCGTGGACCTCGCCGGGACGGGGCTGGCGCGTAGTATGGGACACGGATACCGTCATATCCGGAGTCTGCTCCAACAGGGCTTTGACCAAGCTGGTTTTACCGGCGCCCGAAGGTGCTGCAACGATATAAAGTGAACCGGTTAGGACGGGTGTGGATACCTCACTGTTCATAACGGCCGTTTAATTATCCTTAATGTCGTTATTCAATATTTTGTACCTGCTCACGCATTTGCTCAACAAGCACCTTGAGCTCCACCGACGCCCGGGTCATTTCCGTATCCGGCGACTTGGCGCTTAACGTATTGGCTTCGCGGTTGAGTTCCTGCATAAGAAAATCCAGGCGCCGGCCAATGGGCTTGTCCTCGTCCAGGACGCGCTTCACTTCCTGCACATGGGCCTGCAGCCGGTCCATTTCCTCGGCCACATCGGATTTGTTACACAGGAACACCACTTCCTGTTCCAGGCGCGTCTGGTCCAGTTCGGCCTGCCATTCGGCCAGCTTGTCCTTGATGCGCTGGCGCATGGCCTCGATAGCCACCGGAATACATTGTTGCACCTTGGCCACTTCTATAGCCATGGCATCGCACCGGTCCAACAGCATTTGCCGGAGCTTTTCACCTTCGCGCTCCCGGGATTCGGTGAGTTCCGAAAGCGCATCATCCAGCAGTGACAGCGTGGAATGGGACAGTTGCTCCATATCGATTTCCGGCGCCTTGAGCACGCCGGGCCATTTGAGCACATCCACCATGCGCAACGGACCGACCTCCGGTAAAACATCCGCCACATCCTGGCTGGCGGCCGCCAACACCTTGATCAGCGGCTGGTCGATCTCCAGTCCGGCCTGCTGCACCGCCGGTGGCTGGTAACGCAGGTTTGCATCGATTTTGCCCCGCTTGGTCACCTGGGCAATCCGTTCCCGAATCCGCGATTCCAGAGGCCGCAGCTCCTCGGGGAGGCGCAAACTAACTTCAGAAAACCGGTGATTGACCGATTTTAATTCCCAGGTAAGTGCGCCCTGCGCATTTTCCCTCGTCTGGCGGGCAAACGCCGTCATACTGCGAACCATGACATTAACCTCTTGCTAAGAAAATTTCTGCTGCGATTGGGACAGTTAAGCTAACTCACTGATGCGTATATGGTTATCACTGTAGCATAGAGCCACATGACAGTACAAAACAATCAGCTGCCTCCCGGCACGCCATTGAGCCATTACCGGATCAGCAATACGCTGAGCGCGGGCGGATTTGGTATCGTCTATCTGGCTCAAGACCAGCGCAGCAATCAGACCGTGGTCATCAAGGAATATCTTCCCAATAAACTCGCCACTCGGGAAGCAAACCTTAACGTGGTTCCCCGGGCCGACGAGTGCATTTCAACGCTCAACGAAGGGCGGCAATTATTCTTGCTGGAAGTCAGTGCCCTGAAAAAACTCACCCACCCCAATATTGTACACATTACCGATTCTTTTGACGCGTTTAATACCGTGTATATCGTCATGGACTATCGTCCCGGCGAAAACCTGCAAAATATCATCACCCAGTGCAGCGGCGGCCTGGGGGAAACGGCAATACGCACCATTTTCCCGCCGCTCATCGACGGCCTGCGCGTGGTCCACGCCAATAATTTACTGCACCTGGATATCAAGCCGGGCAACATCTTAATCCAGCAGGACGGCAATCCCATATTGCTGGACTTCGGCGCGGTGATCCGCAAAAACATGAGCCGCACCCTGCAGCCCCGGCCGGTGATTACGCCAGGTTTCTCCCCCGTGGAGCAGCACGACCCGAAAGGGTATTGCGGCCCATGGACGGATATTTACGCCATCGCCGCCACCATCCGTACCTGTATGGAAGGTTCGCCTCCCCCCAAAGCCACCGACCGCCAGGAAAAGGACAAGATGAAACCGGCCACGGTGGCCTTTAAACGCAAATATTCGCCGTCTCTGCTGGAGGCCATCGATTGGGCCATGGAAGTCGACGCCCTGCTGCGACCGCAAAGCATTGAGGAATTCATGGAGGCGTTCAACAAAGCAGGCGGCCCCGAAGCCGGCGGCTTTTTTTCCGGTCTCATCAAGCGCTGGTCGCTGGGTAAAGCGGGATAAAATGCGCCATGAAATACGATGTCAGCAAAACCAACCATCTGGGCAACCGTAAAAGCAACCAGGACCGTATTGGGGTGGTGGAAACCCCGGATGCGGTATTATTGGTGCTGGCCGATGGACTGGGCGGTCATGCCGGTGGCGACGTGGCTGCGGAAACGGTTGTTGACTGTGCGTTTCGCCATTTTAACAACGCCGACAAACCCATCCGCAATCCGGGCAATTTTCTGAAACATGTGATCCTGCGTACCCAGCGGGAAATCCTGGACCTGGCCGCTTCCTGTGATCCACCCTTGCAGGCCAAATCAACCTGTGTTCTATGTATTATCCAGGATGGTTTCGCCCATTGGGCACACGTGGGCGACAGCCGGTTATATGTTATTCGCGAGGGCAAGGTTATCAAGCGCACCCAGGATCATTCCCGCGTCGAAGAGCTTTTCCAAAAAGGCGTCATCTCGGAAAAAGAAAAGCGCTCTCACCCCGATAAAAATCTTTTGACCCGCTGCATCGGTTCGGAGACTCATCGCCCGCAACCGCAGATTGCGCCGGCGTTTCCCCTGCAAAAAAACGACGTGATTTTATTGTGTTCCGACGGCCTTTGGTCACCGTTATCGGACCAGGACATCGTGCGAGGCCTGAAACAGCAAAACCTGGGTGATGCCATTGAAGACCTTTCCAGTGATGCCGAAGAAGCCAGTTATCCCCATTCCGACAACATCAGCGTTATTGGCTTTCGCTGGTTAAACGGCGGCAAAACCAAAGTCAAGCGTCCCCTTGAGCAGGATGCAAAAACCAATAGTGACCTTGAAAAAGTAGACAAAGAGCTGGAAGACATGCTCAGTCAATTGAACAACATCGTCAACAAATAGCTCGTTGTAATCTCCTCATTTTTTCTGTTCATCTTCCGCGACGGCTTTCAATGTTAACGCGGTCGCGTTATCTGATGTCGATGCCCCGATTTTGTCACTGATTAGTGCAAAAAAAGCGGCATATCTAATTCTCTATTTCGCAAATCCAATGGGAAACGACCGGCCCTGTAACGACTGCATGGGAAACTGCTCTTTGCCCCATTTCTGCTTGGTTATCATGGGGACCTGGTCGCCCACGAACTCCGCCAGTTCATTCACGGTAATCTGGCCATCGCCGTTGCCCTTGCTATCAGCGACACCTGAAAACGCCTGTAGCAGCACGTAGGTAAACACGCCGTGCCCCTGGTACCCTTCCAGCGCTTCCTGGTTGCCCGCCGATGCAGCGATGGTTACCCTGCCGGTTGCCCGCATAAGCTTGTTAATCGCGGTTTTTTCCGCCAGGCCCCGTGAAGCCACGGTGGTAAACGCACCGCTGTTACAGGTATCCAGAAACACCACGCTTTTTTTGGCGGGAACACTGGCCAGCCATTTTTGCAACAGATCCTGGTTTAATCCGTGCTGGATAACGCTGTTTTCATTCTGGAAAACCAGGTCCTGGGGAACAATGTAATAACGGCCGTTCAACGTTATGCCATGCGCGGCGACATAAAACACAAATACGTCGTCGCCTTTGACGCTGCCGGCAACCTGTTTGAAAACATTGGCCAGCGATTTAATGGTGGCATCGCCATTCAACACTTTATGGACAACAATATTTTTGAACAATCCTTTGGCGCTTTTTTCGATGGCGCCGACAAACGCATTGGCGTCCGGCACCGAGTACTTCAAATGCAATGCCGAATCCCGGTAGTCATTGATACCCACCGCAATCACATGCAAATTCGGTTTGCCGGTGGGCTTGCCATTGAAGGTAACACTCGCCAGGGCGTGTCTGGACTCGATCGTATTGTCTTTATTGAAAGCCGATATACTGATTTTATTAACCCCCGGTTCCAGCGCCAGCGTGTTGTTTAACACCTGGTCGCACTTGGCTTCCAGTGCTTTTTCGTTACGCACCAGCGCCCGGCTTGAAATATCCTCGACACCCAGGGTCAGATTATTAACCCGGTAAATCACTTTGCCGACGCCGCCGCCCTGGTTTTTAATACAGACCTTGAGGGGCAATTCGCCGTCTTTAGTGACTTTGTCATCCCGCACGCCCAGCAACGTGATTTGCGGCGGTAATCCACCGTACAATATCTTGTCGATATCCACGTTAGCCATCGCCGTGTCCAGCTCCTGTTGCGCCCCTTTGTCCAGTGCCTTGGCCACCAGGTCAGGCCGGTAAAAATAATCGTAAAGTTGATCGATGTTTATATACGATGGCGCCTTGTCCTGGCCGTGGTTGAGTAAAAACCCGATATGCTTGGCAGCCCCCGGTGATGCGTCGAAAAAGCCGTGGGGAGTCCACGCGATCCACTCCTTGGCATGGTTAAACGGAAAGAATGTCAGCAGTTCTTTACCGTCATCCACGCGGTACCAGCGGATTGTTCCGTCGGCATAGGGAATGACTACAACTTCGCCATTGCCGCTTATATTGGCGTTCCAAGCCACTGCGGGGTTATTAACTCGCCATAGCTGGTTGCCGTCACTGTCAAACATACGCACCGTATGGGTCAGCGCCAGCACGAAACCAGACTCATCAGGCTTAATGGCAACGGCCCGCGATCGATCGTAAGGATTGCTAACCAGTGGACTGTTACGATAGATAGGATTGAACATGCGCTTCCAGCGCTTCACTTTAATGTCCGGTGTTCTGCGGGTCGCCAGTGACATGCCCGAGGTACCCTGGTTGAAAAGCACTTTACCCTGGGTTAAATCAAAGCGGATATTTGCCGGTTCGTGAAAAAAACGATAACCGAACTGCACTTTTTTGCCGTCATTGGAAACCCTTAGATTGGGCAAGCCCCGGTAATCAGCCTTATCACCGCCGATGGTAAATTCAGGTTTACCAAATTTATTCAGTACCTGAATAATCGGATCCATGGAAACATAAGCGATCTCATCATGGTCAAGGGCAACTATGGACATCACCGGCAGCGCGGTGGTTTGAAAATCTCGATAGGGGCCTTTGCCCTGTTGATCCCAGCGGCGGATCACGCGCTTTTTGTTGCCGTTGCGAGCGGCACCGCCACTGTACAAATACTGCCCGTCCAGCGACCAGACAACGCTGTTAAAAAACCATTGTTCCAGGTTGGATGTATCGGCATGATACAGCGGCTTTAGGTTGGTGCCGTCAACAATAGTGACACTCATGCTGTCAAAGAAAACCAGCGCGATCTTGGAATCGTCGGGTGAGAAATCCGCGTGCCGCAGTCGGGTACCGTCCTGGTATTCCTTTTTCTGGATCAATGTAAATTGCGCATCATACAAACGTAAAAAACCATCAAACGATGTGGCCGCGATTCTGCCTTTGTGGTCGAACGTTACTGAAGACACTTTGTCGTTATACTTTTTGTCCTCCGCGACAAGGCGGTAGTTGTCCGCAATAGACCAGACGCGGATACCGCCGCTGTTGGCCAGTCCAGCCGCCAGATAGCGTCCGTCTTTGGATATATCCAGGTCAATGATTACCTGGTCAATTCCCTTTACACGGGTTTTCATCGCGCCTGACACCCGGTCAAACACATAGATGGACGCGGATTTGTTCCAGTCCCAACCTGTCCAGCCGGCCCCGTAAATGGTGTTGCCGTCCGGTGAAATGGCGCACGCAAACATTTGCCCGTCTTTTCCACGGCCGGCCGGCACCCGGTAGATGTTCAACAGCTCCCCGTTATTTCTATCCCATAACCTCAGTGTTTTGTCCCTGCCCGCGGTTAACAGGTATTGATTATTATTGTCCTTGCAGATCCTGCGTACCTGGGAAAGATGGGCCTTGGCCTCCAGTTTCAATAGGGCGTTTTTTGGCGGTTCTGTTTCGTTGACGGTAGTGTCTTCAAGGAAATCCAGTTCCATCATCGCACGCTGCTGCGCGCCCCGGCCACCGCCCGGATAAAAACCTCCGTTCGATGCACATGCCGTTAGAACTATCAACACTAAAATAACGATTGTATTTTTTATTGGATACTTCATTGGGATTCTCCAAATTAAGTCAACAAAACGCTGATTGACCGCCGTTAATTCATGAGTGACCGCTATTATCACGTTTACTGCAATATTTATATGGGTTCGATGGTTATGAACCAATGCAGTGCTATGCAAATATGGAACCTATCTTTGTGATAATCGCGGCGCCCCATGCCATGCATTAACTGCCTGGATGGGGCCGGACAGCTTTTTTCGCCAACGGCAAGGCCGCAGCACCAGTCGCCGAGGTGTTGCGCCCCGTTGCACCGACCCGTTTATTGCACAAACCACGAGCAATGTTATCAAGATTTTCTTGTTGATTTTACTAACAAAAAATTAGAGGCATACAAATAGATAGTAAATACCGCGGCTTCGATGTATATAGTCAATTCCTCAGTTAGGGGGAATAGGCAAGGATGGACATTGGATTATTAAAAACGTTTCTCGAAGTACACCGTACCCGGCATTTCGGTCAGGCAGCGGATAACCTGTTTTTAACGCAATCCGCGGTCAGCGCCCGGATCCGGCTGCTGGAACAAACCGTGGGCGTGCAGTTGTTTACCCGAACGCGTAACAACATCGAACTGACCCCCGCCGGTAAAAAACTGCTCAAGTACGCCGAAACCATTTTAACCACCTGGAGTCGCGCCCAGCAGGATATATCCGTCATCGACCGTGATCACATTCCGCTGGCGGTCGGTGGTGTCCCCAGCCTGTGGGATATCCTGTTACAGTCCTGGCTCAATAACCTGATTGCCGGTAATCCCAACATCGCGGTTCACGCGGAAGTGAATAGCGCGGAAGTCCTGGTGCGGCGTATGCTGGACAACACGCTGGACCTGGCATTTTTATTCGAGTCGCTGCAGATGACTGAACTGGTCGTTGAAGAAGTGGCTAATATAGTGCTGATCCTGGTAACCACAACGCCGGGGCTCGGCGCGAAGGAAATAGTTAATCGGGATTACGTGCTGGTTGACTGGGGTACTTCATTTTCACTGTCCCATGCGCAACATTTTCAGGACATGGCGCCACCACGGGTACATGTACAACTGGGACGGCTGGCGCACCAATATATCCTCGAACGTGGCGGCAGTGCCTACCTGGCGGAATCCATGGTCGCCGAAGATCTGGAAAAAGGGACCCTGCACGTCGTGGAAGATGCGCCCACCATAAAACGCAAGGTTTATGCGGCTTACCCACCCCAAACGGATCGGCGTGAAATTATTGAGCACGCGATTGCGCCGTTATTGAGAACCTAGACTCGATCGGTCCCGGTGGAATGTGGGTGGTCGCTCCCTGAGGCGTTGGGGAGCGCCTCGGGGATTGACAGTTGCGGCGATATTAGCTGCGTTCGCCCTCATCCGCTGCCGGGGCAGGCGTGGTTTGTTGCAGTAAATTATCGACGTCGGCGGCATCAATGCCACTGTCTTCCATGCATCCGCGCACATAGTTTTGCAGATCTTCATCGGCAATTTCATTGTCCTTGGCTTCTTTTTTACACGCCGCCATAATTTCTGCGGGTGAACTGGCTTCGGCCA
The DNA here is from genome assembly GCA_050116575.1 of Gammaproteobacteria bacterium. Taxonomy (GTDB): domain Bacteria; phylum Pseudomonadota; class Gammaproteobacteria; order SZUA-152; family SZUA-152; genus JAKEGK01. Next base: position 38,063 of record JASFOJ010000015.1, on the reverse strand, counting down.
TCGCCATCGGCGTGATTAAAAAGCCAGCCAGTATTGATGCCAATAAAGCGAAATTAAACAATTTCATGTTCGGGGTCTCCTGATTCACAGAGTATGAGAGTATGTAGGTCAATATGCTGCCCGACACTTTATTAATGGCAGCGCGGGCACTCAGCTTTTTTAGAAGAACACCACTCAACAGTAAAACGAAATGTGTTAATGGTTTCGACTCGGAAAATTGATCAATATTGTAAAGGTAAAGAACTCTTCCCCAAGCCAGTTAACGAAACCAGCGCTTCGTAGCGAATTACAGGTAACCCCGTTCGGCAAAGGACACCGACGTCCCGTCACCCACCACCACGTGATCCAGTACCCGCACTTCCACCAGCGCCAGGGCTTTTTGCAATTGTGTTGTCAGGTCACGGTCGGCGTGGCTGGGTTCAGCGACGCCGGAAGGGTGATTGTGGGTGAAAATCACTGCGCTGGCGTTGTGCTTCAACGCGCGGCGTACGATTTCGCGGGGATGCACGCTGGCCATGTTAATGGTACCGTGGAACATTTCATCAAAACTGATCACGCGGTGGCGGTTGTCCAGATAAAGACAGGCAAACACTTCCTGGTGATGATCGCGCATGCGCGCCATGAGATATTGCCGGGTATCATCGGGATTTTGCAGGGCGTCACCGCGCTGCATTTGTTCGGCTAGGTAACGGCGGCTCATTTCCACCGTTGCCTGTAATTGAATGTATTTCGCTTCCCCCAGCCCGGGTGAATCACAAAACTGCCGGCGGTCCGCATCCAGCAGGCCGCGCAGGCTGCCGAAGCGAATTAACAATTCCCGCGCCAGGTCGACGGCGGTTTTACCCTTAACGCCGGTGCGCAAAAATATCGCCAGCAGCTCCGCGTCCGACAGCGCGGCGGCACCGCGCAGTAACATTTTTTCCCGCGGCCGTTCATGGGCGGGCCAGTCGGCAATTCCCATGGCATATCCCTCCGTTGGTTAACCGGTTGTTACCGGTCATTTTTGTTGTTATGAACGCCGTTGATCCAATCTGCGCCAGATTCGCCTAATATTTTGGCCGTAAATTGTCTAAAATAGACACTTCAACTCGGTACATAAGCGTTCCGGGTCAACGGGGTAACCATTGTAGAAAATGAAACAACTGGCCAACAAACAAATATTACTCGGAATAACTGGTAGTATTGCCGCTTATAAGGCCTGCGAACTGGTTCGGCTGTTGCGCGACGCCGGCGCAAAGGTCAGCGTGGTCATGACGCGTGCCGCCACGGAATTCGTCAGTCCCATGACCTTTCAGGCGCTCAGCGGGAATCCGGTTCACCGCGACTTGCTGGATGAAAAGGCGGAAGCCGCCATGGGCCATATCGAGCTGGCGCGCTGGGCTGACGCAGTCATTGTTGCCCCGGCAAGCGCCAATGTCATTGCCCGGCTGGCGCAGGGCCGCGCCGATGATTTGTTAAGTGCCGTGTGCCTGGCCACTGCCAGTCCGCTGGCAGTAGCACCCGCCATGAACCAACAAATGTGGCAGGACGCCGCCACGCAGGAAAACATTCAATTATTGAAACAGCGGGGCATACATGTGCTTGGACCCGCGGAAGGGGATCAGGCCTGTGGTGAAACCGGTCCCGGCAGAATGCTGGAGCCCCCGGATTTGGGCGAGCGCGTTGCCGCTTTTTTCCATAGTGGCGCACTGGCCGGCCTGAAAGTGGTGTTGACCGCGGGCCCGACGCGGGAACCCATTGATCCGGTACGCTATCTCAGTAACCGCAGTTCCGGGCGCATGGGATTTGCGTTGGCGCAGGCGGCGGCGGAAGCGGATGCGCGGTGTCTATTAATCAGCGGGCCGGTGTCACTGCCGACACCGCATAAAGTTAAACGCATCGATGTGCAAACCGCGCAACAGATGCTTGAGGCGGTCATGAACGAAATTAGCGAGGCGGATATTTTTATCGCCGCTGCAGCCGTGTCTGATTATCGTGTGGCCCAATCCGCCGAACATAAAATCAAAAAGGACCAACCGGCATTGACGCTGCAACTGGAGCGCACCACCGACATTCTTCACGAAGTGGTATCGCGTTATCCACAGCTGTTTACCGTGGGCTTTGCGGCGGAAACCCGGGACATTGACCAATACGCCATCCAGAAACTGAACCAGAAGTCATTGAACATGATGGTGGCCAATGACGTCAGCCGCCAGGATATCGGCTTTGACAGTGAAGACAATGAAGTCACGGTTTACTGGCAGGGCGGCGAACAATCATTGCCAAAAACGTCCAAAGCCAAACTGGCGCGCCAGTTAATCCAGCAAATCGCCGAACGTTACTACGCTTCGCGTTAGCCGGCGGAACTCCAATCCATGGCCCCCAGGCCGGCGGCCAGGTCCGGATACTGTAACGTTACCTCTAATTCGCGCAGCATCTTGTCATTGCGCAACCGGCGCGACTCACTTAAATAAGACAACATGCCCGCGCTCAATACCTGTTGCGCCTGTTCGCGGTCCACTTCCGGTGGCAGGGGTAACCCCGCCGCCTGCGCCACCAACTTGAAGTAGTGGGACATGGTGCTGGGCTGGCCGTCGCACACATTATAAATGGCGCCGTTGGGTGCTCTTTGTGCGGCGGCTACGCATACCATGGCCAGATCATCCTGGTGAATACGGTTGCTGAACGGCGCCTGGTCTTCCCGTAATATGGGCAGTCCCTGGCGCAGGCGCTCCAGCGGTAAACGGCCCGCTCCGTAAATGCCGGAAACCCTGAGGATGGCATAGTTAACATTGTGTGGCGCTGCCCACTGGTGCAAGGCGGTTTCGGCATCCAGCCTGCGTTTGCCGCGATCGGTTTGTGGCTTGACCGGTGCGGTTTCATCAACCCATTGGCCCTGGCAATCGCCATACACCGCCGTGGTGCTCAACAGGATAATTTTCGCCGGCATCCCGTCGTGCTCGCACGCCTGTAGCAGGTTGCGAAACCGGGTATCCTGTTGACCGGTGGCCGGTGGCGGCGCCAAATGAAACATGATGGAATCCCTGGTAGGTAATGTATTCAACGACGCCGGATCATCAAGATCGGCAATCACGGGGATAATTCCCATTGCCTGCAGGCGGTCACGCAGTTCGGTGCGGCGTGTCAGTCCGTAAATGTCCAGCCCGTGGTCCGATGCATGGGTCTGTTGCCGCAAGTGGCGGGCGACTCGCTGGCCGATATCACCAAAACCGCTTATACATACTTTTTCCATGGTTTATTCCCGGTGTTGCTATCCCGCATAATGACGATAAAACAAAAGCACGCAGAAAACGTCAGAGTTAAAATACAATAGATAGAATTAATAAATATTAGTGGATGACACATCAGCCCTTTAAAAATCCTGTCCACGGGCCGAAGCATTAGTTTAAAGGACCATGAATACTGAAACAAACAAAGACCGTTTTTCGTGAAAAGGGCAGATAACAACGATCAGACCATGACCGGTTTATGTGTAGTGTAAATAACCGCCTTCAGGTTTTGCCGAACGGCCCATCCTAACCACAGGCTTCTTACGATTCCAAACCTAAAACATATTAAATGAGTTATCGCGTCACCTTAAAGCCCGACAACACGGAATTTACCGTGGAGGAAAACGAGTCCGTATTGACGGCGGCGCTGCGCCAGGGCATCAATCTGCCCTATGGTTGCCGCAGCGGCCGGTGCGGTACCTGTAAAAGCCTGCTCGTCGAAGGTGATATTGAATACCCTGCCGAACAGGAACTGTCACTGACCGAGGACGAAAAGCAGCGGGGCGCGACGTTATTGTGCCAGGCGCAGCCACGGTCGGACCTGGTGGTCGAGGCCAGCGTGTTGCCGGCGGAAGGTGAAATCGTGGTGAAAAAACTGCCCTGCCGCGTCATCGCGAAAAAACAACTGTGCCACGACGTGATGCTGCTGGAATTGAAAGTGCCGGTGATGGAGACCTTTGCGTTTCATGCCGGGCAATATATTGATATTTTGTTGCCTGACGGGCGCCGCCGCAGTTTTTCCCTGGCCAATGCGCCTTACGGCAAGCAAATCCTGGAACTGCATATCCGGCATATCGAGGGTGGTGACTTTACCGGTTATGTATTTGATGAGTTGCAGGAAAAAACCATTTTGCGGGTGGAAGGACCGCGCGGCCAGTTTTACCTGCGCGAAGATTCCGACCTGCCGATCATATTTATGGCCGGCGGTACCGGCTTTGCGCCGGTGAAAAGCATTATTGAATACACCATTATGCACAATATGGCACGGCCCATGTACCTGTATTGGGGTGCCCGCGCACAGCGGGATCTTTACATGCACGAACACGCGCAGGTATGGGCAAAAGACTTCAGCCACATCCACTATATTCCCGTGCTTTCCGATCCCCAACCCGGCGATGACCCCGCCATTCGCACGGGCCTGGTCCATGAAGCCATTGTCGCGGATTTTCCGGATCTTTCCGGCTACGAGATCTACGCCAGCGGGCCGCCGGCCATGGTCTACGCCGGTCAGGAGGTGTTCGCCCAGTGTGGCATGCCCATGGACCACTATTACTCCGACGCGTTTGAATTCCAAGATCCGAAACCAGCCAACCAATAGCCGCCCGTTATGTACTTCGCCTTGAACGGCGGGGCGCAACGAATAAGCGGATTTAATGGTACAAAATCATGGCAAAAGCCACTACATCCGGTCGCCGTTCTCGATGACCGCCAGCCTGCCGCCCTGGAAAATCAGGATGCGTAAAAACTTCCCGGCGCCTATATTGTAAGTCCATTGGTCAATGGGAAAGGCAATGGATGATTCACTGCCGGCGGACACGCTCCCGTCGCGCTTAATGAGACCATGCTTCACCAACAAGGGATAATTTTCGGCATGAAACTCGGAATGTTCCGTTTCTTGCTGAACGGCGATGGTTTCCTTCAGCAGCGGTTCACCACAGGCCAGCAGAACTTCCGCCTTGGTATCGCCAATGGAAACCAGCTTGGTACCGCATCGCATATGATGGTCGGCTGCCTGAATGGTCATCACCGGCGCGCCAAGCAAAACAGTGAGAATCAATCGGGACAGCATCTTTGACCGCTTGATGATTAACAATCCATACAAAATGACAGTCTCCTTAACTTTAGCGTACACCTCTACTTCGACTTCCCTGGTTAGAGCAAATGACCCGGCGAGTCATTGCCTCTTTCTAACATAACGTGTTCACCCACCGTTAACCATCGTTTTTCCGTAAAAATTGTTTTTATGGGAACATTTAATTATGCTCAGCATATGGAAACCATGCTGCCCTGGCCACGGGAACAGGCCATTTCTGCAACCGATGAGCAGCAGTTACACCTGCCGGCATCCAATATTTGCCTGGATTTTCATGGTGATCCGCTACGGGCGGAACTCGCCGTGTTTTCTGACGGCAATCACCACATGGCGCTACGGGCAACGGCGGAGCTTTTTGTACAAAAATACCCGGAAGTTACCGACGTTTTTTACGCCACCACGCCGCCCAACATGCTGGTTAGCGCGCTTAAAACCGGTGCTGTCAATGTCGGCAACCTGCGGCTTTCTCGCCAACCCGATTTGTTTATCAGTCCGCTGCCCGTCATGGAACAACTGCGGGGAAACGGTTTCGTCGACGACTGCCGGCCTTTCATGCAAAGCCGGTGCAACGTCCTGTTGATCCGCAAGCACAATCCCAAATCCATTGCTGGAATCGCTGACCTGCTACGCGACGATGTGCGGTTGTTTTTATCCAACCCCCAGAACGAAACCGCCAGTTACCTGGTGTATTACCAGACCATGGTGGGATTGCTGCGGGAACACGGGATTGATCCACAAGCCCTGGATAACAAAATAGCCAGCCCCGCGCCGGCGATGATCTTCGGCGACCGTATCCATCACCGTGAAGCGCCGCAGGCGCTGTTCGATAACAAAGCGGATGTAGCTATGGTGTATTATCATCTGGCGCTGCGCTATACGCGTATCTTCCCCGATGATTTTGATTTTATTCCGTTGGGGGGAACCCGATCGGCGCCGCAGCCTGGAGCGGCCAACGTCACTACTGTCTTTTATGCCGGCACCGTTAACCAGGGCGGCCGCTGGGGTGAGCGGTTTATGGATTTTCTGGATAGCGACGAGGTAACGGAAATTTACGCCTCACATGGATTAAGCCGCGCCGCGGCGAACCTCACTTGAAACTGATAAACATAGCCGAGGTCCAGACCTTGCCGTCGTCCACCTGTCGCGCTGCCAGGTAAACCGGCCGGAAACCGTGAGGCCCGTTATGAGGATCAACGTCGATAACCCCTGACACATCGCGGGGCATGGACATGTCACTCAATCGCTCCAGCGCCAAAAACAGTTCCGTACCGCCCAGTTCTTTGCGCAGGGCACCGCCTGCCAATAGCTCCTTGCCGGTGATTTCCCAACTGAACGCCGGACAATGCACAAAGGGATTACCCTCCAGCGGGTTACCCACTTTGACATAACCATCGATAGTACCTTCCACGCAAATGGTGCAGTGTTCCAGGTTGCTGACGTCCAGTTCAATGGCATCGGCGTCACCGTAAGTATCGGAACGAAACTGGATCGATGTGGGTGAAACCCGGCCGCAGGTTTCTTCATCGTGTTCAAATCCTTGAGCGCTGAAACTGTTCACAATACCATTGGTAATGGTGATGCTGCCTTTCCAGTCCGCCCAGCGGTAGCGATCCTTGATGCGGGCGCCGCCCCAGCGCAACCGGATGCGCCGATCGGAGTAACCGTATTCCTCCTGCAAATTGCGATGCCAGAAACAACCGCTGTGGTCATACGCGGCGATTTCGTCCCAGCCGGCATCACCGAGAAAACGGTACTGGATTTCGGCGCTGCCGGTACAGTCAAATTCGTCGCCCTGAATATATTTGCCGCAACGGGTTAGTCCCACCAGGCGTTCGCCGGTGGTGGCCCAGGTGTGGCGCGCCCGCAGCGCTTCGCCTATGGTTCGCCGGTCCAGCTTGGAGGCGATTATGCCGGTCACACCCCCTTTAGTGCCGAACACCGCCGTGCCGGGTACACCGCCACCGCAGCGGCCCCGGTGTTCGTCACCGTTGGCCGATGCGCCCAGTTTGTAACCCCGGCGCATCACATCTTCATACAGCCAGGGGAAATGACCCCAGGCCGATTCGATTTCCACCAGTCGCTCCAGCACAGGATGATGCCAGTCCATATTGCAGCGCCGGCCGCCCACGTGGGGCATGAGTAAATGACCTTCGGGATTATCAATATATGTGGCCCACAGTTCTTCCAACGGCCAGGCACCGGGTTCAATTTGGTCGCCGGTCATGTCTTCGTTCCACTCAAAAGATCTGCACACGTTGCCATCCTTATCAAACGGGAACTCCGGCGTACCATCGTGCAGAAACACTACGTTATGATCACCGCCGGCGCAGGAATTGCCGCACCATTCGGTGCCGGGGTAACAGACAAATTCGTCGTCTTTGTTCAGTTCGTTGATCAACTCTACAGCGGCATTCCAACGTTGTTTGGTAATCTGAAAATCATTGGCGGTGTAACCCAGCACGTCGAGCCCCGCCACATCGCGACCATAGGTTAAATTGTAGGTGGTGTTATTGGTGCCCACGGTATCGTCCGAATGCACATGCAGGTCGCCGAAATAACTGCGGGCAAACGGCAAGTCGGTATCAAACTGGATATAGTACCGGGCTTCGGGCACCGCCGGGTGACCAGGCAGCGCGGCGCGGATTTGCAGTTCGCCGCTGTGATGGGTGGGCAGATCAATAATACTGGCGACGGCCCAGCCATCGGCCGCCAGACGCACGCTGTTTTCGTAAACCGTGTCGTTACCGATCAGCGCCGTGATTGTCACTTCGTCACCACCGGTGTTCCAGCAGGTGTTGCCCCAATTATCCTCGGCGCGCACCCGCAACGTTACTTTTTCGCCGCTACGCGCCACGCGCGGCGCAACCATCATCAATTTGGCCGGCGCGCCGGGCACAACATCAAACACAATATCGCCGGGGATGGCGCAAAACCGCGACGTACCCAGCGGATCGACATAACACCGGAAGCGGAAATCCTTTTCGACAAAGGTCTGGATACGGGTGCCGGGACCCCCGAACCGCCGGTCGCCCAGGCGGATAATAATATGGTCACCGGGTTTCAAAAATCCGTCCACGGTATCCACGATCACCGCTTTTTGAAACGGCCGCTCGTGACCTTTTTGATCAAAACGAACTTTCAGAGACTGTACCGTGGCCGGACTTTGACCCTGCGCCAATGGACCTGCCTGATACTCAGCGGACACATAGTTAGCCCCTGATGGATTACTGGTCTGGAACAATGCCCAGTCGGAATAGAACTTAAACGTGGCTTTGAGCCAGGCACCGTCGGCGATACCGGATGCGCCCACTTCGTAGTCAAGAATCACTTCCTGCCAACTGCCCGCTTCCAGTTTTTCAATGTGGCAGGTTACCTTGCCAACAAATGACATGTCCTTGGTTTTGGCATACAGACCCTTGGGCGCAATATAATCGCCGAGTTTTTGTTGTAATTCCTGTTCCGACAGTTTTTTCATGTAGACCTCTCCGTGACAGACTGAAGCAATGTTATTTTTTAACGCAAAGACGCCAGGGCGCAGAGACAGAGACAATAAAAACAATGAACACCCCTATCGCCGCGCCCCAGATAATTGCTCTTGGTAAAAGGCTGCAACCTTTGCGCCTTTGCGTTGAAATCTTTTTAAGTCAGGCGCCAGACTTCGTAGCGCTTTTCAATGGGCCGGAACAGCACCCTTTCAAACAGGTAGGAGAACAAACCAATCATGGCGATACCCAATAGCACCAGTCGTGAGTTGCCCACTTCACCGGCGGTTTGCACCATATAGCCCAAGCCTACCGAAGCACCGATCATTTCCGCCGCCACCAGCGCCCGCCACGCCTGGCTAAAGCCGATACGCAACGCCGCAGTGACAAAGGGAAGGCTGGCGGGCAGATAAACATACAGGAACAACTGCCACCGGCGCGCCCCGAGAATGCGCGCCGCGCGCACCTCCTGTCCCTGTATCTGTAATACGCCCTCCATGATGGTGAGTATCATGGGATTCACCGCCGAAATGAATATGACGATCACGATGGTGGTATAACCCAAGCCGAAAATAATCACCATTAGCGGCGCCCAGGCGATGGGCGGAATCGCCATGAACAACCCGTTTAGCGGAACAATGTATTCACGAAATCCCTTAAAGAAACCGGCGAGAAAGCCGAACAACAGCGAAAAGAATATCGCCGCACCGAAACCACCCACCTCTTCCAGCAGGCTCCAGCCCACGTGCGGCCAGATTTCACCGCGAAACAGAAACTGCACTGCGGCGACAAACTCGCCCTGCTTGAGTAACTTCCAGGTCGTAACCCGCTCGTCTTCCGGAATCTTGATGATATTACCATCGTCATCCATGAATTCTTCCTGGGTGGGAAACAGCATTTCATTCCAGGCTTCATCAAGTACTTCCCAGGGCTGGGGCAGGATATAAGATTCAAACTGGGTTGCAATCAGGATCCACGCGAGCAGCAGGGAAGGAATGGATAACCAGGACCATGATGCATTGCGGCGGATAAATTCCAACACCCTGGCTGGTTTGATCGCGGAAGTTGAATTGGCAATTGTGGACGATACAGATGATGATGTGGATGATACTTTTGCGGCAGGAACACTCACGGCCGACCCCCTCCTAGCGACGTTGGTTAGTGCAATGACTGTTAGTAAGTATTTAATAAACGACCCGGTAATGATTGACGCTCGAACCGCCGACGCCAAAAAAGCACGGCCCCGATGATCGTCACCGGGGCCGTTGGTTTTTTATTTCATCGCCAGGGCTTCCTGCATCAAACTGCTGTCGATGATCTCATCAGCCTTCAAGGGTTTTTTTATGTATCCCAGTTTGTAGGAGTAGTTCATCAACCGCTGAATGAAATTGATATCGTCCGGCTTTAGTTCGTATTCCCAGCCCAAGCGCTGGCGGGCCATGGCGACCACTTCGACACCGCGGTGTTTTTTACCCTTGGTGTCGGTCACCGTCCCCAGCTTGAACGCCTTGGCGATAATGCCATTGCCGGCATTGGGCTTGGAGTTAAGGTAGTCCACGGCTTTTTTGTGGGCACGCAGTACTTTAACCACGGCAGTGCGTTTGTTCTTCAAGGTGTCGGGCATGGCCATCACGATATACCAAGGGTATTTCGGGACCGCCTTGTTCATGTCAAAAATCAACTGGGTATTGCCACGCATCAACGACTTGGAGGTGAAGGGCTCCCAGATAAAAGCGGCGTTAACGACGTTTTGTTCCACGGCCGAATCCATGTTGCCGGAGGGCATGGAAATGATTTCAACGTCCTGGTCCGGCTCTAATTTGGCCTCTTCACCCAACACGAAGCCGCGTAACAAGACGTCCATGCCACTGCCTTTGCGTACGCCGGCCATTTTCTTGGCTTTCAGGTCGCCGAGATTGTTGACACCGGAATCCTTGCGGCTGATCACCGCGGCCTGGCCGTAATTGACCTTGGCCAGAATACGGCTGTGCAAACCCCGGGAAAACCAGTGGTAAACCGGCGGCGAGCCGATATAGGCCATATCCAGTTCCCCCGCCGATAACGCCTGGTGAACCAGCGGACCGCTTTTGAATTCCTTGATTTCTACATCCAGGCCCTGGTCCTTGAAATAACCTTTTTCCTTGGCAATCAGAATGGGCGCATTGGCCATGGCATAAACCCAGCCGATTTTAATTTTTTCACCGGCAGTCCCGGCTGTTGAAATAATTAGCAGTAAAACGGTAATAAGTGGTGGCAACCATCTGAACATGATTTTTTCTCCCTCTCTGAACGGTCCGTGGGCAGCGCGATAAACAGCTTTACGCCGTTTCTTCTGCGTGACGCGCAAAATCCAGCTCACGCATTTCCTCATCGTCGTGAGGACTTTGTGCAGTAACCACTGCGATATCTTCAATTAACTGCTTTTTGTATTGCCAAAACAATTCCGTGGTACGCGTGGTAGGCCCGCTGCGGGGACGGGGCAGGGCATTGTCCATAATTTTAAAAATGCCATGCGGTGGCCTGCCGCACACCACAATGCGATCGGACAAATACACCGCCTCGTCAATGTCATGGGTAATAAAGATCACGGTCTGGCCCAGTTCATCCCAGATGCGTAACAATTCATCATTCATGGTTTCGCGGGTGATGGCGTCCAGCGCACCGAATGGTTCATCCATTAACAATAATGTGGGTTCCATTGCCAGTGACCGGGCCAGGGAGACCCTTTGCTGCATGCCGCCGGACAAGCGCAACACCAGATAATCTTCAAAACCTTTCAAACCCACCAGATGAAAATACTTTAGCGCCCGCTCGCGGCGCTCCTCCGGTTCCATACCGTTCATGCGCAGCCCGAACTCAACGTTCTCGATGGCATTTAACCAGGGAAATAACGTCGCATGCTGAAACACATATGCTAGGTGCGTATCTTCCGGCGCAATGGGTTCACCGCGCAGACGCACACTACCTTGTTCTGGGTGATAAAAACCGGACAAAAGATTCAACAGGGTGGTTTTACCGCAACCGGAGGGGCCAATAATGGAGAGAAACTCACCGGGTTTAACGTTGAGATTTAACTGGTCAAATATGGATAGATTTCCGCCATAGGAATAACACAAATTGTGAATGACCAGATCCTCACCACGTACGCGCTCAATGTGCGACACAACGCTCCCTCCCCATATCATCCGATAACCATTGTTAAACCGTTAACCCATTGCGGTGATGAATAAATAACCTGCAGGTTTGGTTTTTTTCAGTCGTTGTTATTGTTATGGACAAAACCTATAAAAACGTTATTCTAGTGGAGCGGGGTTAGAAGTCTGTCGCATAAACGACAGGAATGGGAAAGCGTGAAAATTCACCTACGGCTATACGTGCAAGCCCCATAACCAACAGTGGGAACCAACCGGCAGGGAAGGCCACCGATGCAGGGTAGAAATACTACCGTAAATTTCCTGGGGTCGTTGGACGCGAACCAAAGGCAGGCGATCGAATCGGCAGCCACCCAACTGCATTTTCGCAAGAAAGCTTATATTTTTCGGGCCAGCCAGACCCATAACGTGGTTTATATTGTGTTAGAGGGGCGGGTGAAACTGTTCCGGCTGACGGCCACCGGACACGAATGTATCCAGTGGTTTTGTCTTCCCGGTGATATCTTCGGCCTGTCGGAGCACGACTACCAGCCGGACAACGGCTTGTATGCACAAACGTTATCGGCAACGGATGTCTACGCCATTTCCAAAACCACGTTTAACCAGTTGGTCACCGCAATGCCGTCGCTGGCATTGTTGGCGATGGAACAGTTAACACTGAGAGTGAGAACCCTGGGGGACATGCTGTTGCACGTTACCTGTGACGACGCCGCTGCGCGGCTCAGCAGTTTGTTGCAACGCCTGGGCGTGTTATACGGCAGACGCTGCAATGACGAAATCGTTATCGATCTTCAGTTAACTCATCAGGACATCGCCGACATGATCGGCGTTTGCCGGCAGACGGTATCGACCCTGATGGCGCAACTTAAGCGGCGGGGCATCCTGCGCTGTGACCGGCGAACCATAGCGCTTAAACAACTGACATTGCCGGAGCAATTCGAACCCGTGCTCAGGATTGCACACCAATAAATCGCTGCCTGTCGCTGGACTGGTGTTCCAGTTCCAATGGCCTGGCGTTCGTGACCACTGAATACGCGCACTGGGGCGCCTTTGCCAATCCGTCGCGATAGTACTGCATGGCCAGATCTTTTTCACCCAGCGTATCCAGTAAACGGCCCAGCTCATGATAGGCTTCCAACGGACCATTGGCGCCAATACTCGCTTCGAAGTAATGACGCGCCTTGCCCCACAACTGATTTTTCAGGCTAAGGCGTCCCAGGGTTAACAATAGAACGGCGTCGTGTTCTTTTTGTTGCAGCCAGTGCTCGGCGTGTTCCAGTTGCGAGCGCACGTCCGGCGCGTCAATAATCCCATACAAGCGCACCAGTTCGTCGTTCCATTGCTGTTTTAAGGCGTTGCGGATAAGCGGTTCGGCAATATCGCTGTTGTTCAATGCCAGCAGCCGGTGAATATAGTTGATCAGCACATCATGGTTGGCCTGTACCCGTTGCGGTACGCGATACCACAGTTCCCCCAGTTGCTTCGCGTCGATATCGGGATCACCGGTGAGCAATTCCAGATAGGCGTGGCGTTCCAGTTTATCCAGTTCCTCGTCATTATAGAGTTTCAGTTTTCGTAACCTGGGGATGAGGTCCACAAAATTTTTCCAGTCCCCCAGATCAATATAAAGACGCGCCAGGGTTTTCAGCACCGTGGGATGACGGGGATTAACCTGCTGCAATGTTCGTAAAGTTGCCAGTGCCTGTTCCTGGTGGTGTTGACTAAGCTGCAACTCCGCCTGCGTCAGTTTGACACCAACGTCAGTGGTGGGCGCGTTTTGGCCAGCCAAATTAAGATAGCGATCACGCCGGTCATATTGTTTCAGTTCATGGGCTGCCCGGGCAGCGGCCAGATAGTGAAGCAGCGGTACCTGGCTGTCATCGATATGACGCAACACCTGTTTTTCCGCGTGCTTCCAGTCTCCTTCCGCCAGTTTCACCAGGCCGTCCAGCAAACCTTGGTTGGCAATATGCTGGCGGCGCTGCCGGCGCCATTGTTTCATACCACGAGGTGCATGGAACACATTGATGAAAAACCGCAGGACATAATAAAAAGCGACAAACGCCAGGCCGATCAGCACCAGCCAGGTCACCAGGGTAGATTCGATGGTATAGCCCCGGATGTTAATCAGCACATAACCGCGATCCTGCATCGCCAGCAACGTCAGTACCACCACCACTGTGATCGTCAGCAGCGTGAATAAAAGCCATCTCATGGTGTGGTTACCTCGGGCCGGGCAGCGGCGACCTGTGATGATTGAGCGGCCGAGGCCTGGGGCGGGTGGTCCTGGGTTGCCATCCAGGCACGCAACTCCCGTAATGATGCGCTAATGTCGGGCAGTTGAGGGGTAAGATCGCGGGTTTGTAGTTCCCGCACCGTGTCCAGAACATGGGTCACCGGAGTCGCTTCGGTATCGAAATATTGTTCCACCCAGTGCTCGACATCCGACAGGTTATTGCGGAACATGGCTGTATCGGACTGCAACAGGGCAAGGCGGGCTTGTTCCAGTTGCAGACGCAGGTTTTGCATCAGATATTGTTTTGCTTTCGGGGGCAACAAGGGTTTGACCGGTTCGTCGGTGCGCTGCACCCGGAACAGCCCGTCCACCAGATCATCCCACACCGTACCTACAAACTGGCGAAATCCGCTGTACTCTTTATTGCCCTTATCCGCTTCCAGTTGCTGGTCGTTCTGTTCCAGGGTCATATTTCGGCTCAGCAACGGCAATTGTTGGGTGTCGTCCACCAGCGTGCCCAGTTGTGCGGCCATACCCGGAATATCCGGTAAGGTCACACTGTTCAGCCGGTTCAGTTCCTGGGAAATTTTGTCCCGCACGGGGATGAGGCCGGGATCGCCGATGGCACGCAAGCGGTTGTCCGCGTCCTGCAATGCTTCCTTGGCGGTGTTTACGTCCCGCTCCAGCGTGAGCCGGCGATTAGCGACTGTTAATAGATATTCCACTTCCGACACCCGCCAATAAAGTGGCTGTTTTCCCTTGGCGATGGTTAACGATTGCACCTGGCTGGATAGCTGATCCAGGGACACCCGCATGGAACGCTGGCTTTCTTCCCCTTGCTCGATTCGGGCTTGTAATGACTGTTGCTGCTCCTGGAGGTCTTTCACATCGGACTTGAGGTCGCCAAGGGTTTTCAGTTGCTGATCGAACGTTGCTTGGCGCCCGGCCAACTGGTCGACGCTATCCGCTAACTGTTGTGATTGTTGGTAGTGCCAGAAACCGGCGGCTGCCAACGCCAGGCCCAACAGCAGCGCGACGCCGGCCAGGACAGGAAAGGGGCGTTTTTCCTCGGAGTTAGTACCTTTATTGCGGACGGATTTGCCAGTTTTTGACGATTTTTTGGATGTGGTTTTCGGGGTATCTTCCGTCGATTGCGAAGTTACTGTTGATTCGATACTTTTACCCTCATTTTTCTGCTTTTTCTCTGCAGATCCCGGCGCATTGGCGTCAGGCTGGGATGTTGGTTGATTCGGTTGTTCCTGGTCACCGTGAGTCACTTGCCGTGTTTCCTTTCGGTTTTAATCAATATTAGATAATTTGCGCAATCGCATCGATAGATTAGTGGCTCGAAGCCGTTTCCGTTTTCCAATCTATGACTGCTTCGAGCAGGGCGTCGTCGCTAGCCTGCCGGGCCAGGATGATCGGCGCCTGAAATCCCAGTTCCCGGGCCCGCTCCCGGGTTCGATCACTGACCACAATCAGCGGTAGTTGTGTCAACACGGACCGCACGGCCTCCCCGGTCATCGCCAGCAAATTTTCCAGTCCTTCACTGCTGGTCACCGTAAGTATATCCACGGTGCCCTGCTGCAGGGGGACCGTTAATAGCGCCGGATCAATGGTGGGCCGCACCCGGCGGTAACATTCCAGATATTCAACCTGGGCGCCCCGGCCGCGCAAGATATCGGCCAGCAACTCGCGGCCACCTTCACCACGGAATATAATGATGCGTTTTCCCGCCACCTGTTGCAGGTCTTCCAGGGCCAGCAATGCTTCACTGTTGAACTGCTGCTCCGGAAAAATATCCGGCTCCATGCCCTGGCGGGTGAGTTCCCTCGCGCTACCCCGGCCCACCGCGGCGACTTTGATGTCAGCCGGCCAGTTGTCGATCAGTTTCAGTCCCCACTGAACGGCGTTAGGGCTGATAAACACGGCGATATCAAATGCCGCAAGGCGGTTGATGGTTGCCGCGACGGCCGTCTGATCGGCGGGACCGGCGATATCCAGCACCGGAAACCGCAACGCCGTGCCACCGTTTGTTTCAATCAACCGGCACAACCCTTCCGCCTGGTGCGCGGGCCGTGTTACCACGACCGTGACACCGGCCAGGGGCTTAGCCTTTGGCATAAACTTCTTTTAAAATCTCACCGGCACCGCGGGACAACAGATCATCGGCCAGCGCGGTACCCAACTGTTCCGCCGCTTTGGGCAGACCTTCGATCTCACCGCGCACCACGTGTTTGCCATCCGGGCGGCCCACCAGGCCACGCATTTTCAACTGGCCATATTCCAGCACCGCATAACCGGCAATGGGTACCTGGCATCCGCCTTCAAGGCGTGAGTTCATGGCACGCTCGGCCAGTACACAGGTGCGTGTATCGTCGTGGTTTAAAGGTGCGATCAGTTCGTTAATGCGGTCATCGTCGACCCGGCACTCTATTCCTACCGCGCCTTGCCCCACCGCGGGCAGGCTGATGGACGGGTCAAGGTATTGTTGAATGCGATTTTCAAAGCCCAGGCGTTTCAATCCAGCGCTGGCCAGAATAATGGCATCGTATTCGGAGTGGTCCAGCTTGCTGAGCCGGGTGTTGACGTTACCGCGCAGGTCCTTGATCTGCAGGTCCGGCCGCCAGGCGCGTAACTGGCATTGGCGGCGCAGGCTGGAAGTGCCCACGATGGCGCCCGAGGGCAGGGAAGCAATTTCCGCGAACTCGTTAGACACAAATGCGTCGCGGGGATCTTCACGCTCGCAAATGACACTGAGATGCAAGCCGTCAGGAAATGCCACGGGAATGTCCTTGATGGAGTGCACGGCAATATCGGCTTCGCCGCGCAACATGCCTGTTTCCAGCTCCTTGACGAACAGCCCCTTGCCCCCTACTTTGGCCAGGGGGGTGTCCAGGATCTTGTCCCCCTGGGTCACCATTTTGACCAGTTCCACTTTTATCTTGGGGTGATTGGCCAGCAGGCAGGAACGCACAAACTCCGCCTGCCAAAGCGCCAGGGGGCTGCGACGCGTGGCGATACGAACGATTTCCGTCATTATTTTGGTCTCTTCTCCGGCAAAATGCCAATGCTATGCGCTGTTAAAAGGTTAGGCAACTTTAAACGCAAAAATTTACCCCGGTTTGCTTAATAGCTAAACATAATTCTGTTAGAATCTGCCGCCTTTCATTTAAGCAACGCTGGCGATAACAAAATCAGCAACGACGACTAGAACCTGAAGGACAGACAGTATGTATACTGGTAAAACCATTACCCAATTTATCATCGAAGAACAGCGCCGTTGTGAAGCGGCATCGGGCGATTTCACGGCATTATTGAATGACGTGGTAACCGCGTGTAAGGCCATATCCGCCGCCGTCAACCAGGGAGCGCTGGTGGACGTGCTTGGCACCGCCGGCAGCGAAAACGTGCAGGGAGAAACACAGAAGAAACTCGACGTCATCTCCAATGATTTGTTCATTGATGCCAACAAATGGGGCGGCCACCTGGCGGCCATGGCCTCCGAAGAAATGGATGATATCTTTCCCATCCCCGCGGAATACCCCAAGGGCAAATATCTGCTGACCTTCGATCCCCTGGATGGCTCGTCGAATATTGACGTCAACTTATCGGTGGGTAGTATTTTTTCCATCCTGCGGTGTCCCGAAGGCGTAGCGGCTCCCATTGCCAAGGATTTTTTACAACCGGGGACACAACAAGTATGCGGCGGTTTCACGCTGTACGGCCCGTCCACGATGCTGGTACTCACCACCGGTAATGGCGTCAACGGTTTTACCCTGGACCATAACGTGGGCGAATTTATCCTAACCCATCCCAACATGACCATTCCGGCCGATACGTCGGAATTTGCCATCAACATGTCGAACCAGCGTTTCTGGGAGGAACCGGTTAAGCGATATATAGACGAATGTCTGGCCGGGGAGACGGGCCCCCGGGAGCGGAATTTCAATATGCGCTGGGTAGCATCCATGGTGGCGGAGGTTTATCGTATTCTGACCCGCGGTGGGATCTTCATGTACCCCAAAGACACCAAGGACCCCGCCAAGGCCGGCAAGTTGCGGTTAATGTACGAAGCCAATCCCATGTCGTTCATTGTGGAACAGGCTGGCGGCATGAGTTCCACGGGTCGGGAGCGGATCATGGATTTGCAGCCGGAAGACCTCCACCAACGCGTGCCGGTCATTCTGGGCTCACGCAACGAAGTGGAACGGGTTGTGGATTATCACAACAAAAGCAAATAATGCAGCCGTTCACCGAATAAGAAATCACGAAACACAAAGGGCTGGTTATTATTTAACCAGCCCTTTTTTGCGCCCTGACCTGAATAATAATTGATCAGTTAAACATCAAGATTGG
The DNA here is from genome assembly GCA_050116575.1 of Gammaproteobacteria bacterium. GTDB lineage: Bacteria > Pseudomonadota > Gammaproteobacteria > SZUA-152 > SZUA-152 > JAKEGK01. Next base: position 19,752 of record JASFOJ010000015.1, on the reverse strand, counting down.
AGACCTCCAGCGCATTGGCCTCGATGAACTCCCGCCGCGGTTCCACCTGGTCTCCCATCAATGTAGTAAACACTTCATCGGCCGCGACCGCATCTTCGATTTGCACCTGTAGCAACCGGCGAGACTCAGGATCCAAAGTCGTCTCCCACAACTGTTCGGGATTCATTTCACCCAGTCCCTTGTAGCGCTGAATATGCTGGCCGCGTTTAGCTTCTTCCATCAGCCACGCTAAAGCTTCCTTAAAATAGTTTACTTCCATCTTGCGATCACCCCGCTGAACATAGGCGCCCTCTTCCATCAAGCCTTCCAGTTGACCACCCAACGAGACGATACTCTCGTACTCCGGTGAACTGAAAAACTCCGGTGTGATCACCCGTTCGTTGCGCACGCTATGACTGACGGCGGCGACGCGAGCCAGCTGGTTACCGTGCTCGGCATCTTGTTCGATGGTTACTTCGTATTTCACCGAGACACGTTCATCTTCGTTAAGACGGGAGACCAACTCTGCGAACCAGGCTTCGGCCTTCGCCCGATCCCTCATGCTGTCTTCGGTGAACGTGGACAGATAAATCATTTTCTCCAGCACATCGCTGTGGTAACGCCGTGACAACCGGTCGATGGTCGCCATAACCGTGAGGTATTGCTTCGACAGGGTTTCCAATGTGACACCGGTAATGGGAGGCGACTCGGGGTTCACATACAGCTGTGCGTTTTCCAACGACACCTGCAACAGGTAATCATTGAGTTCCGCGTCGTCTTTAACATAGCGTTCGGTCTTACCTTTCTTCAACTTATATAAAGGAGGCTGAGCGATATAGATGTGGCCGCGCTCGATCAATTCCGGCATTTGACGATAAAAGAAGGTGAGCAACAGCGTACGGATATGGGAACCGTCCACGTCGGCATCGGTCATGATAATGATTCTGTGGTAGCGTAATTTATCCGCGTCGAACTCTTCCCGGCCGATACCGCAGCCCAGCGCGGTAATCAGCGTACCCACTTCGGCGGATGACAGCATCTTGTCAAACCGCGCTTTTTCCACGTTCAGTATTTTACCTTTCAACGGCAGTATGGCCTGGGATTTGCGGTCTCGGCCCTGCTTGGCGGAACCACCGGCGGAATCGCCCTCCACCAGAAATAACTCAGAATGCGCCGGATCTTTTTCCTGACAGTCAGCCAGTTTGCCCGGCAACCCGGCCACATCCAGCGCGCCTTTACGACGCGTCATTTCCCGCGCTTTACGGGCGGCTTCCCGGGCGCGGGCGGCATCCACGATTTTGCCGGCAACGGACTTGGCGTCCGAGGGGTGTTCGAGTAGATAGGCGCTGAAATTTTCGGACATGGCGGACTCCACCACGCCTTTCACTTCCGACGACACCAACTTGTCCTTAGTTTGGGAGGAAAACTTGGGATCGGGGACTTTCACCGACAACACGGCTGTTAAGCCTTCCCGGCAATCATCGCCAGTCGTTTGAACCTTTGCTTTGCGCGCCGCGTCTTCTTTCTCAATATACTGATTGAGGGTACGGGTGAGCGCGCTGCGAAAGCCAGCCAGATGCGTACCACCGTCGCGCTGGGGAATATTGTTGGTGAAGCAGAAAATATTTTCCTGGTAAGAGTCATTCCATTGCATGGCCAATTCCACCTGGATATTGTCCTTAACCACGTCGAAATAAAAGACGTTTTCATGCAATGGGGTTTTCTTCCGGTTCAAATGTTCGACGAAAGCCCTGATCCCGCCCTTGTATTCGAACACGTCCTTTTTGGCGGTACGATCGTCAGTGAGCACGATCCGCACGCCGGAATTGAGAAACGACAGTTCGCGCAGACGTTTGGCCAGGATGTCATAGTGATATTCGATATCAGAAAAGACCTTGGGGCAGGGCTTGAAACGGATTTCGGTTCCGGCACGCTCCGAGTCACCGATGGCTTTCAGAGGTTCGACCGGATTGCCATAGTGATATTCCTGGAAGTGGACTTTTCCAGCGCGGTGGATCGTCATGCGTAGCCATTCTGACAGGGCGTTGACCACCGAAATACCGACGCCGTGCAATCCGCCGGAGACTTTATACGAATTGTCATCAAATTTGCCCCCGGCGTGTAGCACGGTCATTATCACTTCGGCGGCGGACCGCCCCTCTTCCTTGTGAATATCCACCGGAATACCGCGGCCGTTATCGGAGATCGTCACGGAGTTGTCGCTGTGCAGGGTGACATTGATTTCACTGCAGTGGCCGGCCAATGCTTCGTCGATGGAATTATCGACCACTTCAAATACCATATGATGTAATCCGGTGCCGTCATCCGTGTCCCCAATATACATACCAGGGCGTTTACGCACGGCGTCCAGCCCCTTTAGCACCTTAATATTACTGGAATCGTATTCTGATGGTTTTGGCATAATACCCTCGTGGATGCTGATCATTGATAATAACGGTGGGTTGTCGAACCGAGGTACGGCAACGCACTATTATACCCCGAATTTCATCTCCCCGCTGTTCTTTATACGAAGCAGTAACAAAGGTCGGTGATCGATGTTCCACGTGGAACAGTGCCGGTGAATCTTCCTGCTCCTTTGGAATTTCGAAATGTTTGAGTGCTAGCCTAGCTAACTGTGACTAAATACTGAGGGCGAGGATTTTCGTCAATCAGTCGACAAGACGTTTCTAACTCGGTCGCCCGTCGTTGGTTTTTGTACTCCCGGTCACCAAAAGGTGGACTGATGTTCCACGTGGAACACACCGGCGCGGGAACCGTTTGTGAAACATCTACCAGACTCGTTTCCCTACAATCATATCCAAGATCGGAACCCGTACGAATCATTCACTCAGTTTGTCAGGTTTCCATGTTCCACGTGAAACACCGCGGGCGAATCTTGTTGCCCCGTTGGAATCTTAAAAAGGTCAAGGTCCGTCCCGGTAATGATTGATTGAACATGGAGGTTGCGGACTTCAGTCAACAAAGTGTTCCTAAATCCTTCGTCCAATTCAGCCGGCAGATCATCAATCAGAAGGACGACGTTCGCCGTTGGTCGGCTCTCTATTAACAAATTCACTTGGGCAATTTTAAGGAAGGCGGTGAGTAGTTTTTGTTGTCCACGGGAAACCAGTTCCTTGGCCCGAACACCATCCACCATAATTTTAATATCCAACCGATGGGGACCGTAAGTGGTGAAACCTTTGGCCATATCCTGCTCCCTCGCCGACGCGAGTACATCCAACAGATTTTTCTCTTTTGGCCAACCGGGATCCAGAGTGATGGAGATCGGTGGGAACCCATCAACTCGCTCCAATAATCTAGTCACGTAAGGTTGGAGTTGTTCAAGGTAGGTGTCACGAATTTCAGCTATAGTTTCGGTCTTATCGGCCAAAGCCGTATCCCAGTGTCGAAGTTCTCTTTCCGACACCCGTGTCTTCAAAGCCGCGTTACGCTGTTTTAAAATGTGGCGGCATTGTTGCCAAAGGGGGAAGTATTTCGGTTCCACGTGGAACACTCCCCACTCCATAAATCGGCGCCGAAACCTGGGACCTTCTTCCAACAATTTATGGGCATCCGGGTTAATGATTTGTACCGGCAGCCGTTCCGCCAATTGGGAAGCGCTTGTTGCTAGCTGCCCATCAATTTTAATTTTGAGTTGCTGCTTGCTCTTATTGATTCCGATCGTTTGCTGTCGGTGATCATTTTTGAGTTTGCCGAACAGGGTGAAGCTGGATTCACCCAGGGTGATTAATCGTTGGCTGTGGGGAGTCCGGAATGACCGACCGGTCCCCAGGAAATGTACGCTTTCTAAAAGACTGGTTTTTCCGCTTCCGTTTTTACCGATGACCAGGGTCGTGTGGGGGGAGGGTTCCAGACGGGCATGTTTGAGGTTACGAAAGTTGACGATCTCTAACAGTTCAATGGCCATATCCGATTCGTTCGTCCTGCTTCCCCTGGGTCGTCTTAATCACTATCCGCATCATCTCTCGCTAACCTTAGGGAGCAGCGGAAAACGTTTCTTGGGTGACACGTTTAACCCGGGAATTGAACGACTATAAGCGCATTGGCATAACAACGTACTTGCAGCCGTCGCTGCCATCTTCGCGCACAACCAGGCAGCTACTGTTGGCATCGCCATAAATCATTTTCACATTGTTGCCATCAATAACCGCTAACGCGTCCAACAGATAATTCACATTGAAGCCAATCTCCAGTTCGCTGCCCTGGTAATTTACTTCCACTTCTTCCTCAGCTTCTTCCATCTCTGGATTATGGGCCTGGGCCTGCAACAACCCCGCCTGTAACCGCAAGCGGATTCCCCGGTATTTTTCGTTGGACAAAATGGAGGTACGCACCAGGGCCTGGCGAAGTAAATGCCGATCAGCGATCACCTCCTTGTCACCGTTCTTAGGTATGACGCGATCATAATCCGGGAATTGACCGTCGATTAATTTCGAGGTGAACTGAATACCTTCGACGTTCACCCGGATGTGATTAGTACCGATGATAACCTGCGCTTCGTCCTCCGAATCTTCGAGGATCTTGGATAATTCCATAACACCCTTGCGGGGCAAAATTACCTGGAGTCTTTGCGTGGGTGACACATCCGCATCCTGCTCGCAATAACTTAACCGATGCCCATCGGTCGCGACCGCTTTGACCACTTGATCGGATACTTCCAGCAGCAGACCGTTGAGATAATAACGCACATCCTGCTGCGCCATGGAAAACTGCGTTTTGTCGATCAAGGATTTTAATACTCGTTGCGGTAGGGTGAATTCCAGCGCCTCGCTGACATTTTCGATGTTCGGGAAATCTTTGACTGGTAACGTGGACAGGTTAAACCGGCTTTTGCCGGACCTTATCATCACGCGATCCTTATCAGCATCAAATGCCACTTCCATTTGTGCTTCGTCGGGTAATGCGCGGCAGATATCCACGAACTTGCGAGCGGGTATGGTGACTTCACCCTTGTCAGCGATATCCAGTTGGGTATTGGCCACTATCTCAACCTCAAGATCCGTCGCAGTCAGTGACAACGTATTATCTTTTGCCGTTAATAATACATTGGATAATACGGGCAAGGTCTGCCGTTTTTCCACGACGCCCACCACGAACTGTAACGGTTTGAGTATATTTTCGCGTTGAATCGTAAATCGCATGACTCCGTTCCCTGTAGGTATTTATTATTTACTATTGTGTATATATATCTTATTGTTACTACTATTACTCAACCACAAGTCTGTGGATAACTCTATTTTTTCTTTATTTTTCAATATATTATAAGACCACCTACGGTCCGTATAACTGCCTGACAACCCTCTTGCAAGCTGTGGATAATATGTGAATCACTTTGCTCCTTTGTTTTTCTCTTACTTTATCCACAACCTATCCCCATTAACTGGATAGGGTTCTTAACAGGTTGGAAAAGTCTTCCTTAATGCGTACATCGCTGATTTTCAGTTCGTCGATTTTCCTGCAGGCATGCAGCACCGTGGTATGATCGCGGCCGCCGAATGCATCACCAATTTCGGGAAGACTGTGGTTGGTGAGCTCCTTGGCCAGCGCCATGGCCAGTTGCCGCGGCCGGGCCAGCGACCGGTTGCGTTTTTTAGACAGCAGTTCGTTGAGGCGAATCTTGTAATACTCGGCCACGGTTTTCTGAATATTTTCGATGGTGACCAACTTGTCCTGCAACGCCAGCAAATCGCGCAACGCTTCCTTGGTAAAATCCAGTGTAATGCTTTGACCGGTGAATTTTGAATTGGCAATGACTCGCCGCAACGCACCTTCCAGTTCGCGGATGTTGGACCGAATTCGTTTGGCCACAAAAAACGCCACTTCCTGTGGTACTTCCATCCCCAGTTGCTGCGCCTTGCGCATCAGAATCGCCACCCGGGTTTCCAGCTCCGGTGGTTCGATCGCCACCGTCAGTCCCCAGCCAAAACGGGATTTGAGCCGTTCTTCCAGACCATTCACCTCCTTGGGGTAGCGATCGCAAGTAAGAATAACTTGCTGCTGGCCTTCCAGCAGCGCATTGAAGGTATGAAAGAATTCTTCCTGGGAGCGTTCCTTGCCGGCGAAAAACTGGATATCGTCAATGAGCAACGCGTTGACCGAGCGGTAATAACGCTTGAAATCGTTAATGGCGTTGTGTTGTAACGCCTTCACCATATCCTGCACAAACCGCTCGGAGTGCAGATAGACCACCCGGGCGCCGGGGTCCTGGGCCAGAATCTGGTTGCCGATGGCATGCATTAAATGGGTCTTTCCCAGACCGACCCCGCCCTGGATGAATAAGGGGTTGTAAGTCTCGCCAGTATTGCCAGCAACCTGAAAGGCGGCCGCCCGCGCCAGTTGATTGGATTTACCTTCCACAAAATTGTCAAAGGTCAGATCGGTGTTCAGATTGGGGTTGTGATTAACATCGCTGGCCCGGCGTGGTTTGGCGATTCGGGAATCAGGCCGGCGAGCTGCCGGTTCGGCCGGCCGGGTCTGGATCGCCCGCAGGTCCTCGGTGTCCTCGCGGGCGGTACCGTCGTAATGGGCAATCTCTAATCGAACGTGCGCCGCTGATCCGTTGGCTTCATCTTCCACGATGCTGTTAATGCGATCCAGAAAACGGTTGTGTACCCAATCCAGCACAAATTGATTCGGTGCCAGTAAACGTAAGGTGTCGTGGTCCTCAATTGCCTTTAACGGCCGGATCCAGGTGTTAAACTGCTGTGTCGTCAGCTCACCTTCAAGGCGGTCCAAACAGGCTTGCCAGGTCCCCACTGCTGTCCTCCCCATCATGCGGCGTTTTTTTTGAAAAGACGGACGAGTCTACTCCCCAAAGCCAAAGTTATCCACACCCCAGGTAAAAAATTTTTCACGGCCAGTTGCTTGACGCCGACCGGATATTCACAGTATTCTACGCCGCTTTGTTTGGGATTCTACGCAACATACCAAGGGCACACCTTTTGCCCTTCATGAATGGCTAAAATTATGAAAAGAACCTATCAACCCAGTAAGTTACGTCGCCAGCGCACACATGGTTTTCGTGCCCGCATGAGCACCAAAGCGGGGCGCCGGGTGATCAATGCACGGCGTGCCAAAGGCCGCAAACGGCTGAGCGTATAATACGCAACATGGCATTGCGTATCGTGTTCGTTGCGCCATGTGTTAAGTATTAACCAGCACCGGGTCTGTCGGCGGGCCAGCGGTGCCGTAGTGTGTGACAAACGAGGCGATCCGTTACATGGCTATACCGAACATAATTGCGTCGGCAATGTCACATGACACCAATAGTTAGTGGCGACAAGGTTTGTGATAACAAGCCAGTAACCGAACAACCGTACCGCAGGGGTAGATTGGATGCCGACAACGCCGGCCTTCGGTGTATACCTGGATTCGACGGAACTTGATTGAGCCAAACGTCGCATGGCTTCTAAAACCGGTTTTGCCCGCCCATTCAGGCTTGTTTGCACTCGGGAATTCCAACGCGTATTTAACGAAACGGAATGTAAGTCCACGGATCCGTTGTTGGTACTGTTAGCGTCACATAATGACTGCGGACACGCCCGCCTGGGGTTGGCTCTGTCAAAACGAAGAATAAACAGCGCGGCGGCACGGAATCGCCTGAAGAGACTCATCCGGGAAAGTTTTCGCCATTATCATCAGGCATTACAGAATATCGATATTGTGGTTATAGGTAATACCCGGGCGGCAACGGCGACGAACGAACAAATTTTCGCATGTCTCGACATGCACTGGAAAAAGCTGGCAGCACGATGCAAAAACTGATTATCGGTCTTATTCGCGCCTATCAATATTTGCTGAGCCCGTTTCTCGGCTCCCATTGCCGGTATTATCCCAGCTGTTCCAGTTACGCGGTTACCGCGATCCAGGATCATGGCATCTTGAAAGGCCTGTCCTTGGCGCTGCGGCGTTTGGGGCGCTGTCACCCTTGGCACGAAGGGGGCTACGACCCGGTGCCGGAGAATACTAATAAAGATAATCATTGAGTCGTTTCATGGAAAACCAACGCCTGATTTTATTCATCGCCCTGTCTGTAGTGATATTGTTGCTGTACGGGGCCTGGCAGAAACAATTCGGGCCGAAACCGCAACCGACGCCCACTGAGTCAGCTGCCCCCTCGTCGGCACCGTCGAGCCCGGGCGCTGCCCAGCCCGGCGAGGCGGTTCCCGCCATGCCAAGCGCGGATGTGCCCGGTGGCCAGCCAGAAGGCAAACCACCTGCAGGGCCGGCCGCTACTCAACAGACACAACCAACAGCCGAGGTGCTGGATACTGGCCGCCGCGTGCATGTGGTCACCGATTTACTGGATGTCGATATCGATACCATTGGGGGTGACATTCGTCACGCGGCCTTACTCGCATATCCACAGAAAATCGACCAGCCGGACAACCCCGTCATTTTGTTTAACGACAAAATGCCCCGCATATTTATTGCCCAATCTGGGCTGGTCGCCAGCGCTGGCGAATCGGTGGACCACCACGCCAAGTTCACTGCGCCACAAGACCAATACCAGCTGCAACCGGGCAGCGATGAGCTTACGGTTCAATTGACCTGGCTGGGTGACAACGGCCTTAAAGTACTAAAAACCTATACCTTTCATCGTAATCGTTATGTGGTGGATATGGATGTGGAGGTGATTAACGGTACGCAACAGAACTGGGATGGCAGTTTGTACCGTCAACTACAGCGCACCGACGTGGCACCCGAAGGCCAATCGAGGTTTGTTCCCACCTACACCGGTGGCGTGGTGTCCAACGACCTCAATAAATACGAAAAAGTAAAATATGATGAAATGGCCGATTGGAAGCCGGACCAGAGTTATATCAAGGGCGGTTGGGTGGCTATGATCGGCCACTATTTCATCGGGGCCTGGATATCGCCGCAGGACCAATACAACTTTTTTTATACCAAGGCACTGAAAAACGGGCGCTACCTGATCGGCTTTTCCTCCACCGAAGCGAAGATCGCCCCCGGGCAAACGGGAAAATTTAGCAGCAGCATCTTTATTGGACCCAAGGAACAGGATCGCCTCGGTGCCGCGGCACCCAATCTGCAACTGACGGTGGATTATGGCATCCTCACCCTGCTTGCCGAACCCGTATTCTGGCTGCTGGAGTTTATCCACGATTTCGTGAAAAACTGGGGCGTGTCCATCATACTGGTCACGCTGATCATCAAGCTGGTGTTTTACCGGTTGTCAAAGGCCGCTTATACCTCGATGGCCAATATGCGCAAGTTCCAACCCAAGATCCAGCAAATCCGCGAACGTTATGGCGACGACAAGCAGCGTATGAGCCAAGCCATGATGGACCTGTACAAACGGGAAAAAATTAACCCGTTGGGTGGTTGTTTGCCCATGCTGGTACAAATACCGGTGTTTATTGCGCTTTATTGGGTGCTGCTGGGAAGTATCGAGTTACGTCAGGCGCCGTTCGGCCTGGGCATTTTTGATTTATCCACCAGTGCCGTGGCCGTGGGCAAGCAGTTTGGCTTTGTGGATTCATTGCCGTATTTCGCGTTGCCGTTAATTATGGGTATCAGTATGTTCGCGCAGCAGCGGTTAAATCCGGCGCCCATGGATCCCATGCAAGCGAAGATTCTTTCCTTTCTGCCCATTATTTTTACCGTATTCTTTACCTGGTTCCCCGCGGGACTGGTATTGTACTGGGTAGTGAATAATATCCTGTCCATCATTCAGCAGTGGTATATCACACGCAAGATCGAGTCCGATAGCACGTAGCTGACCGTCAACCATACGCATTGAAAGAGCCACGCATGGCCGGTTCATCACAAGCCATGGATACCATCGCAGCCATTGCCACGCCGCCGGGGCGCGGCGGGGTAGGTATTGTGCGGGTATCCGGACCGCTAAGTTCCCGCGTCGCCCAAACGCTGCTGGGTAGACAATTGTCCCCCCGCCAGGCCGAGTATCTGCCGTTCCGGGATCAGGATAACAATACCATTGATATGGGTATCGCCCTGTATTTCGCGGCTCCTCATTCCTTTACCGGTGAAGACGTGCTGGAGCTGCATGGGCACGGCGGTCCCGTGGTCATGGATATGATTTTGCAGCAGGTGTTGTCACAGGGTGTGCGTTTGGCCCGGCCCGGCGAATTCAGTGAGCGGGCCTTTCTCAACGACAAGCTGGATCTGGCACAGGCCGAAGCCATCGCCGATCTCATCGACAGTTCATCACAACAGGCGGCGCGGTCGGCGTTGCGCTCGCTGCAAGGGGAATTTTCGCAACGCATTCACACGTTGCTCGATGCGCTAACCGGGTTGCGCATGTATGTGGAATCTGCGATTGATTTTCCCGAAGAGGAAATCGACTTTTTACAGGATAACCAGATCCAGCAACAACTGCAGGCGGTAATGGACCAGATTACCGATACGCTCAACACGGCGCGCCAGGGCCGGTTGCTACGCGAAGGCATGACCGTGGTCATCGCCGGCAAACCCAATGCCGGCAAGTCCACCTTACTGAATCAACTCACCGGCCAGCAAAGCGCTATCGTGACGCCCATACCCGGTACTACGCGGGACGTGTTACGGGAACATATTCAGATCGATGGCCTGCCGCTGCATATCATCGATACCGCCGGTTTACGCGAAGGCGCGGACGTTGTGGAACAGGAAGGCATTCGCCGCGCCTGGGCCGAAATCGGCCGCGCCGACCGGATCCTGTATATTGTGGACGCCAGTGACCAGCCCGATATTGCCAATGATACGCTGTTGGCCGAGCTTAAGGCGGCGGGTCCCAGCATCACCATTATTTATAATAAAATGGATTTAGTGACAAACCGGCCGCGCTGTGATGAATTTGAACACCGCTATTTAAGCGCTGCATCCGGCGCAGGCATTGACGAACTGCGGGACCATCTAAAAACCTGCGTCGGCTACCATGCCGTGGGCGACGGCGGATTTATGGCAAGGCGCCGTCACCTTGATGCTTTACAGCGGGCTCGCGAGCATGTGGAGCAGGGCCAACAACAATTGACCCGCCACGCTGCCGGCGAACTGCTGGCGGAAGAATTACGCCAGGCGCAGCAACACCTGTCGCAAATCACCGGCGAGTTTACCGCCGATGATTTATTGGGGAAAATTTTTGCCAGTTTCTGTATTGGCAAATAACCGCCGGGTGTCCAGGGTCCATGGTGGCCCGTTGTTTACCAACGACCGTAATAACTGACTGCATTCAATAACAAGGCAAACCAACGCATGACCCGGCCGTTAACCTGGAAGCTAAGACAATCCGTATATGGCGGATTGTCGGTTGTCGTCGCGGCGTTGGGGTTGCTAACACCCGCCCATGCGCAGTCCCAGGACGAGCGCTGGAATTATTGCAGCACCCAGTTTATTCCGTCCCAGTTATTAACGCCGATGGCCCAAGGGGCTAAACCAGCGGACAACAACCGCCTTGACGTCACCGCCGACAACGTACGGGTGGAAAACCAGGATACTTATTACTTTGAGGGCGATGTGTTATTGCGCCAGGGCGATAAACTGCTGCATACCGATAACGCCACCTACCAACAGTCCACCGGCAAAGTGCATGCCGAGGGCGTGGTGCGCTATCAAACCGCTGAGCAATTAGTGGTTGGAAAAAAAGCCGATGTATACGTTAAAGAGGACAGGGCAAAGCTCAGCAACGTTGAATTCTGGCTGCTGGGAAATCATCTGCGCGGCAGCGCCGGGACTTTTGATGTGCTCAGCCCAAGCTTGATGAACCTGAGCCAGGTGAAATTCACCAGTTGCGACAAGGACAACGAGAGCTGGGCATTACGCGCCAGCCGCCTGGAACTGGATTTTGCCGAAAATGAAGGCATTGCCCTTCATGCCCGGGTGGAATTTATGGGCGTCCCGTTTGTGTATATCCCCTATCTCAGCCTGCCGCTGGTGGGGCGCAAAACCGGCTTCCTGGCCCCCAGTTTTGGCGGCTCCGATGTATCGGGCACGGAAATTTCCATCCCCTACTATCTGAACATTGCACCCAACCGTGATGCGACCTTGACGCCCCGTTATCTCGGCAAGCGGGGAATGCAATATATCGGCGAATACCGCTACCTGCAGCGCGCCAGTAACGGCAAGATGGAGCTGGAATATCTGCCCAATGATAAAGAGTTTTTGGCCGATCGCACGTACGCTGCGTATTATCACCATGGTAACCCGGCGCCGGGCTGGCGCATGGACGTGCAGTACCGGTACGCTTCCGACGAACACTATTTTGATGATTTTGCCAATAACCTGAGCGCATCAAGTCTCACACATCTGGAACGCTACATTACGCTGAATTACCAGGCCACGAACTGGCGCGCCAATGCCAGGCTGCAGCATTTCCAGACCCTGGACCCGTCCATTGCTGGGGTCAACCGGCCCTACGAGCGATTACCGCAATTACAAATCGTTACCAATCCTTATTTTCTGTCCCACGGGTTTGAAACTTCGGCCAGTGCCGAAGTGGTCAATTTTTATCGCAAGGAAGGTGTCACTGGTTCTCGTCTGGATCTTGCGCCGCAGGTCGCCTGGCGCTACCGCCCCGCCCCCGGTTTCCTGGAATCCGCGGTGACATTACGCCATACCCAATATGAACTGGAACATCAGGATTCGGCCACCGATCCGAAACCCTCCCGTAACTTATCCCAGGTCACCCTCGACAGCGGCCTGTTTTTCGAGCGGGATGTAACCTCCAATGACCGCCACCTGCTGCAAACGCTGGAGCCCCGGTTATTTTACCTGTACGTCCCGTACCGCGAACAAGATGATTTAATCGTGGATGATAACGGCAATGCCCAGGTTTTCGATACCACGTTGCCTCAGTTCAGTTTTTCCGAATTGTTCCGGGATAATCGCTTTTCCGGCGTCGACCGTATTGGGGACGCCAACCAGATAAGCGCCTCGCTGACCTCGCGCTTCATTAACGACGGCGGTAACGAATTGCTCAGCGCCAGCATCGGCCAGATCTACTATTTTCAGGACCGCAAAGTGACATTGCCCAACCAGCCCCCGGAAACCACCGGCCAGTCCGACATCGCCGCCGAACTGCGCAGCCAGTGGAATGACAAACTCAATGTCAAGGCTAGCCTGTTATGGGACAACCAGACGAACGATGTGCGACGGGGCTCAACGGAGTTTCGTTATCAGTTCGGGCGCGATAAAATCACCTACCTGTCGTACCGTTACGAACGGGACAATATCGACCAGGTGGATTTCTCATTCCTGTGGCAGGTACGCCCCCAGTGGAAAATCGTGGGGCGTTATTATTATTCATTCCTGGATCAACTTAAGCTGGAATCGCTGGGCGGCATCGAATACGAAAGCTGTTGCTGGTCCTTGCGTGTGGTGCAGCGGGACTATATCAGCGATCTTAAAGATCAAACCACCAGTAACTCTATCTGGGTACAACTGGAACTTAAGGGACTGGCCAGTGTCGGTAAAACTGTCCAGAGCGCGTTCGATACCGGGCGTTTTTGAACAGGCTATCGAAAACAGTGCGGTTCAGCCTGTTAATGTCGACAAACTGATCCAGCACCAGGGTCAATACAAGATTCATCACTTACTATGACTAAATGGCAGTTAAATTTTTCATGAATAAGATTACTTACAAGCAACCGCTTTGCGCGCTTACGATTTTGGTGTTGTGCCTGACAGCCGGCGCATTCATGACGCCGCTGGCCCGCGCAGCGGTGAAGGACAATGTCGATAAAAGCGGCGCTTTTGACCGTATTGTTGCCATTGTCAACGACGACGTCATCACCCAGCAGGAACTGACGTTTGAAATGAACGCCGTCAAACAACAGTTGCGGCAGAATCGAACCCCGGTTCCTTCAGATGATGTCCTGCAGAAACAGGTGCTGGACCGCCTGGTACTGATGCGTATCCAGCTGCAAAGAGCCGACAAACGCCTGATTAAAGTTGACGACGAATCACTGAACCTGGCCATTGAGAACATCGCCCGGCAAAACGGCCTGGGATTACCCGAATTTCGGCAAGCCCTGGAAAGCAGTGGTCTGAGCTACTCCGAATACCGCGAACGGGTGCGCGATGAGATAACCATTTCCCGCCTGCAGCAACGCCAGGTGCAACGCAAGATCAACGTCACTGATCAGGAGATCGATGACTTTCTCGCCAACCGTGACCTGCAGGATCGCTCCAACGAAGAATACGAACTGCAACATATCCTGTTTGAAGTACCGGAAGCGGCAAATGCCGAACGTATCCAACAGGCAAAACAAAAAGCCAAGGAGGTACTGCAAAAACTCAAAGAGGGCGCCGATTTCACTCAAATGGCTATAGCCAACTCCGACGGACAACAGGCATTAAGCGGCGGCGATATTGGATGGCGTAAACTGGCGGAAATCCCCAGTTTGTTCGCGGACCTGGTGGTGAATATGAAGGTGGGAGATTTGAGCGGCATTATCCGCAGCCCCAGCGGCTTTCATATTATCAAACTGACCGATAAGCGCAGTGGTGAGAAGCAACATATTGTTCAGCAAACCAAGGTCCGGCACATCCTCATCAAACCCAATGACCTGTTAAGCGACGAGGAGGCCAGGAAACGACTGGTACAATTGAAACAACGTATCGAATCCGGAGAATCATTTACCAAGATTGCCACCGCCCATTCTGATGACAAAGGGTCGGCGGCCGACGGCGGCAACCTGGGATGGGTAAATCCCGGTACCATGGTCAAGGAATTTGAAGATGCGATGAACGATTTAAAGCCGGGCGAAATCAGCGATCCGGTGAAGACCCGTTTTGGCTGGCATCTGATTGAGGTAGAAGATCGCCGCAAACATGACAATACTGAACAATTTCTTCGCGAACGGGCTCGCGATTATCTTCGCCAGCAAAAACTGGGACCGGCCCTGCAAACCTGGTTACGCCAAATCAAGGACGAATCGTTTGTCGATGTGCGCCTGTAAACGATTCCCCTCTCATGACCATTCATGATGAGCATCCGGTTGCCGCCACGTCTGGCGATTACCTCCGGCGAACCGGCCGGGATCGGTCCGGACCTGTGCGTACAGCTTGCGCAACGTCCGGTTAACGTCGACGCTCACTGGATTGTGCTTGCCGACCCCGAGGTGCTCCTGCAACGGGCCCGGCAATTAAACCTGTCTCTCAATATTAATAGCGTCGACTCTTTTGGCGCGCAATTGCCTTCGCATTCACTCGGTACCTTAAATGTTTTACCCGTGCAGTCGGCCGCCCCGGTCACCCCCGGGCAACTGAATACGGCCAATGCCCGTTACGTACTGGACATGCTGGATAAGGCCACGCATGGGTGTTTGCAGAACGAATGCCAGGCGATGGTAACGGCGCCCGTCCACAAGGGCATAATCAATGACGCCGGTATTGCTTTTACCGGCCATACGGAATACCTGGCCCAACTGAGCGGCACTCCACTACCGGTCATGATGCTGGAAACCGAAGGCCTGCGCGTTGCCCTGGCCACCACCCATCTGCCACTGCGTGAGGTGTCCCGGGCACTGACTAAAAGCACGTTGACCCAGGTGCTGGAAATTCTGCATCATGACCTGGTGACGAAATATGGTATTGGCGAGCCTGTTATCTATGTGTGTGGCTTGAATCCCCATGCCGGTGAAAGCGGCCACCTGGGTGATGAGGAGCAACGGGTCATCGAGCCGGTAATGCGCACATTAACCGAGCGCGGCATAAACCTGGTAGGCCCCCTGCCGGCGGATACCATATTCAGTCCCGACAACTTACAAAAGGCCGACGCCTTCGTTGCCATGTATCACGACCAGGGCTTACCCGTATTAAAATACAAAGGATTTGGTAGTGCCATTAACGTCACGCTGGGCCTACCGTTCATTCGCACCTCCGTGGATCACGGTACCGCGCTGGACCTGGCGGGCAGCGGACAGGCCGACGACAGTAGTTTTCGCCTGGCCATTGACTCGGCCGTGAAACTGGCAAACCATCAACGTTAATCTTGTCATGACAGACAAAACCCATCACCGTGCCCGCAAGCGATTCGGGCAACACTTTCTGGCCGACACGGCTGTGGTGCAGCAAATCGTCAACACGATCGCTGTGGGTGAGAGCGACCATGTCGTGGAAATCGGCCCCGGTCTGGGCGTGATGACCGAAGCCATCCTGCCACTGGCTCGCTATCTTGATGCGGTCGAGTTGGACCGTGATCTGGTAAGCAAGCTGAATCAGTCGCTGCCCCTGGGGAAATTCGCTATCCACAGTGCCGATGCGTTGAAATTTGAGTTTTGTTCGCTGGTAAAAGAGCAGGAAAAATTGCGCATTGTGGGCAACCTGCCCTACAATATTTCCACGCCCCTGATTTTTCGTTTGCTGGAACAACTGCAATGCATCGAAGATATGCATTTCATGCTGCAAAAGGAAGTGGTCAACCGGTTGGCGGCTTCCCCCGGGCACGGCAGTTATGGCAGACTGAGTGTGATGGTGCAGTACTATTGCCGGGTGGAAAAACTGTTTGATGTAGCGCCCGATGCTTTTTCACCACCCCCCAAGGTCGACTCATCGGTCGTGCGCCTGATTCCGCACCCAAAACCACCGGTGGATGTGCAGGAAAAACAAACGTTCGATAAGGTTGTTTCCGCCGCGTTTGCACAACGCCGCAAAACGCTGCGTAACAACCTAAAGTCGATGATCGAAGCCGACCAGATGCACGCTGCCGGCATCGATCCGGGACGGCGCGCCGAAACACTGACCCTGCAGGAATTCGCCACATTGAGTAATATTATCAGTCAGTAACACCTCTATCACAGCCGGTAACCCAATACACTATGGAATTCATAGCCGTCAAACTCCTCAGCAGTATCCTGTTGCCGCCCACCGGGTTGATTCTGCTGGGTTTGCTGGGCATCGGTATTTCCCTGATCTGGAAAAAACTCGGCGTGTTCGTGTCGGCCATCAGCTTGCTCGGTTTACTGATCTGCAGCCTGCCAGTATTTACTTCGGCGTTGATGAACTCCCTGCAGGACGTTAAGCCACTGACCGAAAAGGACATCAAAGCCCGGGTCAATGACGCCGACGCTGTCGTGGTGCTGGCGGGTGGGCGCAACAGCGCGGCCGAAGAATACGGAGGCGATACGTTGTCCGCGTTGTCATTGGAACGGGCGCGTTACGCTGCCTGGCTGGTTAAACGGACAGGCTTGTCGTTAATTATCAGTGGCGGCCGCGTGTTCGACGAAGAGAAAAGCGAAGCCGAGCTAATGCGCGACGTTCTGCAAAAAGAGTTTATTGTCATCGTGGACTATATCGAAACCGACAGCCGCAATACCTACGAAAATGCAAAATATACCGCGCAACTATTAAAACAACACAACATGAAAAAAATCGCCCTGGTAACCCACGCCTGGCATATGCCACGGGCGCTCGCGGCGTTCGAAGAGTTTGGCATCCAGGTCATGCCCGCCCCCACCGGCTTTTACGGCCGTTCCCCCGGCACCCGTGGCGAGGATTTTATGCCGTCCTATAAAGCCCTTTGGTACTCTGGGCTGGCGTTTCACGAATTGCTGGGCAATGTGTGGTATTCCATGCGTTACTATTAGCTATCAGCCTTTACTTTTATTGCTTAACTATGCACTAGAGTGATATAAGCGTTCGCTTTGTGTTCACAACAGTGAAAAGAATGTATGACGTTGACTATGACGTGCGCGGGTCCCGGCTTGTATCTGCATTGCTACATGCGCCAATGGACAGTGCGGCAGCAATGCATTTCAGGTTGTGATTTAACGGGGCACAGTGGCCTGGTAAGTGAGGAATTGTCCCTGGTTGATATGATTGTCACCGTCTGGGGCTGAGACCAAGGCGGGCCGGTGTCATTAGTGCCTGCCGCTTACTCGTTGTTTACCACGAATAATATCAATATCGCGGTGTCGCGACGCTGAGTAGCAGGCAGGAGTTATCAAATAAAAAAGGCCCGAAACAGCCGGGCCTTTTTTACTGCGTCGATAACGTATTTTATTGTTGGATTTCTTCTGTGGGTACCAGTACACAGAAGAAGCCGTCATTGGCGGCAACCAAAATGCGACCCTGGCGGTTCATGTCGATGGCGCGGTCAATATGCGCACTGAGCGGTGCGTCGAGCAACTCGTTGAGGTTATATACCTCGCCATCGCGCCAGATGACACCGCTGTTCTGGGAAACGTCGACGATGTAACCGCTATTGTTGTTATTATTTGCCATCCGCACGTTAATAAAATTATGAATATTAATTTCACGATCGCGTGATTAAACTAATTCTCAACGGCTTTATGTATTTCGACTATAGCACGCCTTTTCCTGAAAGATATTGCAAATAACCGTGGTCACTATATTGCTATGACTGTTTCCTTTCAGTTCTAGAGAACAATCATAATCACTACCGAATTTTAGATGTAGGTGTTTACTTTGAATTTGCTTGAAAAAATCCGGTGAAAATTTAAAACAACCATCTGCCCGGACGGACTGCGCGCATCACCAGCCATGGCGATTTGGATTGGTCTCGTCGCGAAACTCATTGGATAACTTGTTTACCAAGTTTTCGTCAGCCAGCCCTTCTTTGCGTATCAATAATAATTGCAGAGCGGCTTTCGATCGGCTGTGGTCGTCAAACAGTTGGGCCATTTTTTTATCCCGGCTTTGAACCAGGCGGTAAAGCGACACATAGCGATCGTGGACGTGATTGCTATTGTCGCGGATGACTTCCTCACATTCATACAACACGTTAGTGCAGAACGTCTCGATAGCTTTTTTCTTGGTTTGCTTAAACACTTTCCAGTCTGATTCTTTCATCATCGACCTTTTCTTTAGCAGGAGGTTACTACCGCGACAATACAATCAGACAATTACGGGTGGTTCCATGCCTCTGCTGACCGTACCAATGCTCAATATTAGCGCTATCATTAAATCTTGCAAGACTCTTTTATCGTTAAGGAAGGCGACCCACCTTGTCATGATTGGCCTGACTCCGGTTCCGAACAACGCCAATATCGTGCCTGTTATGGCCTGTAATAACGATCTACATAGATCCACAATGAGCTCCCCGGCAAGACTATATCGAGTTGACCATAAAGGAGTGCGTTCACGGATTCCCCTGTCTCAAATCGATCAACGCCGCGTTAATTCGCCTGTCCAGGACAAATTTTTTTCCGATGCTACAATTGAATAAGTCCTGCGAAAGGCTGACTGGTCTTTCCACTAATATCTACAAAAAAAGTACTACAATATCGCCGACCGCGGCTGTTTATCGAAAATTTGCGGGAAAATGGCTTAGATACATCCCTGCTAAAAATAACAGTAAATTGCCATTATCCGTTCATTTAGCACAGAGGTTTGTGATGACCACTTACGCTGTGACAGGTTTGCTTATACTGACCGGTATCTGCGCGTATGCCGCGATAAACCATGCAATTAATGCGTTTCACCAGCCGTTCTCCCGTGTCCATTTTTTGTTCTCCCTTTGTTGTGTAGCGCTGGCTGCTTTCGAGCTGTTCCATTACCTTACTTACACAGCGCCAACACTGGCGGATTATATTCCGCGGCTTAAAGGGGAAATCACCGCGATAATCTTGTTATTTATTGTGTTGCCGTGGTTTATCAGCGAGTACAGTGAAATACGTCCATTGTGGATTTTGTTGGGCCTCAGCACCATCGCGCTGATCGCGTTGGTGGTCAATGCGTTACAACCTTTCAGTATGCAGTTTTCGCAGATCAGCAGACTTGAACATGTCGACGTCCCCTGGGCGGGAACAATCTCACGGCCGGTGGGCC
>JASFOJ010000014.1:0-54588 GCA_050116575.1 Gammaproteobacteria bacterium | reverse complement strand
GCTCAAAACAATGGTTATCACAGGCTTTCTATGCCAAATCTCTGTCGTGTTGAAGCAGATGTGCTGGTAACTGGTGATTATTGGCACAACTGGGGGAGTAGCGACTCAAGCGTCTGGATAATGATAGAGACATTTATATTGGTAAACAGCGCATCTGTTAGTTATAGCACCAGAAATCTTATCAGCGCTGGCACTACTGACAACAACCGGCATTATAGTTTTTGGAGAAATGTAACACTTCCTGATGAAGCCTACCTTGACTTGGAGCAAGGTGACGTCGTTTCCTACTGGCTCCGATTACATGTACGCAGTTGGTCGTCAAATTACGGGATTGTAAATGTCAATGTTCGAAAATTTGGTGTAATCGCAAATACTATTGATTTTGAAATGAGGCTTTGTGATTGATGTCTATTACATTTTGATCAATTCGTTATATCTTTGCACAGCAAGAAACAGGTAATTTTTACCGGTGGTTGGATACATCATTTTGTCAGCCATCTGTAAGTGGCGCAACGTTAAGGTGTGATCAAATTCCAGCATTGACGGGTAAAGTGCCACCCAGGGGAGGGTAAAATGCGACGCTTAATACACGTTATAGGTATGTTGTTGCTTATGCTGACACTCACTGGTTGTTTCGGCGGGGGCAGCAGTAGCGGCGGCGGTGGGGGTGGTGGAGGCGCCAATCACTCTGTTGCCGCGCGTACCGCCGCAATTGACCCCGGTGATGTGGATTGCCCGAGCGGTGGTGTGCTGGTGGAGACCGGCATTGATGAAAACGGTAATGGCCTTCTTGACACAGCCGAAGTCGATAAGAGTGAAAAAGTATGTAATGGTCTTGCCGGTGCGAATGGCCTTGCTGCCCTGGTGACGCTGGGTAATGAACGTGCTGGCCCGAATTGTATCTATGGAGGCATACGTATCGATTCGGGGCTGGATGCCAATGCGAGCGGCGAACTGGACGAAGTCGAGATCAGTGCAACCGATTATATCTGTAACGGCGCGCCGGGAGCCGACGGCTCTAATTGGTGGGACGACTTGGGTGCCACCGGCGCATTGGAAGGCCGCGTCGACCGGGAATCAGGCACCCCGGCGGAAGGCGCCATTGTATCCATTGCCGGAACCCGTCATTACGCCTTCGCCGATGGTTTTGGGCACTATCGGTTTGACTATGTCGCCGCCGGGCATCACAACATCACTATTACGCTGGATGGTTACACTACCGTGCGCCTGGAAGACCAGCCTGTAACTAGCAATAATACCACCACGTTGCAGGATGTTCTCTTATACAAGAAACGCCAACCTTTTCCCGGTAATTTTTCTCTGGCGAACGCCAAAGCCCTGGTGGGTCAGTTCATGGAAGACCGCAGCGGGCAATCGATGGCTTCTGCCGGTGACGTCAACGGCGACGGTTATGATGACATTCTCATCGGCGCCGCTGATGCCGACGTAGGCGGCAACATTGATGCCGGCAAGAGTTACCTGATTTACGGCCGGCCAGGGATGGATTTAGGCAATGTGCTTAGCGGGGATTTAGCGCTGGCGGCGGATGTTATTTTTACCGGTGAGTCGACGGATGATTATAGTGGTTCCGCGGTGGCCGGTGCGGGGGACGTTAACGGCGACGGCTATGATGACATTCTTATCGGCGCGTATAGGGCGGATCCCGGTGGCAACATGGAATCCGGAGCGAGCTACCTGATCTATGGTGGTCCGGCATTGTCCGCCAGCGTGGGATTGGCCAGCGCTGACGTCACGTTTACGGGAAAAGCATTGGCTGATTGGAGCGGTCGATCGGTGGCTGGCGCGGGAGATGTCAACGGCGATGGCTTTGATGACATCCTTATCGGCGCCTTTTATGCCTCCCCTGGAGGCAATACCCGTGCCGGTGAGAGTTACCTCATTTATGGCGGCGCTTCCCTGCCGGACAGCCTGTCGCTGGCCGGCGCCGATGTCGTCCTAAGCGGAGTGGCGGCGGACGATCAATCTGGATATTCGCTGGCCGGGGCGGGGGACGTTAACGGCGACGGTTATGATGATTTGCTTATCGGTGCCCTTGGGGCTGACGTCGCCGGTAATGCGGACGCAGGGGTAAGTTACCTGGTCTATGGTGGCCCCGCTTTGCCAGCCGCTGTGAATCTGGCCGGCGCCGATGTTACGTTGGGTGGTGCGGCACCGAGTATTTTGAGCGGCGGCTCGGTTGCAGGTGCAGGCGATGTCAACGGTGATGGCTATGATGATATTCTTATCGGCGCCTTATATGCTGACCCGGGTGGTGACATGAATGCGGGTGAGAGCTACCTGGTCTATGGTGGGCCTGCGCTGGCTGAAAGCCTGTCGCTGGCCGACGCCGATGCCGTGTTCAGTGGAGTAGCGGAGGATGATAAGAGTGGCATCGCCGTGGCAGGCGCCGGCGATGTTAACGCCGATGGTTATGATGACTTTCTTATAGGTGCTGTCCATGTTGACTACGGTGGAAATACGGACGCTGGTGCAAGCTACCTGGTCTATGGCAGTTCTGCCCTGCCGGCTCGCCTGTCGCTGGCCGAAGCCGATGTTACGCTCGGGGGGTTGGCGATGGTCGATATTGCCGGTAGCGCAGTGGCCGGTGCGGGGGATGTTAACGGTGACGGTTATGATGACATGCTCATCGGTGCTCCATGGGTTGATCGCGGCAACAACCTTGATGCCGGCGCCAGCTATCTTGTCATGGGACGCCCCCGAGGTGTGGAATCGCTTCCTAGTCAATTGGCAGGCAGCCGTTCCAATGCTACGGCCGATGCCCACTTCATGGGTGCCAATGTGGACGATTCCAGTGGCTTCTCGGTGGCTATTGTCGGTGATGTTAATGGTGATGGGTTTGATGACATTCTTGTGGGTGCCCCTGCGGCCGACCCCGGTGGTAACGCTGTTGCGGGAGAGAGTTACCTGATTTATGGCCGGCACGTCATGGATACGAGTCTGGCTCTGGCTATGGAAGCTGACGTTACCTTCGAGGGAGTGGCCGCCGGTGACAGGAGCGGCTCTTCAATAGCCGGAGCCGGGGATGTGAACGGTGATGGTTACGACGACATCGTTATCGGCGCCTATCGAGCCAGTCCCAATGGCAAGTCAGGAGCCGGGGCGAGCTATCTTGTCTTTGGCGGACCCACCATGCCGGCAAATCTGTCGTTGGTTGACGCCGATGTTGTTCTGAACGGTATGACGACTGGAGATGTCAGCGGAATCTCGGTGGCAGGCGCAGGAGATGTCAATGGTGATGGTTATGACGATATCCTGATTGGCGCCTACTATGCTGACCCGGGTGGTAACAGCGAAGCCGGTGTGAGTTACCTCATTTATGGCGGGTCAACGCTGCCAGCCATTATCGAGCTTGCGACCGCCAATGTTACGCTCAGCGGCGCAGCGGCGGGTGATTACAGTGGTGTATCAGTGGCCGGAGCGGGAGATGTCAACGGTGATGGCTATGATGACATCCTTATCGGCGCCTATAAAGCGGATTCAACGGGAAACAGTAGCTCCGGCGCAAGTTACCTGGTCTATGGTGGACTTGATTTACCCACCAGCCTGTCACTGACAGACGCCGATGTCATTTTTAATGGGGTGGCGGTGAACGAATGGAGTGGCCATTCCGTAGCTGGGGCGGGGGACGTCAACGGTGACGGCTACGACGATATCATCATTGGCGCCATATGGGCCGACGTTGGTGCATCTACCAAGGCCGGTGCGAGTTACCTGGTCTATGGTGGGCCCGGGTTATCCGCCAGTATCAGTCTGGCTGGTGCCGATGTCATACTTGGCGGTGTGGCAACGAATGATTTAAGTGGTGGCGCTGTGGCGCGCGCAGGCGATGTTAACAATGACGGATACGATGACATTCTCATCGGTGCCACGGGCTCATCACCGGGCGGCAATGCCAGTGCCGGGACCAGTTACCTGGTTTACGGCGGACCTGCGCTGCCCGTTCATCTGGTCCTGAGCGATGCCGATGCTATCTTCAATGGCGTGATGGCGGGCGAATACAGCGGGCGATCGTTGTCCGGTGGCGGCGACATCAATGGTGACGGCCGCAGTGATATCCTCATCGGTGCGTATGGAGCCGACCTGGGAGGTACCACTAATTCCGGTGCAAGTTATTTGTTCCTGGGCCAAGGCAGTAGAGCTGTGGAATAAAGTCGGCAGACTGTGCTTGCAATTGCCGCCTGAGTCAGTCCGTAGTAACTCTATCTCTACAAGCGGGAAGGCTGGGAAGTCCTCCCATGTGGGAATATTAGTGACTTTCCTGCATAACCAAGCATAAAACTAAACTATATAAGTTAACGCTACTGCTGTATGCCCCATACTGAAAGTGATATTTCAATAGATCCCGTTTGAAAAATTTCCAATTATATAAGTGGTTCCGATGCCACAACGGTGTCAGATGTGTTTTCGCCACTGTCTATTTGGGTGCGCGATACGGTTTTTCACGTATATCCCCATTCCAATCAGGCTGCAATAATGTCTTGTGGACTAAATTCCCAACGTAAGCCTCGTCGCTTGCATTGGGGGCTCTTATTTGCGTGGGCTGACTCAAAAAATCGGCAGCGCCCATGCACGTACTGTTTTTTATTAAGAAGTGACGTTCGAAAAGGAGGCTGTGACCATCTATTTTTTTATAGAAATATTTTCTATAGTCAGTATATGGAGGCTATGCGGTTACCGGCATGGTGAAAAAAAAGAAAAATCCATTCATTGCAAAGCTTACCGCACCACGAGATAAGGGGTGGTCGAAACGTGAGCGATTGTTTACCTTGCTGGACGATATCAGGCAATACAAATCAATATGGATTTCAGCGCCGGGTGGTTCGGGAAAAACAGTCTTGATGGCAAGCTATCTTGAGGCAAGAGCATTTCCCCATGTTTGGTATCAGCTGGATGGGGGTGACGCGGATCCTGCCGCTTTCTATCATTATTTAGGCTCGGCTGTACAGCTAGTCACCGACAGCGAGGCAGAGCCGTTACCAAAACTGACCCTTGAATACAGCGAAAGCCTGCCTGTTTTTACGCGGAATTTTTTTCGCAAGGTCTATGCCCGATTACGTAACCCCTGTTTTATTGTTCTCGATAATTATCAGGATGTAGCGCCGGATGCGTTACTGCATCAGATCATTCCACTGGCGATAGAGGAGTTACCGGAAGGGATCAATCTTGTGGTGCTCAGCCGCAGCGACCCCCCGGAAAGCTATACCCGCCTCAGAGCGAATTCTGAATTTTGGCAACTTGACTGGCCGGAACTGCGATTTACCTTGCAGGAATGTGAGGAACTTGTGGCTTCGAGAGGTTTTAATAATATTAAAAAAGAACACGTGAAAGCGCTCTTTGAGCAGTCAGATGGCTGGGTGGCCGGTATGGTATTGTTGCTTGAGCAAATGTACGTACAGGATATTCAGGGAGAAGCTCCGCAGGATATCCATCATTGCAGCAGGGAGCGGATATTCGATTACTTTGCCGGTGAGGTTTTTGCTTTTACTGATGCAAAACTGCAAAAATTTTTATTACGCACCGCATTTTTGCCAAAAATGACGGCTGCTATGGCAGTACGGCTTTCCGACGAAAGGGATGCGAACAACATGCTGGCTGAGCTAGTACGGAAAAAATATTTCATCTATCCGCATGGGGGTGATGAGACTATTTATGAGTATCATCCCTTGTTTCGGGAGTTTTTACTAAACCGGTCGCAACGGGAATACACAACGGCGGAACTGATAAGGGTTCGAGGTGAGGCCTCGCAAATTCTTATTGAGAACGGTCAAATAGAGAACGCGGCCGGGCTGCTTGTCGATCTGGAAGATTGGCAAAGCCTTTCGGAATTGGTATTGCACCATGCGAATGATATGCTGGCACAGGGGCGAACACAAACTCTGATGTCATGGCTCGAAAGTATTCCTGAAAAAATATACTACCGTAAACCCTGGTTATTCTACTGGCTTGGCTACGGCCGTTTTGCCACCGAGCCGCTGGAAGCAAGAAATGATTTTGCCAAGGCCTTTGAATTGTTTTCAGAGCTAGGGGATCGAACCGGCTGCTATCTAAGTTGGGCGGCGGTGATTGAAACTTATGTATTTACCTGGAATGACTTCACTACAATTGATCCATGGATTGAGCTGTTTTTTAGCCTTTATACATCAAATACCGATTTTCCCAATGAAGAAGTCGCAGCTCATGTCTCTTCAGCGATATTTAGCGCCTTGTTGTGGCGTCAACCACAACATAAGGATTTGCCAAAATGGGCGGAGCGAGTGAAATATATCGCTCTCAGCAATGCGGACAAACCAATATGCATGGTATTGGGAAATCCATTGGTGTTTTACTATCTGTGGTCAGGAAACTTTGCCTCGGCAACAATAATGATAGATGCCTTGCGCGATGTTCGTGAGCGGCTGGACAGCGATCCTCTTATTCAGCTTAACTGGTATGTTTTGGAAGCCATGCATGCTTTTTTTAACGCGCGGCATGAAGCCTGTCTCAAAGCGGTCAACGCGGGTATCGAATTGGCGAAGCAAAGCGGCGTTCATATTTTGGATCCCTATCTCTATGCGCAAGGAATTTATAGTGGGCAGACCGGGGGTAAACATCATGTTGCCAGGCAGTTATTGAAAAAAATGTCGGATCACGGATCGACGCGGTTGATGGATAAATCCCTGTATCACTATCTTTATGCCTCAACCGCCTGGTACGAAAATAAACTCCAGAGCGCAATTCAGGCTGGTGACATCGCCATCAAGTTTGCCAACCAGACCGGCAGTGCGTTGCCTATCGCATTATGTTATGCGGAACAGTCAATATCGCTGTTTGACGACGGCAGGCAACAGGACGCAATGGAGAGTCTTGCGAGAGGCCGTGAAGCTGGTGTGGGGATGAAGCATATAGAGTTTATGTGTGACCTCTATCAGGCCTGGTTTTTGTTGAAAACTGACCAGCTGGATCAAGGATTGGTTTTTTTACGGCGTTCCATGGCAAACGGTGCCGAGCAGGGCTATGTTAATTTGCCACGCTGGAAAGATGATATTATGAGTGAATTGTGCGGGGTCGCGTTGGAGCATGATATAGAAATAGAATATGTTCGTGGCCTGATCACTAAACGCAAACTTAAACCGGTATCTAGCGGCTCCTGCCTTGCTAACTGGCCTTGGGCGATCGAGATATACGCCCTGGGTCCTTTCCGTATATTGAAAGACGACCAGCCCTTGCGCTTTACGCGTAAGGCGCAAAACAAACCCCTCGAGCTGCTCAAGGTGCTGATTGCCTTTGGCGGTCTTGGAGTTAGCAAGGAAAAACTCATGGAAGCGGTCTGGCCGGATGCCGACGGCGATATGGCTAATAAGAGCTTTGATACGAATTTGTATCGATTACGCAAATTACTGGGGCAAGAGGCGCTGCTGTTGCAGGAAGGACAATTAACGTTAAATCCCCGGAATGTGTGGATCGACGTTTGGGCCTTCGAACGCCAATTATCCTCGCTCGAACAGGAACTTTCCACCCCTATCCCTGATGCTGCACAGCTGCACCAGGGGTTCCAACGCCTGCGTAATCTTTATCAAGGCGATTTTTTGCAAAATGAAAGTACAACAGCGTGGATGTTGGGTCTGCGTGAACGCCTTAAGCTGCGCTGGTTGCGCATCAGCAAACGCCTGGTGTACGCCTTGGGACATAACGGCAAGTGTGAGCAGGCAATCGAGGTGTACCAAAAAATGATTGAAATTGATGATCTTGCCGAAGAATACTATCGCGGCCTGATGGGTTGTTATGCTGCCCGGCAATGTTATGCTGAAGCGATTGCCGTATACGGCAAGTGTAAGAACATGATGCAGACCGTGTTGAATATTAATCCCTCCCCGGAAACTGAACGCCTGTACGCGGCGATTAAACAAGGTGATAAGGCGCAGCTCGAAGGGACCTGTACTATTTGCCACGCTAAAAACTACCAATACTCCACCACCCGCTAGCGCACATTTTTTCTCTTGCTAAGCTAAATCACGTAAATCTGAATCTGTGAGTCAGCTGTAAGTCTGGTGTTGCTAATTTGATATTGGACGCTACAAAAAGGAGGCGGACCGTTGATTAGCACGATCATTCGGATATACCACGGCGGCGACGAAGAAAACCCCCGGCTTATCGGCGTCGTCGAGCCGGTTACGCATGATGAGCGTCTGGCATTTCAAGACAAGGACGAGTTGTGGGAAATCCTGAAAATGCTCTTCAGCGAGGAGGAAACCGACCAGCGGATTGACTGATTATCAGTGGAAATTATCGAAAGTGGATGTGATGTTGAGGTCGTCAGTAATCTGTAAGTTTTCGTGTTTTACCTTAATGTCAGTGAAGAATTCTACCAAGAACCAGGACGTTGGGGAGAGCTGTGATGAGCACAAAGTGGTTGAGAGGAATGGTAAGTACGTTGGCTGTTGTCGGGATGCTGGTTGCCTGCAGCAGTGGTGGCGGTGGCGGTGGTAATCCAGGCAAGCCGGTGAGTAATGCGACAGCCGATGCCGGGCTGGATCAGGATGTGACGCGTAATGCCATGATCACGCTCGATGGCAGTGGTAGCAGTGACCCGGAAGGTGCGCAACTCAGTTACACCTGGACACAGGTGTATGGTCCCGATGTGACAGGTGGCGCCGGAGTACTAACGGGAGACGCGCCCAGTTTTACCGCTCCCGCGGAAGTCAGTACTGTGATTTTTGAGTTGGTGGTCAACGATGGCCTGGATAGCGCGCCGGACCCGGTACAGATCAACGTTATGGAAGACCCCGCCAATGCGTTGTTTGTGGACGGCGACAGCGGCAGTGACGAGAACGGTGTTGGCAGCAAGGATAATCCCTATGCGTCCATACGTAGAGCCGTGGATACAGCATTGGTTGGCCAAGACGTTTACGTCAAATCGCTGGCCAATGACGCCCGATACGACGAAACGATTGGCGCGTTGGAAATCCCACCTGGCACCAGCTTCTATGGTGGCTTTAGTGATAACTGGATTCGCGATGTGGACGCCCATAAAACAGCTATTTCGGGTTTTGCTTTGGCAGCGCGTGTGAATGTATATAACGATGATATGTGGCTGTCTGGTTTTGACATCCTTGCCCAGGGCAGTGGCAATATGGATGAAACTGTATTGGTCCTCGACCTGGAGAATATCGGTGGCGTAGGTCGCCTGGTGATTCGGGACAACATTCTTACCGCCGGCGATGTGGGTACAAACCTGGCTACGAACAAAGCGCCTTTTGGCGGTGCCGGCGGTAGCTTCGGCATCAAGAGCTACGACATCGTTAACTTGGCGGTTATTGACAACGTGATTACTGCCGCCCGCGGCGGTGACGGGCCGGACGGCAACGATGGTGCCAGCGGTGTTGGCGGAGGGAATGGCAACCCGGGCAACTCGGCTCAACTGGGTGCCGGGGGCGAAAATCTGGTGGACTCGAGCCTCAATGGTGGCGCCGGGGGAGACGGGCAAACGGTTATCGACCTGGCTAACGCTTGTATCTTTTCGGTGGATCTTCCAGCGCAACCCGGCGAAGACCCAACGGGTGGTGCCGGCGGCGGCTCGGCCGGCGATGGGGGCAACGGTGCAGATGGGGTGGATGGCACCGAACCCGGTGCACATGCCGACCAAGGCGGCAGCGGCATCTCGGTTGCGCCCGTGTCGGGGGTCCCCGGTGGCGATGGTCAGCCGGGTGTCCCTGGCAGCGGCGGTGGTGGTGGAAATGGAAGTCTCTCTCCCTGTAGTTTCGGTGGCGGTGGCGGAGGTGGTGGTGCCGCAGCCAGTGCTGGCAGGGGCGGAACCGGCGGCTATGGCGGTGGGGCCTCCGTGGCTATCTACGTCGAAACCGAAGAAAGTAACTTATTGAAGATCATCGGCAACACCCTAACCAGCGGCGACGGCGGTAATGCCGGGCACGGTGGCAACGGCGGTACGGCTGCCCTGGGAGGTATCGGCGGCATAGGAGCCGGCGTTAAGGCGCCGGCGATAAGCGGCGGCAACGGCGGTCGCGGTGGTAACAGCACCGCCGGTGGTGATGGCTCCGGTGGCGGTGGCGGTCCTTCCTACGGTATCGTTCAGTTGGGCGCGTTGTCTGCCGGCACCATTGAAAACAACACCATCGCGACCGGCAATGGCGGCGCGGGTGGCGACAGTCGCAATGGCAAGGCCGGTGAAGGTGGCTGGAACACGGGCATTGTTCGCCAGGTGGATACGGCCAACATCGACACCAATACGTTTACCATCGGCGACGCCGGCGCCGGCGGCACGTCAGAAGCGGCGGGCAACGGCGGTGACGACGGGCAGTCGTTGGAGACGATGTTCTGTAGTCTGGGGATCTGCCGTTAGTGGGCAGAAGCGAACCAATGATTCGAGCGATGGATGACAACGCCAACATAGAAATAATTCCAGTTTTGCCGTGACAGGCAAATGGCGAACCGGCCGGGTAGCAAACTAAAATGATGAACACTGAGGAGAAATTGAACCAATTAATGCGCCTGGCCGTGGTCGCTATTGGTTTTAGTTTACTAACGGCTTGTTCAACTTACACACAGTTTATTGACAAAAGTTTTGAGCCTATCTTGCTGAGATTGCCGGAAAAAGTACCGTACCCAATTGCACGCAAGTTGACCTACCAATTTTACTCTGGTGCTCAACTAGATGGCGGGAAGAAAACCGTCAGGTTGGTGGCTGATGGTAATCTCGTAAAGTCAAAGGCGCAGTTTAACTCATTGGCAAATTATCATGCTCAACCAGTAAGTTCGGGCGCCAAGATGAGCGAAGTCTATAAACAGCGTGCGGATTATGCGCGCCGACAGGGCAACAGCGGTGAGGCAGGTATGTATACCCAGATGTCATACGGCGCGGCGCAGCAGGAAATCGCTTTTGAACGCGCAATGGCAGGCACGCAACTCGCATTTGCCACACTCAATGCAGTAGGAGCCGCGGCAAATTTTCTGGTCGAAAAATGGGCGGTTGAAACAGGGGAAACGGTTGCAAATTATATGCGAAATACCGGCGGTGCAATAGGAGAATCGGCACCTGAGAATACTGACCTTGAGTTGGTGCTGTTTCAATTTCAACGCAACGGCGGCGAGTTGGAATATCAAATGGATCATCAATGGGAATTCTCTGCAGCAGCAACACTGAAAGATAAAAATGGGATTATTTGGCGGTCAGAGGCATCTTATCGCTTGCATATGAAGGAAGGTAAGATCTCGCCTCAGGATATGCATAAAGACTACTCTGAATTGTTCTATCTGGATGATGGATTTGTTCCCCTCAAAACCGAGAGAGATATTTCACAGGAACTTGCTCAATTCAAACACCTTGGTAGCCAGTTGGAGACGGAGGTTTGGACCAAGGAGTTGGTGCTGGTCTCACATGCGGCAATCATGGGGCTGTATGATCAAATTGAATATATGAATGCGAAACAAAAACCAATGCAATAGTTGTCCTTAAGCAATCACTTGACCAATTGAACAATACGTCAAACTTTACTAAAGAAACTTATTCGTAGTGGTGGCGCAATCTCGCACCAGCGCGATCTGCCAGACCAAGTTTGATCCTGACCCTGATTCCCTCTTTTAATCCACTTCAGCCTGCGTTAAGAAAATAGTAAAAGCTGACAAATAGAGCTTTTCTAAGCTAGTAATAGAGCGTTTTTCATCTGGCAGGAATCGTGGGCTCGGACCCGTGTAAGTTATTAATTATAAAAATAAACCACCAAAATTAAAGGCAAATTTGGTCCTTAAATAGCCCATTTTGGTATGAAAAAGATGCGTTTAAGGAACACGTTGCGCTGTTTAAGAAAGGATTTCAGACTAATATTTATGATCAACGCTCGACAAAAAGGACTCCGTATTGACAGCTATACCGCTGGTGGGTAATACCGTGTTAACCCGCTGGCTGGAGTAATTCAATGAAAGATGTTTTTGTTAATTGTTCCGGCGACAAACCGATATCTTCATCCCCTTCTTTTTTGGTTCTCACGACGGCACCTGCCTTGGTCAGGAGCGTATTAAAATCCAGCGAGTGGACCATTCGATTGACCAGGTACTTCCTCGATTGCCTGGAATGTACATTATTGGAAGCGCTAACGGCATTGCCGACACTGATATTGGCAAAATACACGCGATTTTCTCCATTAACATTCGCAATGAGGCCTAGTATGTTTTGCTTTTTCGAAATATTGATCATAGCTGAGGCGACGATATTATTGATATCCACCATGTAATTTTGGCCGAATCTTGACGGTTTTTCGTGAGCGACCAGCAATTTGGTTTCCACTTCATCACCGGCGTGATAGTTAAAATAATTCACCATTAATATACGGGGCTCGTCTTGGCATTGTTTCAGATAAAACAGCTCGGTTGCGCCGTGCGGTTTGGGAGCATCGGTCATGTCGCCGGAGAACAAAACATCTTTCTTTTCTGATCGATATGATGCGTCCCAACCATACTTGCCAGATGCTCCAATGACAGATAAATCCAAATCCACGGGTTTCTGTGTATTCATCCAGTGCACACCAACAATTAAGTCGCCTGGCACCGTCACATAACTCCCGGACGGTAGGAACCCGGTAAATTGTTTTTCAGTGGCGGGCAGGGTGTAATGTACATGAGCGGGTATATATAGTGATTTCCCTTCTACTTGTCGTCGGAGATCGCCAATAATGGCTGATTCGACCAGATCGAGGGCCTGGTGGGTTGTGGATTGTGCGTTTTCCGGCCAGGGAAATTCGGTCGCCCATCCGCGTCCATTACGAACGCGATAGACAATAGCGTCGTCCGCGTGCAAGCGGTATTTGAGTGCATACGCCAGCCGAATCTTGCGAAATGGACCGGCGTTTGCCAGCCTTTTCGAAAGAAGGTCGAGATCCAGATTTCCGTGTTTGATTTGAGCAGTTATGTCATTGAGATAGTCTGCCGGCAGTGGTATGTGTTGCTTGATCGCCTTTTTACGCAACTGATTAAAAAAATGCTTTTTCACGGAGATGGTTTTCAGCGCGAGAAACAGCAGCTTGAACCGATAGAATATACTCCCCAAGTTACTCGGAGCCGCGTCCAACAATAGGTCCAGTTGCCGACCGTCGGCACTCTTAATTTTCTCGATGAGGTCGTCATTCTTAATCAATAAGGATTGGCCCGTTAGTTTAGTGACCACATAACGTAAAAAGGCAACCGGTTCGGTGGGCACCAAATTATAATGTTCATACAATTCTGCTTTCAATTCGCGGTTGTGGATTTTATCTACAAAGGTGCTATCGAAGGCGCTCGCTTTCACGATGGTCATGATGTCGTCGATTGTCTCGGCGGCAAGGGCGATGCCGGAGCCTAATTTTATAATAGCCTCTATGAGTTCTTTCGGCGTCATTGCTCTAACAATCGTTAGGGCGATGGAGTCTCGAATATCAGGTAGTTCCAGTGCTTCCGATGGGATGTATACCGTCTCTTCTTGGTATATATCAAGCTGTTCAAATCCGTATGTCGTAAAGTAGTGTACCAATTGTTGCATCACCAGGGTCTCAAGCGGCGATTCTTCGATGGTTCTCCATGATTTATGGAAGGCAGCATTGGCTTTTTCGCCAGACAGACCCACTACAGCTTCGATATCTTGCAGCAATGATGTAGACGGTTGGAAGGTCGGTTCGATGACGTATCCCTGTTTAAGGGTACGTACATAAATATCGTGATCGATTGGCTGGTGGCGTTTCTCTTTAACAGCTACTGCGATAAATAAACGTAATGTGGCTCTGTGCATGATATTGACGATACGGCTTGAATAGGTGGGGCGGGCGGTAAAACAAGGATAATTGCAAACAGGAACCGCGTGTGCCCCGAAAAACGGGCAGGGAAGGCAGGAGTCGAACCTGCGACCTCCGGGTTAGATCAATTAGGAACTCTTGGTGCGAGAAGCGAAGAGTAAATAAGCCCGGTGCTCTACCGCTGAGCTACTTGCCCAATTATCTGGTAAAGCATAGCGTAACCGTGCAGAAGTACAACCTAATTGGAAACCGACATGTAGGCGGGTTGGTCGCAAACAGTTAATTAGCATATTAAATGAGTAATGTCATATTTTTGTCAGCACACTGCTCGGACCCATATAAATACTTGATTGTAAAATGAACTCCAAAATTAAAGGCGAATAAAAGCATAAAACGGGCAAGTCTGTACTTATTATCATTCAAAGCCAGATTAGCTAGTAAAATACAACTTGACCCCTCATTGACCCGCAGACATTTGGTCGGTGGCAATGTTGAAAATACGTTGCTCGTGAATATCGCGTTTTCGTGGCTATTCAGTAAATGCCCTGGCTATCCGTAGAAACCTGTCCCTCTCTTCAGGTTCGAGGTTGGAATAAATCTCCATGAC
This sequence comes from Gammaproteobacteria bacterium, assembly GCA_050116575.1. Taxonomy (GTDB): domain Bacteria; phylum Pseudomonadota; class Gammaproteobacteria; order SZUA-152; family SZUA-152; genus JAKEGK01. Next base: position 40,206 of record JASFOJ010000014.1, on the reverse strand, counting down.
TTCTCGCATGTCCTCTGGGAAAGCCGCACACACAGGGTCGGATTCCACGTGTTGTTCATCCATCCAGCCATGCGATTTTTTCAGGAATTTCTCGCATCGTCTGGCGATCCGGTCTGTGATATTCATGAAAGGATTGTCGAGGTGTTCGTCCAGTTTCTTTTGGGATATTCCGAGTGTGGTGATCAGGGGCTTCATTTTCTTGGATTTTTTCGCCTGGTCGACAAGATATACCAGGTTTTGATGACGGATTGCCTGGACATCGCGCATGGAGGCGCGAATCGGTCCGATACCAAAGGTAATCCAGCAAGGTGAGGCATCGGTCAATTGCGCGATGCGGTCGATATCATCGGGCGAGGGGGTCGATATACCCGCTTCATAGTTGCCTAATCGCGAGGCAGACCAATCGGTTAGGTGTTTATTGAGTTGCGCGGCTGTCTCAAAGCCCGCCATTTTCCGTGCTTGTTTGATACGGTTGCCGATCTTTAACGCGGTGGGGTTTTTGTCGGGCGTTTTCATAATTTTTTGCGCGTTGTCCGTGAAAAAAAAATGCCTTTGAAATTAATTACAAGAAACTTGAAAATTATACTTGAAATCTTGTTCTCAATAATTATACTTACCGCCATGCAAATGAACAACGCAACGATTGGATTTAGTCACCCGAACCGTATCGCCACGAGCCTTGGAAGGGCCCGTAGCGGGTATGATGGCGGCATTCACGCCGTGATAGCCATTGAGCATAATGATGATTGGTCCAGCGAATATCGAATAGAAGGTTATAGCAAGACACTGAATTTACAAGCGGAACAGAGAACCTGACAAATCTTCCAACACTCTGGAAGGTTTGTAAGAGCCGGCCAGGGTACAGGACAACAGCTAAAAGGATCTAACAAACCCTGGCCGGCACAGATAGCCGCCAGGGTTTTTTTTATTGCATGAATGAATTGAGAAAAAGGTTACGAGATAAAATCTAACAAAAGTAAATTAGCAGATAGACATAAACGAGCGTAGCGACATGAAACCATTATCCATACAACACACTCAGACATCGGTCAGCCGTTATCGGCGACTGACCATGGGGTATATATGCCCGTCAAAAAGTGATGCTGTGTGTTTGTGGGGTAAGCAAACCACGGGGATTGTGCCCGTACAGTTTAAGCATGATCAGCTCAGTAATGATGAGGCCGGTATGAGGTAACTTTTCGCGAAATCGCGCGCGGAAGGTGAGGCCACAAGCGACACCTTCCGCAGGAAAGAACCATAAAGCCTCGGTAGGTATCGCAAACGCGATAAATGCCGGGGCTTTTTTTGTGCCCCCGTTAAGCACAAGCTGACTTAGCGATGTTCTTTAACAAGTTGGGAAGTACCATTTTTGTCATCACTTATGGTGATGACTAGGTGATGTGTTGCCTGTCTAAGGTGATAGATCGGACAGGCAACATGACATCCTGATGTGCGCGCATAGTCCAATGGTAGAACACCTGCTTTCCAAGCAGAAGATGACAGTTGTTGCGGGCCATCCATGGCCCGCACCCTATCGGGCGCGCTAAAGTGCGACCATTTCTGATCCTGTCAGAATTGTCGACTCTGTCTGCCCGCACCAATTTTTGCTGATGTGGAACAGGTCGTATTGAAAAGGAGGTGAGTGTTATGTACACGAAAGCGCAACGCTATGAGCGCCTCATTAAAACCATGAATCTGCCGGCGGCTAGGAAATCCTTCAGCCAGCCTAACGTGCGATGGTTTTTACGTAACGGCGCAATACAGAACCGAATACATCGAAACTTTGATGCAGCGTTTGCGTTGGCCAGAGAACTGGCATAAGAGGCTGCACATGATTAGGTGTCCCGTAGTTTAATTGGTAAAACGCCAAGCTTATACCTTGGGAAAGCGCCAGATTAGCGCGAGTTGTAGGTTCAAGTCCTGCCGGGACAACCAGTGCCGAAATAGCTTTTATGCCCTTTGGGTGCAATTTAGCAGAGCAGCTGCCTTGTAAGCAGACGGTTGTGGGTGCAAGTCCTACTTTCGGCACCAATTGTTTTTTAGTGCGTATGTTTTTGGGTTTACTAAGTGGTGTGGCAGCACCAGGTTGTAACCGAAACCCGTTGTTACTCCATTCATTTCTGCCTGGGTGTGCAAGGGTAAGTAAAGTCGGTTCGACGGTTGAAAAACCGGATTCGGGAGTCGGTGGGGTGAAACCGACCTTAGTAAACCACAAAAGCGTATTGGAGCATGTCAATAAGCGTGGATGGTCCACGGCCTGGTTGTAGCCCAGGCCCTTCGGGCAAGAGGCTGTCGCGAGCCATCCCTGGCTCGCGCCCTACGGGCGAACTAAAGTTCGACCAATTTTGTTCCGGACAAAATTGTCGATTCCATTGTGCATGGATGCACAGGTGCCGCGAAGCACACGACTGCATGGATGCAGGAGGTAGGGCGAAGCAGGAGCCATAGCCGAGGGATCTGCGAGAGCGGCCTTCCGTGCTCCACCAAATTTCGCAGCGATAGCTCCAATGGGTAGAGCGCCTGGTTGAAGCCCAGGGCGATAGTGGTTCGAATCCATTTCGCTGCACCAAATGATAATGAGAAGTGGCAGACCAGGTAATGCAGCGGGCTGTTAACCCGTGAGTGAGAACTCAATGTCGGTTCGAGTCCGACCTTCTCAGCCAACTAATTGCACTTGTTTCATACGGGGTGGGCGATGGGTCGCACTGAACGCCTTGCAAGCGATCGGGTTCGGTTCGATTCCGAATCACTCCACCAATTTAAAGGCCATGTAGCTTAACTTGGGAAAGCGCCACCCTGTCAAGGTGGAAGATGCCGGATCATTGCCGGTCATGGTCGCCAACGATGAACCGGTATGCAAAGTGGACAAAGCGGCCAGGCCTTCAACCTGGTGTCGAGATGACATTGCGGGTTCGACAAATTTGCCGGGAGCAAATTTGAACGTCGCGAAGCGACGGCCCAAAGGGTGGAGCACATGGATGTGCGGAATAACCCCGTCCGGTTCGCCAATGCCCTTTAGCTCAGTGGCAGAGCACACGACTGATAATCGTGCGGTGATCAGCTGTTACGGGCCATCCATGGCCCGTACCCTGCCGGGCGCGCTAAAGCGCGGCCAATTCTGATCCCGTCAGAATTGTCGAATCTGATAGGGCAACCAATAGCAGGAGCGCGACACTCCCTGTCGCCGGTATACCACCGCCGTAAAAGGTGTGGGAGCACAACTGCAGGACAACAGCTGTGCCGCCAACGTGCATCGTTGGTGATCTTTCTGGGTGTAGCTCAGTCTGTGCAGAGCACTCGGTTTGGAACCGAGAGGCCATAGGTTCAAATCCTGTCGCCCAGACCAAATTACAAAACTGTATGGATCGTGTTCGAATCCGATGTGCTTGGATGCACAAGTGCCGCCAGAGCAGGGATGCTCAAGAGCGGCCTGTCGTCCAGACCAATTTACTGCGGGTATAGCTTTTATGCCCGGAGGGTGCAATGAGAAGAGCGTAACGTTGCCAACGTTGAGGTTATGAGTGCAAGTCTCATTACCCGCTCCAAATTATTTGTAAGTTAATTAGTGGCGGCCGTAGCTTAACCGGCTAAAGTCCTCGGCTGTGAACCGAGAGGATACGAGTTCGAACCTCGTCGGTCGCCCCATACTTATTTGTCGTATAGCGGCGCGGTGGCGCAATGGGCAGACGCGCCAGTCTTAGAAACTGGATGTTGTGAGTTCGAATCTCACCCGCGCTACCAATTTAATGCCACATACGTCCGTAGCTCAGTGAACAGAGTACTTGGCTTCGAACCAAGGGGTCGAAGGTTTGAATCCTTCCGGGCGTGCCAAATAGAGGAGGGCGATGCAATGAAATTATCCAAAAAACAACTAGCAGCTTTGGTGAAAGTGCGTCGTCAATCGTAATCTAAAAGACTGCAACAAACAACATCACAAAACAATTCTATATTGCGAACGTATGTAAAACAGGTAAGGAAGGTAACCTGACGCGATGGGCGTTGGCCTGGTCTTGAAAACCAGTGGAACGTGAAACACCGTTTGGGGATCGTGCCCTCCACCTTCCGCCACGTTTTATACAAATCAAATGGCGTGTAGCTCAATGGTTGAGCGTCTGTCTTACAAACAGAAGGTTGTCAGTTCGATTCTGACCACGTCAACCAAAACGCCTATAGCTCAATGGCGAGAGCCTCACACTACGAATGTGAGAGATCCAGGTTCAAGTCCTGGTGGGCGTGCCAAGTTTAATAACCGATAGGGGATTGGTGTAATCGGCAGCACACGAGTCTTTGAAGCTCAGAGTTCTGGTTCAAGTCCAGGATCCCCTACCAATAAAAGATTGTGCCTCGATAGTTTAACGGTAGAACAACTGCCTCCAAAACAGTGGGTGTGGGCTGTCGCAAGCCGTCCATGGCTTGCGCCCTACGGGTGAACTAAAGTTCGACCAATTTTGCTCCATACAAAATTGTCGACTCCTGCTCGAGGTGCCACGGTGCGGTGGCAGAGTAGCAATGCAGTTGGTTGCAAACCAACTTTTCGTCGGTGCAATTCCGGCCCGCACCTCCAATTTATTCTTTTAAAAATAGAAATATTGCCTTCGTAGCTCAACATCAAGAGCAATCGCCTTTTAAGCGGTAGGTTGCAGGCGAAAATCCTGCCGGGGGCACCAAATACATTGATTAACTACACCCTTGTAGCTTAATGAACAAAGCATCGAGCTTCTACCTCGACAGATGTGGGTTTAAATCCTACCAAGGGTGCCAATGTTGTAGAAGTTGTGACATAGCTTAACTGGCAAAGCGCAAGGCTCATACCCTTGAAGATATTGGTTCGACTCCAATTGTCACAACCAAATACATAAATGTAGGTGCTGCGTGCGTGGTGGAGCCGCCAAACACAGCGGATTTAAAATCCGCCGCTCCGTTCGAGCATGAGGGTTCCAATCCCTCCGCACGCACCAAATCGATAAGTCGGAAGAGTGGCTGAATGGCAAGGCAGCTGGTTGCTAACCAGTGGATCCCTGGTAGGGATTTATAGGTTCGCTTTCGCGCTTCGCTATCCATGCTTCGCGCGAAAGTCCAGCCAAGTCATCCATGACTTGGCGCTCGCGACTCCTTAACCCGTTGCTCGCCCTATCTCTTCCGCCAATTCGCAAAATGTGCCCGTGGTGCAATTGGCCGACACAATAGGCTCAAACCCTATGCCCAAATGGCAATGTCAGTTCGAATCTGACCGGGCACACCAATTAATAATGGTACTTCCCAACTTGTTAAAGGTATCGATAGAGTATGAGGAGAAAAGCGTGGTTCCATTGATTTTGCGTTTGGATATGGCGGGTCAGCCGTTGGGCTGGATGCATTGGCAAGACGCCGTGATGTTGTATGCCAAAGAGCGTATCGGTTGGACGGCGGGCGAACATCGTTTTCGGTTCCACGGTGGTGTCAACCGTGTGACCAGCCAACGCTCGTTTGTGGATATCCATTCGATCGTTGCAGTGAAAGGCGTGGATAAAACCATTCGTGTTCGCTCAGTACCACCGTTGACCAACCAGGAATTGTTTCGACGTGACCGACATCTGTGTATGTATTGTGGTCGTGAGTTTAACGCTCAGCAGCTGACCCGTGATCACGTGATTCCACGGTCACGGAACGGTAAAAACACCTGGACCAACGTCGTGGCAGCCTGCAAACGATGCAACCATTACAAAGGCGATCGTTTGCCGGAAGAATGCAATTTGCAGTTGTTGGCGTTGCCGCATACACCGAACCATGCCGAATATCTGGCATTGCGCAACAGCGGCAGAATCCTGGCCGATCAAATGGAATTTTTGAAAGCCGGATTTACGAAACACTGTCGTTGGATTTGATTAATGGTGAGGTACTTCCCGTTTTACAAATGGAGAATGAAGGGGGATTTGATTCTAGGATTAATGTAATAACCCCCCCCAACCCTCGGTTGAAAAGGAGGGAGCATTAAAGAAATTAAGTGGATTGTGTAAAGAAAAACACAAACCCTTTACAGAGTGAGTATGCGTCTTACTTGTAACAGCGGCGATGGTTCTGTATACCTGGCTGGCGCGTTGGATCTGAAAATTGATTGACGTGTACCGTTATGGAGAAGGCTATTCACACCAGTGCTTTGTAGCTCATTGGGTAGAGCACACGACGGAAAATCGTGAGGTAGCAGGTTCAAATCCTGTCTAAGCAACTATGGTAAAGACCCTTTAACGGTCTGGGGTTCGAGTCCCCTCTTTGGTCTTAGGTAAAGACACCTTGGGAGTACGAGAGGAAACCAAACCACCGGATGTCACTTCCGGTGTGACAGTAGCGAAATAGGCAGGCAGTTGATGCCGAACCGCTGTTGCTCACACAGCACCATTGGGCCTGTGTGATAACGGGTACGGATTTACCCGGTTTTTTCGCAACGTTTCGCTAACGTTGACAGTAGCTTGAAGTTATTCGGGTTACGGGATACTGCGGCGTCACGTTCCGATCAAACCCGGTGATTCGCAAATTATCACCCGCTGCAATGGTGTGGAAGTGACACCACTAACTAGATTGTATGATATATAAAACGTGAAGGACTCTACGATGAACACACAACGCACAATCGGAGAAACGGCCGCCCTTATTTCACAGCGGCATCGAGGCAAACCGGCTTCTGTGCGTGTGAACTCAAGTTTAACAAATAAGGGCATTTCAGGCGCTGACAAGGCGGTGAACGTGAAACAACCAGTGAGTGGTAACAGGGACAATGGGAGTAAGACAATGTTGGTAGTACGTAAATTTATAGTGAAAAAAAATGAACGCGGATTGCTGTTTAAAAACGGGGATTTTGTACGCTTCCTGGATGCGGGTACGTACCACTTCCTGGATCCACTGCGTAAAATCGACGTGGAGGTTTTTGACCTGAGCGTACCGGAGTTCGAGCACCGCTTGACCGACCTGTTGATCAAACAATTTGCGGGCGAAGTGGCAAAACGCTTCGATATCGTGGAATTGAACGCAACGCAAGTGGCATTGATCTTCAAAAATCGCCGCCTGGCCTACGTGCTGGGTCCATCAACGCGCACGCTGTTCTGGAAAGGACTGGTGGACGTTGAGGCCAAAGTAATCGATATCGCGGATGACTTCGCCATCGAATCACGGCTGGCAGCCGAACTGGTGTTCGCCGACCGTGGTCTGTTGCGTGACTCCATGATCCACGCCGTGTACTTCCGTCATGTGCCAGAATACAACGTAGGTGTTCTGTACGTGGATGGTGCAACGGCAGGTACATTGACGCCAGGTCTGCACGCGTACTGGAAGTTCAATCGTAATATCCGTATTGAATTGTTCGATACTCGTGTACAAGACATGGACGTCGCCGGTCAGGAAATTTTGACCAAAGACAAGGTAAACCTGCGTATCAACTTGTCTTGCAGCTACCGCATCACGGATGTGATGGCGGCAACGTCAAAATTGGCTGACGTCAACGACTACGTGCGCCGTGAACTGCAATTTGGTTTGCGCGCGGCCGTGGGTACACGTACGTTGGATGCGTTGCTTGAAGATAAAACGGTCATCGATGATAGCGTGTTGGCGCACATCAAGGCCAAAACCGCGGATGTCGGTATTTCTATCGCTGATGTAGGTGTGAAAGATATTATCCTGCCAGGTGATATGAAAACCATTCTGGCCCAAGTGGTCGAAGCTGAAAAAGCCGCACAAGCGAACTCCATTCGACGTCGCGAAGAAACGGCGGCCACACGTTCAATGTTGAACACCGCCAAAGTCATGGAAGACAACCCAACGGCGCTACGCTTGAAAGAGCTGGAAACGTTGGAAAAAGTCACTGAAAAAGTCGGTAACTTGTCTGTTTTCGGTGGCCTTGAAGGACTGATGAATGGTTTGGTGAAAATTAACTAAACCATTGTTTCTCCCCGATTGCTTCCCTTTACGAAAGGGAAGTGGGGGAGACTTTTTAAATATCGTCTATTTATGCTAAACAGTAGAAAGCGACTATTTACTTACTGAAAATTCAAAAGAAATTGAAATGAACGAACAAAGACATGTCTATATCGATGGTTCACAAGGCGAAGGGGGTGGCCAGGTATTGCGCTCATCATTAGCGATATCCGTCTGCCTTAAAAAACCATTCAGAATGGAAAACATACGTGCCAGGCGGAAAAAGCCCGGGCTGTTGCGCCGGCATTTAACCGCGGTTAGAGCAGCGGCGCGTATCAGTAACGCCAGAGTGGAAGGCGATCATTTGGGATCTCAACAGTTGGTTTTCGAGCCGAATGATGTACAGCCTGGAGAGTATCACTTTTCGATCGGAACCGCCGGTAGTACAACGTTGGTATTGCAGACGATCATGCTGCCCTTGCTGTTTGCCGATGGCCCCAGCAAGATCGCCATAGAAGGCGGCACGCACAATCCCATGGCCCCGCCATTTGAATTCATTCAACAGGCGTATTTACCCATCCTGGATAAAATGGGGGGCGATATAGAAATAGCGTTGATACGGCCGGGATTTTTCCCAAAAGGCGGTGGTTGTCTCGAGTTGCACGTGCAACCGACCGGGAAATTAAAGGCTATCTCATTAAAGCAGCGTGGGAAAATTCAGTCGATACATGGAGCAGTATACATCGTGGGATTACCGAAACACATTGCTGAACGCGAGATCAATGTATTGGCGCGTCAGTTAAACGTATCGATCAATCATTTCGACATTATCTCTTATGGAACCGAGCTGGGGCCAGGTAATGTCGTCTCAGTTGCTGTGGAAAGTGAAAATATCAGCGAGGTATTTACAGGGTATGGTCAAAAAGGCGTGAAAGCAGAAATCGTTGCGAAAAAAGTCGCAAACGAAGTACGCCGTTACATTGACAGTGGCGTTGCTGTGGATGAGCACCTCGCTGATCAGCTGTTGTTGCCCATGGGCTTGGCGGGTGGCGGAGAGTTTGTGACATGTCAGCTAACGCAACACACTGAAACCAATATCAGAACGGTGAAACAGTTTCTCGATATCAATTACCGGCTCAGCGAATTAAATGAAAATTGCTTTAGTATAAAAGTTGCAAGTTAAACACTGCTCTGGTTTGAGCGTACTAATTCAACAGACAAGCGGTCGTTGACATTCTGAATCACTGCGCTACAATTGCGGCACGATTTCAATTTAACAGTTACTCAAGGAGAAAGCTCAAGTGTTACGGCAAAAACGCGATACAAATTAACAATGTCTTTCTCTTTGCGTGGAAGGCATGTCGACGTTGTCTTCCATGGTAGAGTCTCATAAACCCTGGCTGACAGCGTTATCCAGGGTTTTTTTATGCCTGCAATAATTAACTGATTGACGAGGACAGGGCGATGCCCATAAAACGAAACATTACTAAAGGCAAGGTGCCGGTAAAAATTTATACGGATGATGTGGAACACCAGGCCATGCAGCAATTGACGAACATTGCTCAATTGCCATTTATTCATAGCCATATCGCGGCGATGCCCGACGTGCATGCCGGCATTGGGGCCACGGTGGGCTCGGTAATTCCTACCAAAGGGGTAGTTATCCCTGCGGCGGTGGGCGTGGATATTGGTTGCGGCATGAACGCGGTGCGCCTGTCCATCAAGGCAGAGCAGTTGCCGGACAACTTGCGCCGTATTCGATCGCTGATCGAGAAAACCATACCCGTGGGGTTTGACATGCATAAAACCGACAGGGCGCGTAATTCCACTATTCGTGGCCTGGCGCCGGGATTGGATAAGATTTTGGACAAACACCCCAAGATTGCCAATTTACAAAAGAAGCCCTATCAAACCTGGGTGCGCCAGATCGCGACATTGGGTGGTGGTAACCACTTCATCGAGTTGTGTCTGGACGAAAATCAGGATGTGTGGGTGATGTTGCATTCCGGTAGCCGTGGGATTGGGAACGCCATCGGTCGTTACTTTATCGATCTGGCGAAAAAAGATATGCGCCAGCATATCGTGAACTTGCCGGACAAAGACCTGGCCTATTTCGAGGAAGGCGCCCAGAATTTTGATGATTACGTTGATGCAGTGCACTGGGCGCAGGACTATGCCATGGTTAACCGCCGGGAAATGATGCACTTCATTTTTGAGATGCTGCGCAAGGAATTGAACCACTTTGGCGTGACCAAGGAAGCGATCAATTGTCATCACAACTACGTGGCGATTGAGAATCACTTTGACGCCCAAGTGTTCGTGACCCGTAAAGGGGCGATCCGAGCGGGAGAGGGTGAGTTAGGGATAATTCCCGGTAGCATGGGTGCGAAATCCTATATCGTCCGCGGTAAAGGCAATGCCCAGTCGTTTTGTTCCTGCTCTCATGGCGCCGGCCGCCGTATGAGCCGAACCAAAGCGAGAAAGCAATTTAGTGCCGAAGACATGGAATCCCAAACGCAAGGGATTGAATGCCGCAAGGACACCGCCGTGGTGGATGAAATACCGGCCGCTTATAAGGATATCGATGTGGTCATGGAAAACCAGAGCGATCTGGTGGACGTGGTGCACACGTTGAAACAAATCGTGTGTGTCAAAGGTTAATTAACGAAACAAAACAGAAAAGGAGAACAGCGATGAATGCACTCTATTTCGAATATAGAACCGAGTTAACAATGAAAATTTACCGAGGACATGAACATGGGAAACCCCGTACACGTTACCGATTCCATCGTGATCGACGATGAGGAGCTGAACTTTAAGGCCCTGACCGCATCCGGCCCGGGTGGCCAGCACGTCAATAAGAACCAGACGGCTGTCCAATTGCGTTTTGATATTATTCAATCTCCCTCATTGCCGTATACCGTGCAACAGCGTTTGATTCAGTTGGGCGGATCACGGGTCAACAACGACTACCAACTTGTTATTACCGCACGACGTCATCGGTCACAGGCACGCAATAAGCGTGAAGTGATCGAGCGTCTGTGCGAGTTGATTTGTAAAGCCGCAGAGCGCCGCAAGCCTCGGCTGAAACGAAAACGTTCATTTGCGGAGAATAATGACCGCCTGGAACAAAAACGTCGGAACAGTGAACGTAAGGCGCAACGTCGTAAAGTACACCCCGGTCAAGAGTAATGCGAAAAAAGCACCGGGAAAAGGTCGGAAAACAGCATGGCACGTAAACAGAAAAATGCAGCCTCCTATAAACAGGATCGTCGCGAGACGATCCTGGCGTTTGCGCATCGCCTGCATTTGCCGTCGATTGAAGCATATCAACAATGGTGTGAGCAACAGGGATTCAGTACACGGTTAAACAAGACCCAACGGGAACTTGAGTGCGAGTACCAGCAATACACGCGAAACGTTGCGATGCGGATGCTCAAGCGTCACAAGCGTGAAAGTAACCTTCAGTTTTATATCAAAAAACTTTATTCGCAAGAAATTCGATACGCAGGTTTACAAAGTGACGTATTGCATACCATTGGCAATGGTTTCCGTAAAACACAAAATCGGCGCCTGTTGTGCGATGTGTTGTGCCAGTTGGAAGAAAAGTCAAAGCTGCTTTCGCATGTTGACTACGTAAAAGGCATTATCAGTTTTGTGTTTCATTATAGTAAGTGGATTCGGCCTTTTGCCGACTGGCAACCCCACTCTCGCAACGCTGAGCGACAGTTCGCTTCACTGGCCAGGCATTTGTTTGCCAAGTACCCGGTGCCGGCCTTTATGGATAAAGTCTGGCAGCATGGCAGTGGCAAAGCCAAAGGATGGTTTATCCATATTGGGATGGGTCACAATATCCGTACCGCGCCGCATTTACCCATAACACTGACCAAAAAAATGGCCAATCATTTTTTACAGGCCTCAGGGCACTATTCAGTGAACGCGGCATTTCGGTGGGCACAAATCCATGCGTTGGGAGGGAATAAGGCTGCGGCCGATGCCGTGGCGGAAACGCGCATGGCGCGACAATTCAACGATGAAGACTTCTGGCTCAGTGTCCTGCGGTTCTTTGTGGACAATCCACTGCTCGATACGCGACATTACGGACCCATCATCGACTATATTTGGCACCAGAAATATGAACCTCAAATTGTATTTATCGATCGCGGGGTCGCGCGTGAAGATCCACCGCTACAGCCGAACTTCTCGATGCGCGGTCGTACACCCGACACATTACTGCGCCAGGTCGATGCCTGGCACCGCCGTCTGGGTAAAGAATCGCGCGGTGGACACGCTCAATGGATGAAATCCAAGTACGCCGACTTTCGTTATGTGGAAGGAAAAGCGCAAAGCCGAAATATGAAAGTGTGGACGATTCGAGAATTACTGAACAGTAAAGAGCTCATTGCCGAAGGACGAACGCTACAGCATTGTGTGGCGACCTACGCCCACTCTTGTCTGGCAGGTCATACGTCAATCTGGACCATGGATTTACAAACAAGTTACGAACTGGAAAAGCGCCTGACCATCGAATTACATTTGCGTACAAAAACCATCCGTCAGGTGCGGGGCCTACGCAACCGCTTGGCCGCCAAGCCGGAGATGCAAGTGATTCGTCTCTGGGCCAGTAAGGAAGGGTTTCGCATCGCTGCTTATGTTGCGGCGGGATAATAACGTATTAGCCAGACGCCTGAAGTATTTCGATAAAGGATTTTTTGGTTAACTGTTCCGGTGAAAAATCGATGGCCTCATCCCCTTCGTTTTTGGTTCGCGCGAAGGGTCAATTCTGTACTTACTATTATTGAAGCCAAATTAGATTGTAAAAGTACAGACTTGATCTTTTATATACACACCCTTGTCAAAAACCCCTGCTATTGACTGCTGGAGCATCTGTTACCACCAAAATTCAATGGTAGACCCGTTAACCGCTAATTTCGCGCTGTTCGAATGGCAGGTTATCAAATAGTCTCCTTGTTCGACGTGCCCATACGCAGTGCATAGTTGCCGGTGGGAGGGATGCCCCTCGAATGTGGCAGGATTCCCAATGATTGGGTAAAATAGTAAAATCCCAGCTGAAATAAAATGACAGTTCCGCCCCCTGCTAGTGTTGCCGGCGTTGTCGCGTCATCTACTAGCCAGACTGTCGCTTAGATGGCTCCCTTTCCTCCGTGGATTTCGTGGTTGGCCTTCAGGGGCGGAATGAATGCAAAAATAACGAGGGAGACAAGAACAATGTCTGCAACTGTCGAATGGATAAGAAGTATCGTTGATGGAAGCGGCGTAAACTGTCAGATCGAATTGCCTGGCGGCACCTGTTATCATTTTGGCGATACACCGTATGTACGCATTAAATTTCATGATAACCGAATCCTTGCTCGGGCACTCGACGAAATGAGTTTTGCCGAAGCGTATATCAATGGCGAGATCGACATAGAAGGCGATATTCGCGAAGTGCTGAAGTTACGGCGGCTTATTCGTGGCCGTCTTCCCTTTAGAGTCTGGTTAAAATTCCTTTTCGACTTACTGAAGCCTGAGACAGTTGTTAATCGAACGGCAGTTGGGGGGCACTATCATCATGACGACGATTTTTATTTGTCCTTTTTAGACAGGAAATACCGTTGTTATTCTCATGGTATCTACCACCATAAAAACGAAACTCTTGAAGAGGGAACGGAGCACAAGGTAGAAAATATGTTCAATAAGCTCAACCTGAAATCCGGTATGCGTCTCCTCGATATCGGTGCGGGATGGGGTACTGTGGAACAATATTGCGGGAGTCGTGGGGTGCACGTAACCGCTCTCGATATTCGTGACCATGCGCAGTGGTTTATTAACAAAATGATCCGGGAACAGAATCTGCCGTGCCAGGTAATAAAAGAGGATTTTCTACAGCATACGCCAGAAGAACCCTACGATGCTATTGTGATTCTTGGCGTGATCGAACATATCATGAATTATCGTAAGTTCAGTGAGCAAGTTTGGAAGTGCCTTAAGCCAGGGGGGTTGTTATACCTGGACGCCTCGGCCACGGTTGAAAAGTTCGATGTGAGTCCGTTTGCGCGCAAATATATCTGGCCCGGGACGCACACCTATTTATGTCTGCAGGATCTCATCAGGGAGTTGTTATATCAAGGCCTGGAAGTGTTGGAGGTGGAAAACGAAAGTGCGCACTATAGTCGCACCATGTATCTCTGGGCTGAACGCCTGGAGGAAAACAAGGATATGATTGTCGCCCGATGGGGCGAGAAGTTGTTCCGTATCTATCAGTTATATTTATGGGGTGGGGCTGAGGCTTTTCCCGACATGCTGCAAGCCTACCATGTGGTGGCCCGGCGTGGCACAGTGCATCGCAGACGACCCAATCCGTTGCGTCGTTGGTTGGCATGGGTCGATCGCTGAGATGCAATCGAACTGTGGGCCCCGGACCGATGCAACTTATTGATTAAAAGCATAAACCGCCAAAATAAAAGACAAATCTCGTCCTTAAACTGTCTTTTTTGGTATCAAAAAGGTGCGTTTAAGAAACCAGGAGCGGGATTTTGATGTTTTGGTTCATCGGTCCTTTGTAGTATTGCTATTTATGCGAGTGGCCCGAGTCAATCGTTCCGGGCCTCTCAAATAAAGCGAAGTCATGGTTGTTGCGTCGAAAGGCGATCTAAGTGGAAGGGTTCTCCTGAAGATAATTTATTTCTTTATACATCGGCATCATCAAAATTCAGCGAGGCGATAATTTCGTTAAGACGCCCTTGCTCGCCACCCCCTTGTTGTGCCACCAATGCATTGGCGTCGTTCATATTCCGTGTCGAAAGTTCAATGCGCTCGATATAGCGGCGGTTGCACTCTGCAACGGTTTCTTTTAGTTTGTTAAGCAATTCAACAACTTCATCCGGCTTTCTCACCCATGCCTCAATAAACAGGCCGTCTTTTTCCTTGATTCTGGGGACGGTGGGGTGTTTTGCCAGCAACGCATTAAAATCTTTGCACCAGTCCACGGGCGCCTGATGGGATAACTTAAAAAAAATGTCGATATACGGCTGTTTTCTGATGACTGGCGGCCGCGTTTCATCAATTCCTGTAATTTTGATGTTGCTGATACTGTCCACGTTAGTTGCTTCCTCGTGTATAGATACAAAATAGACGTATATCATCCAGGATCGAATAATGCTATAGGACCGAGGAAAATTTATTTATTCAGGTTAAGACTGGCCAATTAAATGCCACCGAACCGATAAACGGATAGATTAATGCTTTGTATAGCGTCCGATGCCAGAGTAACAATAGGTCCACAATGCTATATAAATTATTTATTTATCTAAAGTTATTAGTATCAGTCATCTGGGTTGTCTGACGGACGCGGATATTGTCAAGTAAATGTTCCATGCCACCCGACTTAATATCAAAAACAATGCGCAACAACTGACCTAATTCCCCCTTTGGGTAGCCATGTTTGCAAAACCATTGCAAATACACCAACGGCAGATCAGTAAGTAGCGATTTTGAATGCTTGCCAAAAGGCATTCGAAAGGTGGTCAATTTGGTCATCAATTCCGGGTCGCTGTAGGTGCCTTTTGCGCTCATTATATGTGATCTCACAGCCAAAGGGAGGCAAGATTACCCTATTTGTGTGTCCAGATATATAGTGATCCGCTGCGCATTTCTCAGTTATTGATAGAGTGGTTACAAAGCTCGGAGTCGGTGTTTTGCAAACAGCGGTACAACCGAACCAAGCAAGCATTGCTAAGACCAACATAAATTGTTGGTTATTTAAGGAATAATCTCCGGCAGTTCGCAATATTCGTTCTCAAATTGGTTTTTTGTCGCAAAATGCTGGGCTTAAGAACAGTGATCAAGGATAAACGCTAATGGCAGACGGTGAATTTTTTTATTGTTGCGTAAACGCACACCAACACGTTACGCCAGTCTAATAAGTGTTTCGGGGCCCGCTTTTCCTTCGAGTCTTCCGCTTAAGCCTGCGTTAAGAAAATGGTAAGAGGTAATGAATAGGAATCTCCTAAGCTAATCATATAGCGGTTACTGTTCTTGAGCTCAGAAATTGTTATGCAGGAGGCTAAAATGAATTCTGTGCCATACACCGATTTCTCAAATTTATTACCCATATCCCTGCGGCTAGTGAGACTGGTAATTAGCGTCTTACTTGCTGTAACCGTTTTGACAGAGCCGGCACTTTCAGTATTTTGGCAGGTAGTCTTCTCGGTCCTTTCCCTATATTCGATTGTGACGGGTTTGATGGGCAGCGATCCATTCTTTAAATTGCTTAGGACGTCGCGGGGACCGCGGTTAAATCAGGCGCTTGGCGTTGCGGCCCAACTGGAATGTTTCTTCATCGGGTCGGTTTGTATCGTTATAGGAGTGATGTTTCACAACATGGACTCCCTGGTCTTGCGCTATCTACCATTTGTCGGTATTTATCCCATCCTGTTATGTGCCGTACAACATGATCTGCTGGGATTTCTGTTACAATCTTACCGTCGCGACGTTCCACCCAACAAAACTGGATAAAAATTAGAATAATACTAGGTAGAAAACAGGGTCCAGTATTTCAACGAATATCTGGGGTCAGTTAAGGTCCAATCAATTATCCATTAATTCGTCCGTGGCACAAGCTGGGTGTCAATACACGGTATAGATGTGAACATGACGCGAAACCCATTCTTCGGTCATTTGATCTTAATCATGGCAATTACCGGTGTCGATTATATAATTTTTTAATCGAGCACTATAAAAATATATTATTGACTGGTTAATCGATAGCAAGGTTGATTATTTGCAGTTGAGAATATCGTATTTGTTCCGACGGAAATAGTAGGCACTAACGTTAATACTGTATCACCAATATGGTCGTATCATTCAATGGAAATTATTTCAATGAACAATGAGTCGGTAAATAGCAGTCATTGGAGCAGGTCACAATTGACCTCGCTATGGTTGTTTTTTGTTGTTGCTATCTTCGGTGTTTCCCTGGTTGGTTGTGCACCCCCCGGATATATGGTTAAGCAACGTCCTGCCCCCAACCCGCCATTGCCCAGTACGGTGGTTTATTTTTATCCCACCAAAGGCCAATCCGAAGCGCAACAGGAACGGGATCGGTACGAGTGTTATTTATGGGCGGTTAAACAATCCGGTTTTGATCCCGGTCAGGCGCAACTGGCACCGCACCAACGTGTTGAAGTGACACCTGTGGCGCCACCTGGGTCCGACGCCGCAGCGGGTGCGGTTGGCGGCGCTATCGTGGGATCCATGATGTCATCTCGTCACGATCGAGGATTCGGCATGGTGTTTGGTGCGCTTACTGGCGCGATGCTGGGCGCGGCATCTGATGCGGCACGCCAGCAGCAAGCGGAACAGATTCAGCAGCACTACGATGCCAAGGACGCCCAACGCTATGCCCGGTTGGAAAAACAATCGCGAGATTATCAGCGCGCTATGACAGCGTGCCTGGAAGGCCGTGGGTATACGGTTCGATAAAATAGTGTTTTCGAATAACTGGATTGGTGGTATTCAGCAATTTAAGGACATCCGGCGATGAAAAAAAATTTTCTAAAACCAGCGGTTTTATTTTTGGCCTTTGCGATGGTTGGCGTATCTGTTACAGCCTCCGCTGATCGCGGTGACCGGGACCGGCGTGACAGGGGTGACCGCAATGAACATCGGCAAAAATCTCATCCACATTATAAGCTGGATAAGCGTTACCATCATGACCGACGCTATCCGCGTAGCGGCCATAAGGTGAAAGTATTGCCCGAACGGCGTCGTCCAATACATTATCGTAACAAAAGTTACTTTTATATTAGTGGCGTATGGTACCTCCCCTCAGGACCAAGCTATGTGGTCGTGCGGCCGCCCCTGGGTATAGTGGTACCCATGTTGCCGCCGTTTTACACAACGATCTGGTTGCACGGAACGCCGTACTATTATGCCAATGACGTTTATTATATGTGGCGGCCGGATCTTAATGGTTATCAAGTCACATCACCACCCCCCGAAGAAAGCCAGATAACGCCGGAATATATGGCTGATGAATTGTTTATCTATCCTAAACAGGGCCAAAGCCAACAACAACAGGCGGACGATCGTTATGCCTGTCACAAATGGGGAGTAGATCAGTCCGGCTATGATCCTACACAGCCACCCGGCAATTTGCCGGTCCAGGAACTAACCCAGCTGCGGGAAGACTATCAACGCGCCATGAAAGCCTGTCTGGAAGGAAGAGGGTATAGCGTACGGTGATCAACGATCGGATCGCGAAGAGATGCGGTCAGGTCTTGCAGTGCGGCATAGATTGTTTTTCTATCGGCCTTTGTGGGTATATCTTAGTCGGGTAAAAATTACCCGAACGTCATAACGCGTTGTGTTTGATATTGGTGTCATATCCGCCGCAACATTCTTATCCCTTCAAGTACAGGCGCCATTGTCCCATTGTTCCCTTGTATCGGTAAAACAACTGTATGGCGGGAAAATGGTATGCCTGGACCATCGCGTCTTTAGCCAACGCCAGGCCAACGCGGCGCCTGCTCATCAAAAATTTCAGGTAATTTATTTCGCCATGGTTGACCGGGTAGTGGTGGCTATTCAAGTAGGTGCAAAATTCAACGGCATCTTCGAGGTGGCGCCGGTGGCTTTGGGGCCAATACGTGCTCGCATACGAATTGAAATACGCTGTCCCATTGGAGCCGAGCAGCTTAAAGGTCTGTGGTAAAAGCCGCCGGGCTTCCTTTAACCTTTTTGTGGTTAGCAGGTTTGCCTGGGCGGTGACTTGTTCGGGGACCAACGCGACAAACAGGGCGCGATGTTCATCCAGGAGGTTTAACCTGTCGGCTACTTGTTCCGGTGCCTGGGTAAAAAGCCTTTGCAGTTCAGGCTGAGACAGCAGTTTTGCCAGGGCGGTCACAAAGTCAATGGATGTCAAAACAACGCTCCAGGTTAGCAAGTTCCTGTTCCAGCTGTAGAGTAGATGGAAAGTTATGGTCACGTTCAATAATGATGGAATCCACCTGTGAGTAATCAATGACCTGCCGGGTTAGTTGATACAGGTCCTGTTGAATATTGTTCGCATGAGAGTCAAAAAAGGTACCATTGCTTTGGCTATATCCAACAATATGCAATTGCTTGATGAAATCTGGATGGATTTCCCGTAACCACTGCGTAGGCGAATAGCCATGATTGCGGCTATTCACCAGTAAATTGGTGACATCGAGCAATAAGCCACAGCCGGCCTGTTGACATAGCGCATTGATAAAAGCGGTCTCCGATAACGGGCTGGGGATTGCGATGTGCGAGGTGACGTTCTCCAGTAGCAGTGGCCGTTGGCAATGTGCCTTGAGTTCCAGGGCGTGTTCGACAAAGTAAGCCAGTGTATCCGGTGTGTAGGGTATCGGGTTAAGATGACCGAGATCGATGTCAGCCGCTCGCGTAAACGCAATGTGTTCACTTATCCACAATGGCTGGGCTATCTCACAGACCGTCTTAAAGCGATCTAAATACGACTTGTCAAGTGGACCGGGTGTGCCCAGCGATAGACCCAAACCGTGGACGAATAAATCATAATATGACCCTAATGCCGCCAGTTTTGACGCATCATCAAAAAAATGTTCTGCGGTGATTTCCAGGCAATTGAGTTGCGCCGGATGAGTGTTGATCCAGTGGGCCAACGGCTGACGATACCCCACCCCTAATCGCCGCATCCGCCACAACCTCCGCCACTGCCGCAGCCGCTGCAACTGCTGCAGCCACTGCAACTCGAGCCGTACTCATCGCTGTTGCGGGAATGATCATAGCGCGTGAACAGCAATATCGCTCCGATCGCCATCATCATGAACAAAAAGCCGAACTTGTGCATGCCCGCCGCACTGGCATCAAGGAAACGAAAAAGGCCGATTGCTTCAAAGACAAATAACGCGATCAAGGTGACGTGTACCGAGTCTTCCCATAAATTTCGCATAACGGCGAGTGACGCCCACACGCCAACAAAAAACAGTAAGTAAAAGACTAAAAAATGCGGTCCATCGAGTGGGGCGACATAAGATCGTGACGTTTTGATAACCACAAGTCCGATAATCAAACCAAGTATCCATGTCACCACGGCGTTTCGCGTTGTCGCCGGTTCCATGTTACTGATACCTGTTATCGAGGAGGCGGCTGTTGTTGCGGGCGCTGTACCAGGGATTATATTTTCTTTTAACGGCAGTCCGTTTTTCACCGCAAAATCCCGGCGACAGTTACCACAATGCAGGATTTTATCCGGCGAGACGTCGCTTTTGACAGGTTGCGACAACAGACAGATCGGGCATCGGATAATTTGAGTGCTCACCAGGTTTGCTCCATCCAGCATACAATGCCATCGACAAAGGAAAACAGATCGCGGTGAAGTCCGGCGATCGACTTGGCGGTGACCTGGGCGGGATCGGCCTGAATATTTTCCAGCGTTTGGAGGATTCGGGTATCGATGCTGAAATACTCTTCAATCATCGGAATTCGGTCCGCGTAAGCGCGCGGCACCTCGTGGTCAGCAAGGCGCATGATCTCGCCCACGTAGGTGAACAGCGCCGTATGTGTATTTAACAAAAACCGGGTGTAACGGGCGGTGTTTTTACGGTGGTGAATAAAGGTATTGACACTTCGCAGTCTCAGGTTGCGCAACGCCTGCTCGGCGAGGAAGCGTACGCGCTCGTCTGCGACACTAAAATCCTTAATGGGGTCCTCGCCGGCCAGTACTTTATAGTTGCGCTTGATACTTCGAAACTTAATGGCAAAGACACTAAAACTGCGTGCCATACCTGGGCGCGCGATTACAAACGGATCGATATATATGTTGCCCTGCAGACAGTCTGCGATTGCGCTGTGTGCGTCCGGCGTTGAATGCTGTAATACAATCAAAAGATTGATATCCGACACGCCGTCGATAACGTGGCCCCGCACCGTGCTTCCGTACAATACGCATGAAAAAAGATTTTCGCCCAATAGCGAAGGTAGTTGTCGAGAAAGGCGCTCTATACACTGCTGGTATCGGCGGGGTAACGACATCCTGGCTCCTTGTTATCTTTTTATTATATCGGTGGCGTTGCCGTGTCCCGGTGCAGGACAGGCGTCCCGAGAAATGATCGCAAATCATCGGCGGTCTGTCATCTGCAATTGCCGGGAGCGCCGGGTCAGTGACAGGGTCGGTTTGACATCAATGGCGCCGCCGATAACTCATTGATTTGCTAATAGACACATGCCGTGCAACAGACACGGGGTGCAACATTGGTTAATGTTTAATCGCCCCTTGTCATGGCAATGAATAGTTTTACATAGCATAATACATAAAAAGCAGAGCCCCATGCAGGGCATAAAATCAACGAACAAACTGCGTAGCCACCTTAGACATCGCACAACGCCTTGGGAGCAATACCACCGTGCTGGAGGAGAGCCTGGATTTTCTCAGTCGCCTGGACGCCATTGATATTGTTGTGGTGTCGATCAACATTCTTTTAATGATATTAGCCCGGCGTATTATGCGCGCTGTGTATCACGGAGCGGATGACGAGAAGCGCTTCAATTTGCGTGTCCATATTTTTCGAGCCTTCAATCTCGCCATAATCGGCGCTTTTATGTATTACCACACGGTGTTGCCTGTCAGTGAACGGGGCCCGGGCATGAAGCTGTTAATTACCATCACGATACTGTATTTGAGTTTCGTGGTGATCCATGCCATCAACACTTTTATTCATAACCGTTATGGGAAGCAGAAGGAAATCGACGGCAAAGCGCTTGTGGTCGAGACCTACAACTCACGACTGATCAGTATTGTTTTAACGATACTGGCCGGTGTGCTGGTCATTGTCGCAGTGGTGCGGGTCATGGGATTTGAAAGCTGGCTGGAAGCCGGGGGCGTACTGGGCGTGATCGGTGTTTTCCTTGCCCTGACTCAAGGTGTATGGGCCCCGGATTTATTCAGCGGATTGATTATGTTGAACTCCGGCATGCTCGAAACCGGAGACGTGATTGAATTTGAGGCCGAAGAACGGGAAATCGGCGTGGTACACAAAACGCGGCTTTTTCATACCGAACTGCTAAATATCATTAACAACCATCGGCTGATGATTCGAAACGCCAGACTGCGGGACCTGATAATTCACAATCAGTCGAAGTTCGCCTCGGCCCGTGGTTTGCGGGAAAAACTGAGTTTCAACATCGGCTACGATGTAGCGCCAAATCGGGTGCGCAAGATGTTTGAACGCGCGTTTGAACAGGCAAAAAAGGATCAGGACGTGACAGTGGAATCCCAGCACGGCGTCGAAGTGTTTACCGTCGCCGCCGGGGATTATTCGGTGGAATACGCCGTGTTCTTCTATACCAAAGGCGTGCGTCAGTTGTTCCGCACACGCTACCGCCTGATTGAATATATCCTGCTGCAGGCCGCTGAGGATGGCATCGCCCTCAGTACGCCGATCCTGCATCAGGCAGAGAAGGACGGCAGTGCGCGACCATCACTATAGTCCCCTTTTGGCGCCGTGGGTCTATCGCTATCTTACTGTTTTTGCTTACTTTATAGGTGTTTACAAACGTATACAAATGTCTATAATTATATTCATACGTATACGATTTGTCCGATTAATCGATTGTAGGAACCTAGGGAGTATTCCATGGCGAGTAAAATGGTACCGATCAGCACGCGGATTTCGCAGGAGGATGTGGAGTTTATCAGTCAGTTGAAAGTGTCGGGTGCCACCACACCCAGCGACAAAGTGCGGGCAATTATTGCCGAAGCCAAGCGTCGATCGACGGGGATGGAAGACTACCGCAGTGCTTTCACGATGATGCAGGAATTCTTTCAGCCGGTCCGGGAGTATATTCGAGAGGCGGAATTGGAAACCGGTAAACATTCGGAACTGGTGACACGGTTAATTGAATGGATACCGGACATGACGGCATATTTGCTATCGACGTTTACCCGGTCGGACCACGATATCAACGAGCAGGACTTGCTGGACCTGGAAAAGGGAATCACCGACAGGATATTCCGACTAATAGAATCGGTCATGCAGATGGGCGTGACACAACAGTGTCCTTGTTATGAGCCGTCAGCCATCAACCAACGGATCACGCCGATTCTGGAATTGGCTCATGTCATTGCAAAGCAATCGAAATAGAGGAGAACAACGATGAATGAAAGTATCACAAGCCGTGTCGGACGCATCATCAGCGGCAGTTTGAATGCGCTCGTCGATGCGGTTGAAAACGCCGTGCCGGAAACGGTCATGGAAGAAGCGATCAGGGAAATTGATAGTGTGATCGATGAGGTACGTGCCGAACTGGGCCGTGTGGTGGCGAAAAAACATCTGGCTAACACTCGGCTTATGGAAGAAAACAAAAAGCACGAGTCGTTGACGGAAAAAATAGAACTGGCCGTTGCCGAATCGCGTGAAGATCTGGCCGAGGCGGCGATTTCACAACAACTGGACATTGAAGCACAAATTCCGGTGTTGGAAGCGACGATTGGGGATTGTGTTGCCCAGGAGAAAGAACTGGAAGGGTACATCACCGCGTTGCAGGCCAAAAAGCGCGAAATGAAAGAAGAACTGCAACATTTCCGGGCGGCCAAAACCGCCGCGGGATCGGCAACCACACCAGGGGCAGGCGCTGCGTCAGCCGGTTCTGCCGAGTCACGCGTCGACAAAGCATCGTCGGCCTTTGACCGGGTGGTGGAAAAGGCTACCGGTGTTCTGGGCAGTACGGGTGCGTCCGATCGACAGACTGCGTCCAAGTTAGCGGAGTTGGATGATCTGGCGCGAAACAATCGCATTCAGGAGCGATTGGCGGCGATTAAAAACAAATCCAAGTAACGATTCGTTAAACAATATAAAGAGCGAAGACTGATCCATGACGCAATTGATAACAGCCAGTGAAAATTTACCGTTTACCGTCGCACTTGCGGTGATGTTCGGTATTGCCCTGCTCGAAGGCATCACTACGGTGTTTGGCGCCGGTATTTCAGCGGTGCTGGATACCCTGCTGCCGGATATGGATTTCGATGTGGACCTCGATGGCTCGGAAATCCGTACGCCTAATGCACTGTCACGCTTGCTCGGGTGGTTTCGTGTAGGGCGTGTTCCTGTGCTGATGTTGCTGGTGATATTTCTTACCGCCTTCGGGCTACTGGGACTGGGTATACAATCGGTTACCCATGGCATCATCGGTGCGTATGCGCCCGGCTGGTTGGCATCGATTCCCGCAGTAGTATTGGCAACGCCCATGGTGCGTCTATTCGGCGGATTGTTGGAGCGGTTTATGCCAAAAGATGAAACCGAAGCCGTTTCCATGGACTCATTCGTGGGTCGTATCGCGCTTATCACTTTGGGCAAGGCCGAACAAGGCAGCCCGGCCCAGGCGCGCTTAAAAGACCGCTTCGGAAAGTCGCACTATATAATGGTGGAACCGGATAGCGACAACGTTGTGTTTGAACAGGGAGAGCAGGTGCTGCTGATTCAAAAAGCCAGCTCTGTTTTTCTAGCAATAAGAAATACCAATGATGTGTTAATCGACAAGCCTTCAGAGGAATAACAAAATGAACAATGTAAATTTTAACCAGGTCTTGAGCTTAGGCGACATCGTCATGATTGCCGGCGTAATTATGGTGGCGTTGATCTTGCTCGGGTTGATTTTGGCGCGCTTGTATAAACGGGCTTCGAAAGAAGTGTCCTTTGTGCGCACCGGGTTTCGCGGCCAGAAAGTTATTATGAATGGCGGTGCGCTGGTTTTTCCGGTACTCCATGAAATAATCCCGGTGAACATGAACACTCTGCGGCTTGAAGTGCGTCGTGCCCGTGAGCAAGCACTTATCACCCGGGACCGCATGCGCGTGGATGTGGGCGCCGAATTTTACGTGCGGGTTCAACCCAGTGTGGAGGCCATTGCGGATGCGGCGCAAACCCTGGGCATGAAAACCCTGCACCCGGAAGAACTGAAACAGTTGGTGGAAGGTAAGTTTGTCGATGCCTTGCGTTCGGTGGCCTCACAAATGGCGATGGAAGAACTGCATGAAAACCGGGTGGGTTTTGTGCAAAAAGTTTTACAGAGTGTATCGGAAGACTTGCTGAAAAACGGATTGGAACTGGAGTCGGTGTCACTGACCGGATTAGACCAAACCGGAAAGGAATATTTCAATCCGGATAACGCGTTCGACGCGGAAGGTTTGACCAAGCTCACCGAGGAGATTGAAGAGCGCCGCAAGAAGCGTAACGAGATTGAACAGGATACCAACGTGGCGGTGGCCCAGAAGAACCTGGAAGCCGAACGCCTGACACTGGAAATCAAAAAAGAAGAAGAATACGCGCGCCTGCAACAGGAACGCGAGGTCGAAGTGCGCCGCGCTGCGCAGCAATCAGAAATTGCGAGGGAACAGGCGGAGAAAAAACAAGCCGCCGACCAGGCCGACATCGATGCGGTGCGCCAGGTCGATATGTCGCGGATCATGGCGGAACGTGCCGTCGAAGAAGAACGCATCGAAAAAGACAGAGTCGTAAAGGAAAAAGACGTGGCCAAGGCCAAGGCCATTGAACTGGCCGAACAGGACCGTGCCATTGCTATTGCGGAAAAATCCAAGGAGCAATCCGTGGCGCAAGCTGAAGCCGACAAAGCCCGGGCAGCAGCGGTAAGAGAAGAAGAGAAAGTGCGCACGGTGCGCGAAACAGAAGTTGCTGAGCGGGTCAAGTCGGTTGAGTTGGTCGAAGCCAGCAAAAACGCCGAGCGTGAAGCCATTAAAATCAAGGTGGCCGCGGAAGCGGAAAAACAGGCCGCAGACGATCAGGCCGAATCAGTCAAAATCCTGGCGAACGCTGACGCGGACAAAGCCCGTATCGAAGCGCAGGGTGCTGCTGAGGCTGAAAAACTGCGCGCCGAGGCGGCAGAGAAAACCTATGCCGTGGAAGCTGAAGGTAAGCGTGCCATTAACGAAGCGCAAAACGTGTTGTCCGCGGAGCAAATTGCCATGCAAATTCGTATGGCGCTATTGGAAACGCTGCCGCATATCATTCGCGAAAGTGTCAAGCCCATGGAGCAAATTGAGGGTATCAAGATCTTTCAGGTTGATGGCCTGAATGGCAGTAACGGTCATGGCAACGGCAACGGAAAAGCCGGTGAGGAGGGTAATGGCAATCTTGCCGACCAGGTGGTGAACAGCGCGCTGCGTTATCGCAGCCAGGCGCCACTCATTGATTCACTGATGGCGGAGCTGGGATTGCACGGCAAGGATCTCGATGGACTGACCAATGTTATTCAGGGGTCGGGACAGGACAGTCCGCCACAAGCCAGTAGTCCTGCAAAGAGCGGTTAGCAAAATAAATCCCCGCCCATTGAACCGTCCAACGCCGGTCAATGGGCGCAGCCGGGACCTGGCCATTCGTGATTTATTTTAAAATTCAACGCGTGTATCGGTGCGACCGGTGCGAGATGCAGTATCCCTGGCGATTAACTCAATGCCCCCATTGCAGCGCACTGACCGATGAAGAACTGGTGTTGTTTAAACAGCGTCGCGAGCAGGAGCTCAATGAAATCGCGGGACTTGGACGGGTATTTCTCGGGTTGGCCATTTTATTGTTGATCTTGATGGTGTTCTTGGCGACCAGTTGACACCGAATTAACGTAGTAATCTTTAAGAGGTAACAATTATGGATATTACAATTATTGTCGTGCTTGCGGTCATTGGCCTGTTGGTGTTGTACGTCATCGCCATTTTTAACAAGCTTGTGGCGTTAAAAAACCGGGTAACCAATGCGTTTGCACAAATCGAAGTCCAGCTCAAACGCCGCTACGATTTAATTCCGAATTTGGTGGAAACCGCCAAAGGCTATTTAAAACATGAACGCGAAACCCTTGAGGCGGTCATCAATGCACGAAACGCGGCCGCGCAAGGACTGCAGGCGGCTCACGTGGATCCCACCAACGCCGATGCCATCCGGCAATTATCCGATGCCGAGAACGGTTTGATCTCGGCGATGGGGCGGTTGAATGTGGTGATGGAGGCTTACCCGGATTTGAAAGCCAATCAAAATATGATGCAATTGACCGAAGAGTTAACCAGTACGGAGAATCGAGTGGCTTTCGCTCGGCAGGCGTTTAACGATCAGGTTATGGAATACAACACCTATAAACAGTCGTTCCCGCAAAACGTGTTAGCCGGCTCGTTTGGTCACGCCAAGGATGCCACGCCACTGGCCTTTGAGGATAGTAAGCAAATCCAGCAAGCACCCAAGGTATCTTTCTAGCCCCACCCCCGGGTCATTGAGCAATGAATTTTTTTGAAGCACAAGCGGTGGCACGCCGCAATACTTTCACACTGGTTGTGTTATTTGTTCTGGCGGTGGTGTCTTTGATTGTGATCACCAACCTGCTGGTCATGGCAGTCATGGTGTATAACACCACCGGCCATTTGCCCAATACCTGGGAAGCTTTGTCAGCTGGTTATGATACCACGCGCGGAATCGGTATCGGCGTTGTTATTATTCTGATTATTGGAGCCGGCAGCTTTTATAAAACGTCTGTTTTGGCCTCCGGCGGCAAAGCCGTCGCTGAAATACTGGGTGGGCGGGTTGTGCCGCAAAACAGCCAGGATCCCGTGCATCGTAAGGTGCTCAATGTTGTGGAAGAGATGGCCATCGCGTCGGGCTCGCCGGTGCCGTCGGTTTATTTATTGGATGAATCAGGCATCAACGCCTTTGCGGCGGGCTGGTCACCGAGTAACGCCGCAATCGGTATCACGCGCGGCGCGGTAACGTATTTGACGCGCGATGAACTCCAGGGGGTGATTGCCCATGAGTTCAGCCACATATTCAACGGCGACATGCGGTTGAATATTCGACTCATTGGCGTGCTTCATGGCATTTTATTGTTGGGAATGATCGGCTATTTCCTGATGCGTTCGGTGCGTTACGTCGGCCGTTCCCGCAATAAACAAGGCGGTAGTCTGGTGGTGGCTATACTCATTCTGGGTGTGGGGCTGACCGTCATTGGCTACTGTGGCACGTTTTTTGGCAATTGGATAAAGGCCATTGTCAGCCGTCAGCGCGAATACCTGGCTGATGCCTCCGCCGTACAATTTACCCGTCAGTCCGCCGGTATCGCCGGTGCCCTGAAAAAAATCGGTGGCTGGCAAGCCGGTTCCCAGTTGTTGTCACCATCTGCTCCGGAATACAGCCACGCCTACTTTTCCAATGGTATCGCTTCATTTTTATTCGCCACGCACCCACCTTTGAAGGATCGCATTCGCCGCATTGAACCGCGCTGGGACGGAAAATTCCTTGAACCCAAACGGGAAATGCCAGCGGAACAACCGCAGGTGGAGGATAAGCAGGCCAGGAAGGAGGCGTTGATGAGCGTCGTGACAGCTGGCGAGGTGGGGGCGGCGGTGGAGGAGGCCATGCAGGCCATTGATCGCATCGGTCAGACGGATGAGCAGCAAATTAATTACGCGCAGGGACTATTGGCTGAAGTACCGCCACTCATTCGCGAAGAGGCCGAAGATCCATTTGGCGTCCGCGCACTGATATATTGCTACGTCATTCACCACAGTATTGGCATACAAAATCAGCAGTGGGATCTGTTGGCCAAAAATGCCGATCCGATGGTATTTGAAAAAGCGCAACAACTGCATCCGCAGGTCAGTGCGTTGCCGGCCAAGCTGCGCCTACCGGTTTTTGAGTTATGCATGCCAGCATTGAAATCCCTGTCAAGCGCCCAGTATGTGGTCTTTAAACGCAATATAGAGGCCTTGATCCAGGCCGATCGCAAAGTCGATATCCGTGAATGGATCGTGCAACGGGTCATTGTCCAGCAACTTGACGAAGCTTTCGGGATTCGCAAGCCGCCGGTTGCGGTTCACACGCACATCGGCGCGGTGAAGTACGAGTTGGAACTCATACTGTCGCTGGTCGCTTTTGCTGAACACAAGGATGAAGGTGATGCCCACTATGCATTTGCCACGGCTATCCGGTCCATTGGCGCAACCGCGTTGCAGCCGGTGGCACGTCAACAGATCACCATTGCAGAGTTGGACAAGGCCATGGATAAGCTCGAACGGGTCAAGCCGATGCTCAAGCCGCGCATACTCAAAGCACTGGTGAGTTGTTTGACGGTTGATAACAAAATCAAAGCCGGCAGTGCCGAGTTTACCCGTGCGGTTGCCAGTTGTTTGGGAACCCCGATGCCACCGATCACGATCCATGGTTAGGTTAAGGAGCACGACATGAAATGTCCCACTTGTAAGAATAGCTCGCTGGTACCCACCAAACTTGCCGACGGATTACCGGGTTTTGGCTGTCCGTCCTGTGAAGGCTGTCTGATTGAAATTTTAAGCTATAGACATTGGTCGGAACGGGAACCATCATTAGTACACGAATCCGATCGCATTCAACCCATCGAGGTTACTGATTCCAAACAAGCCTTGGTATGTCCTCAATGCCAAAAGTTAATGACAAAATTTTCAATGAGTGAGAAGGCATCAAATAAAATTGATTTGTGCGGCAACTGCGGGCGGTTCTGGGTGGATGGCGGTGAATGGGCTCTGGTGCAAGCCCTCAATCTTGATGCCAGTCTCACCAAAATATTCAACGAACCTTGGCAAAAAGCCATTCGTGACTCACGTGTGATGGCAACACAAGAAAAGCAGTTGCGCGAAAAGCTGGGTGATAGTGAATACGAAAGGTTGATTCAATTTCGTGAGTGGATTAGCGCGCATCCTTTAAAAGCGGATATCCTTGAGTGCTTGAATCGTCTACGGAGTTGTTGAAACGTAGTGGCCGAACTGATTCATGGTGATCCGTGGTGATTCGCGGGCCCGGACCAATATAACTCGTTGGTTATAAAAACAAACCACCTAAATGAGTTGCAAATTTAACACTTAAATTGCCCTTTTTAGTATCAAAAAGTATGGTTAAGGAATTAGTGGCAGAGATTGGTGTTTTGTGCTGATTGACTATTGCATCGCACGGACATGCAGCGAGCCACTATTGTGATCTACAAATAGATCACGCTGCAATTCAATATATTAAAGTATATTGATAGATCAATCAATTTGAACAACGTGATACAGTAAACTGCCCGCTGACATGGTTGTTGCCATCATAGCTCATGCTCATGTTGCCGCTGACCTCGGTGCTGGTAACATTTTGCAGGGTGCCCGATCCCGATAGAATGATGTAGTTATCGTTATTCCCTACATCGAATAGAGTGACGCTGTAAGTGCCCAGATTCAGTGTGAAATTGCCGCCGGTGTCAGGCAGTACGGCCAATACTTTATCGCGACCGCCAAAAAAGCCGTTGCAAATATCAGTATCGGGTACATAGGTGTCATACATAGAGTAGCTAAGACTACCTGCTCCAAAATCGGGACTCGCTTTCCCGGAAACCATCACCCACGGTGAATCATCGATGACGCCGGACAGCAGTGGCAGGCTGGCCTGTTTGCTGTACACCACATCGGGCGGGTCGCCGCCGTCGAAACTACCGCGACCGTTTATGGAAAGTGTTGATCCATTGAGCAGAGCCGCGGGGCGCAAATTTGGTTGATAACAGATACTGGTGGCGCTGCCGGTATTACTGGCATTAAATGTTGCCTCCATACCCGGCAACCAGAGGGTCTGGCCGCAATATTCCTGTGATATCCAGTCCGATGCTTCGCTGGAAGATTGGGGTGTTTTGCGCGTCTCGATCACGGACAGATAAATATCCTTGTATGACGCGTTATTGGCATTGGTTTCAATGGAAGTGACCGTGGCGGTATCAATGTTGGTGTTCAACAGATTGGCATCGTTGCCGCAATTGGCCGCGGAATCATATTCATTGCTGATAAGAAAATATTGCCCCGAGTCATTGATGGACAGGGTGAAAACATGAGTCGGCCAATCGGTGGTGCAGTTTGCCACCCACGTGCCGATGTAGTCCGACAGGCCATCAGGTACGCTGTTACCGCCCGATGAACCGCCACCACCGCAGCCGCTCAGGGCAATAAGAAGTACAATTATCAAAAAATATCGGCGGGGTTTTATGGTGGTATCGTACATCGTGGTGTTCTCCGGGAGGTATCGTTAACATCGTTGGGGTGAACGTAACAGCGGCGCAGGAAAAGACTTCTTGAGCAGCGATCGATTGGATCAGTTTGCCAGCAGCGGCTAATCTTATTGTACAGTGCAAATACGCCGGTATACAAGTATTGGCGTGACTGGATAACAGTATCGAGCCGGGTGTCCGGGTTGTGAACATGTAGCGGGTTGAAACCGGCGGAAAGGGCGCTATCCGCGATACAAGCAATACACAGGGATCAGGTGTAATTCTCGAGGGGCTTTTCCTGTTCGCTGTTTGAAGGGCTTGGTATTGTTAGCGGGAGTTTATTTCCACAGGCCGTCAAACATCTCTTCAAAGTCACGAAAATACCGTTCCTCGCGGCGTTCCTCCAGGATTTCCTTCAGCACCTTGAGGTTGCGCAGTTCGCCCACGAGCTCCGATGTTAGTTGTGCCTCGGCTTTCAGGTCTTGTTTCCATAAGTGGATATTTTTCTCGCGGGTTTTGCGCGAACTGCTGTAGAACAGGTCGTGGACCAGCATTCGCAGTGGGTGGTCGTAAATGAAATCGGACTGTTCATTACGTAAGTCATTCAGTTGTTCCTCCATTAATTGACAGGCGCTTTTCATTTCCTGTTCGGCCAGCACCAGGTCGTCGACACCAGCGCCCTCGCTGTACAGATGCAACAGGGTCAGGATGTCACCCTGGTTGCGAGCTTCGAGCAGTTGCTGCATGGAGCGTTCCTTGGCCTGGCGTTGTTCGGGGTCCTGTTCGCGGTCCGGGTGCAGGGCCTGGGCGGCGCGCCGGAATAACGTGCGTGCCCATGAACCATCCATGAGCCGCCGGCGGCGTTCATCGGTGTCCGGGGCTTTGCCACCAAAAGGGTCATTGTTTTCGGCAAAATCGTCATCCACGTCCCAATCCTCGAAGACATCGTCGAAGCCGAACATATCCTCCTGAGGATCGTCGTCATCGAAGTCGGCGCCCGCCCCCGATGATTCCGTTTCTCCAACGGATTCAAACGCTTCTTTCATAGACTCGGCAAATTGCTGCGCTTCTTCATCCATTTCTTCTTCGGTCATGCCCATCTGACTGGCCACCAGTTGGCGTACCCGGCGGTGCAGTTTATCGGCGGTTTCGGGGTCCACCCGGCCGATGCGGCTGATGGTCTCGATGATCCAGTCCCCCAGCTCTTCCCGGTGCCAGTTGGACAGGCTCTTGCGGCCCATGAAATCGATCAGTTTTTCGGTAAGCCGGGTCAGGGGCTCAACCTGTTTGCTGTCCATTTGTGCCAGCTCGGTTTGATATATTGTCACCAGTTCGTCCAGATCTTCCTGGAATTTTTGGTTAAGTTTTTGTTGTTTCAGCAGTTGTTGCCGCAGCTTGTCGAAACGCGCCTGCAGCTGGCTTTTTGATTGTTTGGCGGTTGATGTGGGATTGAGAACGATATTCACGAAGCACCATAAGTTATTGATTGGGGTTTTATTGAAAGTCTCATGATCGATGGATGCGTGGCCTTGCCCGGGCCGGGAATTCATGCGTAAAGTAATCGCTTTTGCCGGGAAAGTCCACCGGTTGGTTGCGGGCCAACTAAATTTCAGAGGCAACCGTGCGCACGGCGCACGTTACGAGTTAAGGGAGCGGCCCTGAGTACATGTCGCGGGCTGTACTAATGGTCATGGTTTGTCCGGACCGCAAACGCATAATTTCAGCGCAACGATTCCACAACCATCCTGATTTCGCCGTAAGAAAAATCATCGCCCAGGTGCTCCTTGATGACTTTCAGGCTTTGTACGCCTTTATCATCCACCGCTTTTTTAATCGCTGGAATTTTTGCTTCTGCAACTAACTCCTTAACGTCCAGCAGGCCCAGGCCCACGTAGTGGGCCAGGTGGCCTTCGATGGTGTTGGCGACCAGCCCCCGTTCGCCGGCGATTTCCTTGATTTCTTTGCCCTGTAAATAAAGTTCATAGCTGATTTGTTTGGTGTCTTTTTTTCCGTTACCGCTAGCCGGTTCCGGTGGTGTTTGTCGGGATTCAATGTTGTGTTTGCGGCAATAGTCGACAACCATGGCGGCAAGCCGGTCACCGTATTTTTCGGCGGTGCGTTTGCCAATGCCGTTGATACTTAACAAGGCGTTACGGGTGTCGGGCAATGCGTTGGCAATTTGTATAAGTACCCGCTGGTGCAGAATCCGGTAATGCTCCACGTTCTCTTCTTTGGCTTGTTCGGCCCGCCAGTCTTTTAGCGCCTGGAACAGTTCGGGATGCTCCATATCCGCGGCGTTGATTTCCGTTGCCTGCGATTTGGTGGTTGGTTTTGAATTGAGATCAATTTGTGCGTGGGCAACGGCGTTCAAATACTCACTCGTCGAGAAGCCTTCCCGGCAACTATGCAGGGCAGCCATTTTTATGGCGAGATTGTGGTGCAGCCATTCGAAGGCCTTGTTGATTTGTTTTTTGATATCCTTGTTGTCGGTGATGCAGCGAAAAGCAGATACCCAGGGGGTCAATCCAACTTGTAGTTTATCCATAAAATAATAAGATGCCTTACGCATGCGTTCCTGTATGTGTGGGTCATTTTCCGGTATTTGATCCGGTCTAAACAGGGATTGCAGTTGACGTTTGAATTTATCTGCAACGGCGATAATTTCTTCGTTGACCTGTTTTTCCATTTCGTCGATGGATTCGCTACCCGAATACTGGATCAGACGCTGGTTGGCGCGCAATAGCTTGATCAGTTTTCTTAAGCTGAAAGCCAGCGATTGATAGTCAAAACACTCCAGCAACGTGTTCTGTTGATAGAGGACCTTAGCGTTGTTTAATTGTTCATGGGTTGGCGGGTTGTGGCCAGCGCGTTCCACAAATTGTGATACGGCTGTATCCGTCTTGACGGCGCGTTGTGAAATGGGTGTACTCAGCACCATACCTTCAAAGGTTTTGCACCGGCTCAAGGCTACATAGACCTGGCCGTGGGAGAACGCGGCATTGGCGTCGATAATGGCTCGCTCGAAGGTCAATCCCTGGCTTTTATGAATAGTGATCGCCCAGGCCAGCCGCAACGGGTACTGGGTAAATTTGCCGATGACATCTTCGGTGATTTCCTTGCTCTTCGGGTCGACGGTGTACTTGATGTTTTCCCAGGTAACCGGCTCCACAGGAATTTCTTCGTCGTCTTCGGGACATTTGACGGTGATGCCGTGGTCGTCAATATGGGTGATTTTTCCAATCTTGCCATTGAAATACAGTTTGTCCGTGGAACTGTCGTTGCGCACAAACATCACCTGCGCGCCTTCTTTTAATATCAGCTTTTCCGCCGTCGGGTAGCTGTATGGCGGATAGTCACCCTCAATGGTTGCCTGAAAGGTGAATGGTTTGGTGTTCAAGGCCTGCAGTTGTCGGTCATTGATATTGTCGGCGCCGCGGTTATGGGTGGTGAGAGTAATGAAATCATCGTTGTCATCGGGCCGGAAGTCCGGCAGATGCCGGCAGTTCAACGCCTGTAACGTGTTGTTATCGAGCCGGTTGTCGCGCACCCGGTTTAACAGTTGGATAAAATGTTCATCGGACTGGCGATAGATATGTTTCAGCTCAACGGTAACCAACTCTGTTTGTTTCAGGGCGTTGCTGTTGAAGAAATAGCACGAATCATAATGGTTCTTAAGCAGGTCCCATTCGTCGTTTTTGACCACGGGCGACAACTGGTGCAAATCGCCGATCATTAACAGTTGCACACCACCAAAGGGCTGGTGACGGTTTTTGTAGCGGCGCAACACGGCGTCAACGCCATCCAGCAAATCCGCGCGCACCATGCTGATTTCATCAATCACCAGCAGGTCCAGACTCTTAATGATGTTGATTTTCTCTTTGCTGAAGCGGCGTTGTTCCGTTTGCCGTTGAATGTCGCTGCCCGGCAGGTACGGGCCAAAGGGCATTTGAAAAAAGGAATGCAGCGTGACACCGCCGGCATTAATGGCGGCCACGCCGGTGGGGGCGGTGACGATCATGCGTTTTGGCATGTTGTCCCTGAGCCGGTGCAAAAACGTGGTCTTGCCGGTACCCGCTTTTCCCGTCAGGAAAATGTTATGGCCGGTGTGCCGGACAAAATCGTTGGCCAGTTGCAGTTCGGGATTTGTCATTGCTCTGTGATATCGACCTTTGTTTGATTATTGTTGTTATTCGGGCAATGGAAAAGGTGCATCGATTCCCGGTCCTATCGGAATTTATGGAGAGCCGTTTTACGTATGAGACATTATAATAGCGTCGGCGTTAAACCAAAAGGGCGCTGATTGGTAATTTTCCCGACGTAGAAATGGAACTTTGAAGTTGCGGGAATCGGTGGGGGCAGCATTCGTATACGACCGAACCGCGTCGAGTTTTTGCGTAAAAAAATGTACGGAGTTTCCTGCCGAACCCGCCAAATGATTTATTTTGCTGGTTTTATTGGTATCTGCAAAATTTGCACGCTCGGCCTTAGACAGCGCATTATCTGTCGCTTCGATAAATTACAATACAGTAGGTTTGACACGGTGAAGTTGATCAACAATACGCCATTTTGTCACTCAAACCTGAGGCAGATCATGTCGGGCGTACGGTTTCATGATTATGATAAAAACATTGTTTTAGGTAGTGATAGACAGCAATCGCAGATAGCGCTACCGGCAACTGTCAAAGAGACCACTTGGAGGTGCGATGGACAGACGAGGAGTGCTTCTTATCATTTTTGATGGTTTCGCTCTCAATCCCAATCGAAAAAATAACGGATGGAGTCAAGCGCAAACGCCGCATCTGGACGACTATTTCGCTTCCAATCCCCACACCACATTGCAGGCTTCGGGGCTGGCGGTGGGTTTGCCTGACGGGCAGTTTGGCAATTCTGAGGTGGGTCACTTGACCCTGGGGGCGGGACGAATCCTGGAACAGGGGCTGTTACGGGTGAGTAAGATCATCGAGAGCGGCAGCCTGACGGAGAATCCGGCCTGGCAAAAGCTCCTGGAAGACGCTCGCCGCGTTCACCTTATCGGCATGGTTTCCGACGGCGGCGTGCATTCGCATATTGAACATTTGTTCGGTTTGCTATCCATGCTCAAGGACGCGGGGATTACACCGGTGATCCATGTGATTACCGATGGCCGGGATACTGCACCCAGGGCGGCGCGCAAATTTTTATCGGCGCTTGACCGACAGTTGGAGAAGCTTGGTACCGGGGAGATTGCTAGCGTTAGTGGCCGTTACTTCGCCATGGACCGCGCTAAGCACTGGAATCGTACCGAGAAGGCCTGGTCGGCCATGGTGTTAGGCGAGGGCCTGCATGCCGCCTCCGCCCATGAAGCTATCGAAGCCGCTTATGACCGGGACGAGGGTGACGAGTTTATTCAGCCGACGGTTATTGGTTCTCCGTCGACGCCGGTAATTGCCACCGATGAGCCGGTGTTTTTCTTTAACTTTCGCAGTGACCGCATGCGGCAACTGGCCGCCGCCATGGGGCTGGAGGATTTTGACCGCTTCGATCGCGATAACGGGCCGCGCCACGTGGTATGCATGACGGAATATAATGCGCAATTTCCGTTTCCCGTTGTCTTTACACCGAATCAACCCGACAAAGTACTTGCCGAGGTCATCAGCGATGCCGGCCTGGAACAGTTTCATTGTGCCGAACGGGAAAAATATCCGCACGTCACTTATTTTTTTAACGGCGGGCGGGAAAAACCATTCGACGGTGAAGAGCGCGATATCATACCGTCGCCCGATGTGGACACGTATGATCTGCAGCCGGAGATGAGCGCGCCGCAGGTCGCTGATCGGATGATTGAAGCCATAGAGTCCAACCGTTATCAATTTGTTCTGGTTAATTTTGCCAACGGTGACATGGTTGGCCACACAGCCGTGCGGGACGCAATTATCAGAGCGGTGGAAATCCTGGACGAACAAAGCCACCGGGTCATCCAGTCGGCGATGAAGCATAACTATTATGTATTGTTAACCGCCGACCATGGCAACTGCGATGAAATGGTGGATCCTGCCACCGGTGAACCCCACACGCAACATACCGAATATCCCGTTCCATTGCTTTTCTTGGGTGATCGCCAGGCGCGGCTGGGAACCGGCCGGGGATTGGCTGACGTGGCGCCGACGGTGCTTGATTTATTAGATATTCCGCAACCAGCTGAAATGACCGGCCACAGTTTATTTATAAATAGTACATTGGGATACGAATAACAATCTCTGTCTTCATAAAAAGGGAATAAACGGGTGCATCGATGATGTTGGAGAACAAGGAAGTCTTTCTCGACCAGCTTGCGCCGAAAGCACATG
This sequence comes from Gammaproteobacteria bacterium, assembly GCA_050116575.1. Taxonomy (GTDB): domain Bacteria; phylum Pseudomonadota; class Gammaproteobacteria; order SZUA-152; family SZUA-152; genus JAKEGK01. The sequence continues at coordinate 2,959 of JASFOJ010000014.1, read as the reverse complement.
CCATTGTGACCGAAATGCGGGGCGGGCGCGGTTTCATTAGCCGGTTGGCCGGCATGGGGATTTCAGTCGGCTGCCAACTGGAAATATTGCAAAATGCGGCGCGTGGCCCTTTGTTGGTGCGGGTTCGCGATACCCGTATTGCGTTGGGTCGGGGCGAGGCATCGAAGATCCTGGTGCAAGAACTGGAACGAGGCCGGCCAGATGCAACCGAATGACTCACCGCAACGCACCCGCGAATCCACGCAACCTGCAACGAACATCGTCGTGGGACTTGCCGGTCAGCCTAACGTGGGCAAGTCAACGGTCTTCAACTTGTTGACCGGGCTAAGCCAGCACGTGGGTAACTGGCCCGGCAAAACGGTGGAGCGCAAGGAAGGCATGTTTTCCCGGGACGACATGCATTTGCGCATCATCGACCTGCCGGGCACTTACAGCCTGAGCGCCAGTTCTGAAGAAGAACGTGTTGCGCGTGATTTTATTCTTCATGAGGCACCCGACGTGATCATAATGATCGCCAATGCCTCGGCCCTGGAACGCAATCTCTATCTGCTGGCTGAACTGCTCGTATTACCGGTACCGGTGGTACTAGGGTTAAACATGATGGATGTTGCCGAAGAAGAGGGCGTCAGTATCGAACCCCATGTGCTGGAAGCGGCTTTGGGCTTGCCGGTCATAGCCCTGGTGGCGGCCAAAAACCAGGGTGTTTCCGAACTCATCATGGCGGCGGAACGTCTGGCGCGGAATCCCGCGAGCTTTAATCCCAACCGGCCGGAGATTGCCGATTCTCATCGGGATGTATTGGAACAAGTGCGTAATTTGCTGGCGGCTCATGTTCCAGAACCTTATCACGAAGATTGGGTCGCCCTTAAACTGCTGGAAGGTGACACGGAGGTAACTAACAAGGTCCAGTCGTGGTTACCGGAAAGCAACTGGTCATCGATCGCAGACCTGCTAAGGGAACATGAGGACGCCGTGTTGGATATTGCCGGCGGCCGTTATGAATGGATCGCCCGCATGGTGCGCGCGGCAGTGATCCATCCCGCACTCGGCCAGATTAGTGTGACTGACCGCCTTGATCGTATAGCCGTGCATCCATTCTGGGGTTTGCTGGTATTACTGGCCATGTTTGCCCTGGTGTTCTGGTTGACGTTTACCGTCGCCGCGCCCATTCAACATTGGCTGGATGTTGCCGTGGTTGAGTCGTTTCGCACCTGGCTTGCCGCCGCACTGGTAAACGCGCCACCGTGGTTATCGAATCTTCTGGTTAACGGGGTACTCGGTGGCGCGGGTATTGTGATTACCTTTGTGCCCATCCTTATCGTATTTTTCACCGCGCTCGCTTTTCTGGAAGACACCGGGTATCTGGCGCGTGCAGCCTATGTGATGGACCGCTTCATGCACTATCTCGGTTTGCATGGTAAAAGTTTTCTATCGCTGTTTCTGGGCTTTGGTTGTAATGTGCCCGCGGTGATCGGGGCGCGTGTGATCGACTCGCATCGCGGGCGACTGCTTACAATATTGCTGACGCCGCTGGTACCCTGCAGCGCCCGGCTGCTGATACTGGCGCTATTAACTCCGCTGTTTTTTGGCAAGTTGGCGGTGGTGGTGTCGTGGGGGCTGGTAGCGCTCAATATGGTTGTGCTCGCCATTGTTGGCACTGTTCTCAATCGTACCTTATTCCGGGGTCAGCATACCGCCTTCATCATGGAATTGCCCCTTTATCACCGGCCCGGCCTGAGATCCATCGCGCAGTTTGTGTGGAACAACACCTGGGCCTTTCTGCGCAAGGCGGGCACGATTATTTTGCTGGTTGCGGTTATTGTCTGGGCGCTCAGCAGTTATCCGGGCCCCGGAATCGAGCAAAGCTACCTGGCCCGCTTTGGTAAAAGCCTGACGCCCATCGGCCAGCTCATGGGTATGGACTGGCGCCTGATTGTGGCGCTGCTAAGCAGTTTTATCGCCAAGGAAAACGCCATTGCCACATTGGGCATTCTTTATGGTACCGGTGACGGCACGGGACTGGCGGGAACCATGGCAACAGTCGTGTCATCGGCAACGGCGTTATCGTTCCTGGTGGTCACCATGCTTTTCATTCCCTGTGTCGCGACGTTATCGGCCATGTACCAGGAAACACGCAGCTGGCGCTGGACACTGTTTGCGGTACTGATGTTGCTGGTCATTGCCCTGAGCGCTGGCATCGTTGTGTACCAGGGAACGCAATGGCTGCATATGGGAGTCTGAGGTGCTGGAAAAAGTGTTGCGCATGATCTCCGCGGAAGGAACGGCATCCACCGATACTCTTGCGGGCAGACTGGGTGTCAGTCATGCACTGATGCAAAACATGCTCGAGGATTTGACGCGGCAAGGATATCTGAAAACCGTCGCGGATGAGTGTCCGATTTCCTGCGATGCTTGCCGTTTACACACAGCGTGTCTGTTCCCGGGCCGCGCGCGCATCTGGATATTAAGTTCAAAAGGGGAACGTCTGCTGGCCCGGCGAGAGAATGACCAAAGCGCGTCTGCAAGTTAATGGGTTAGGATGATGAGAATGGCAAAAAGGAGGCGGTAATGAAAAAATATCAGAATATTCTATGTGCGACGGATTTTTCCGAAGCCGGCAACGCGGCTGCAGCCAGAGGTGCGGAGTTGGCGCAATACTATGGCGCGCAGCTTACCCTGCTTTATGTAGTGGAATATTTCCCCGAGGAAGCGTCCAATGAAATGATAGCGCCGGAGGGAACTGACCGGAAAAGTTTTCGGGAGCAACAGGCACAAGCCTCATTGGCGAAACTGATCAATAGCCTGGAAATGCAAAACGTGGCGCAGGAGATACGGTTCTGCACGGACTCCGCTAAAAAGGAGATCGTCCGTTTTGCCAAAGAGGCAAGCATCGATCTGATCGTGCTGGGCTCGCACGGTCACCACGGTATTACAGCGATCGTGGGATCCGTGACCAGTG